>DATFVX010000381.1:0-2046 GCA_035259985.1 Acidimicrobiales bacterium | reverse complement strand
CTGCTCGGCGTGGACGTGGCGGCCGCCTGCGGGCCCGATCCGCTCCGACGCGTCGAGCGCGCCGCGGTCGCGACGTTCATCGAGTCGCTCGACGACCCGCCGATCGACGCGCACGACGTCTACCTGCGCCTGCACCTGCTGTCCCACCGGCTCATCGCCCCCAACGGCGCCAACCTTGACGACGTGTTCGGGCTGCTCAACAACGTGGTCTGGACCGACCGAGGTCCGTGTCCGGTCGACGACTTCGAGCAGATACGGCTGGCGGCCCGCGCCGCCGGGCAGCCCCTGCAGGTCTTCGGGCTCGACAAGTTCCCGCGCATGAGCGACTACGTCGTCCCCACCGGGGTGCGCATCGCCGACGCCGACCGCGTGCGGCTCGGCGCACACCTCGGGAGCGGCACGGTCGTCATGCACGAGGGCTATGTCAACTTCAACGGCGGCACCCTGGGCAACGCCATGGTCGAGGGTCGCATCAGCCAGGGCGTCGTGGTCGGCCAGGGCTCCGACATCGGCGGCGGGGCGTCGATAATGGGGACCCTGTCGGGCGGCGGCAAGGAGGTGATCCGCGTCGGCGAGCGCTGCCTCATCGGCGCCAACGGCGGCATCGGCATCTCGCTCGGGGACGACTGCGTGGTCGAGGCGGGCCTCTACGTCACGGCCGGGACGCGGGTGACGCGGCCCGACGGATCGGTGGTCAAGGCCGGCGAGCTCAGCGGGGCGGACAACCTGTTGTTCCGCCGAAACAGCACGTCCGGGGCCGTCGAGGTCCTGCCTCGCGCCGGTGGATCCGTCGCGCTCAATCCCACGCTCCACACCAACGACTGACCGCCACCCCGTCGTGGCGCCGTCGCCGCGTCAACGCTGCGCCGACACGCCCAGCCGGCGGGCGACCAGCTCGAGGCGGTCGTCCGGCTGCACCACCGCGATGCGGATGTGGTCCGCCCCGTCCGGCCCGTAGAACTCGCCCGGCGACACGATCGCCCCGCCCTCGGCGGCGAGCCGGTGGGCCAGCGCCCAGGCGTCCCCGTCCGGCGCCGCCACCCACAGGTAGAACGTCGCGGCCGGGCGGACGCAGTGGACCCCGAACTCACACAGGGCCATCGCCAGCAGGTCGAGCCGGCGGAGGTAGCGCTCCCGCTGCACGTCGACGTGGGCGTCGTCACCGAACGCCAGCACCGCAGCCGCCTGCACCGGCCCTGGGACCATGAACCCGGCGTGCTTGCGCACCTCGGACAGGTAGTGCACGAGGTCGTGATCCCCGGCGTAGAAGCCCACCCTGGCGCCGGCGAGGTTCGACCGCTTGGACAGCGAGTGCAGGGCGATCACGCCGTCGCTGCCGTCGGCGAGGATCGTCCGACCGGGCCCGTCCCACGTGAACTCGATGTAGCACTCGTCGGACAGCACCGGCACCCCATGGCGGCGCCCCCACCCGGCGGCCGCCCTCGGGTCGACCAGCTCGCCGGTCGGGTTGCCCGGTGAGTTGACCCACAGGCACAGGGCCCGGGCCGCGTCCTCGGGCGCGATGGCGTCGAACGTCCGGTAGGGAACCGGCCGGCAGCCCGCCAGGACGGCACCCATCGCGTACGTCGGATAGCTGATGTGCGGGTACAGGACGGTGTCGCGGCCGGGCGAGCGCAGGTGCAGCCACTGCGGGACGCCGGCCACGAGCTCCTTCGTGCCGACGCATGCGGCCACCTGCTCGGGCTCCACCTCGGCGCCGAAGCGGCGGCCGAGCCATGCGGCGGCCGCCTCCCGGAACGCGGGTGTGCCGACCGACGGTGGATAACCCCGCTCCGCACCGGACGCGGCGAGCATCTCGACGACGGCGCCGGGCGGCGGATCGCAGGGCGTGCCGATCGACAGGTCGACGGCGCCGCCGTCGCACGTGTCGGCCACCTTGTGGATGTCGGCGAGCCGGTCGTAGGGGTATGGGGGCGGCTCGAAGCCGGCCGGCTCGGCCGGGCGAGTCTCGGGCTGCGGATGGCTCATGTGACGACGAACTCCCGGAAACGGCTGAGGGTGGCGTCATCGAACCGGCCGCGGATG
>DATFVX010000380.1:0-8740 GCA_035259985.1 Acidimicrobiales bacterium | reverse complement strand
CCGGCGGGCGGCCGCCGAGCGGGGCCCCCCCCGCCTGCTGCTCGTGTCCGAGGGCGCCCCGCCGCCCCGCCTGGACCCCGGCGAAGACTGGGTCCGCATCCCTGCGGACGAGCGGGACCTGTTGGCCCGGATGCAGCGCTTGGCCGCAGAGTTCGACCGCCGGCGGTGGCCGCCCCGCCTCGAGGCCGACCTGGCGCTGCGCTACGGCGGGCGGACGGTCCCGGTCTCCCGGGCCGAGGTGGCGGTGCTGCGACCGTTGGTCGCGCGGTTCGGGGAGCTCGTCACCTGGGACGGCCTCCGGCACCAGCTGTGGCCCGACGGCGGCCGGACGTTCCGTTCGATGAGCGCGCGGATCTTCCGGCTGCGGGCGCGGCTCGAGCCGATCGGGCTCACGATCTACACGATCCGCGGCCGTGGCGTGGTGCTCGACCACGACGACCGTCCGACCCACCTCACCGGCGCCGCCGGGTCGCCGGACCCACCAACGCACACATCCGAGGAGACCACATGGCTTCGCTCGTGACCGCCATCATCAAGCCCCACCGTCTCGACGCCGTGAAGGACGCCATCCGCGGTGCCGGCGTCGTCGGCCTCACCGTCAGCGAGGTGCAGGGGTACGGACGCCAGGGCGGCAAGACCCAGACGTTCCGTGGCTCGGAGTACACCGTCGACTTCGTGCCCAAGGTGAAGGTCGAGGTGGTGGTCGCCGACGTCGATGTCGACAAGGTCATCGACGTCATCGCGGCCGCCGGCCGTACCGGCAAGATCGGCGACGGCAAGATCTGGGCGGTGGGGCTCGACCGGCTGATGCGCGTCCGCACCGGCGAGGTCGGGGACGACGCCCTGTAACCGGGAGGTCGGCCGCCGTCGGCGCCCGGCCGGGGGTCTGATCACCCGGATCGGATGATGCCCGCCCCGTCGGGGTTGCCGACACTGTCCTCCCATAGACCGCCGAACAGAGGTCACTACCGGGACGCGGACCGGTCGACGGGCCGGGCTCGCCGTGCCCGAGCAGTGGGACCGCGTCGATGCCTCGGGGCCGGGTCCATTCGTCACGCGCGAGACGTACCGGCGACCCGACGGTCGGCTGGTCACCTGGACGTCGCGCTCCCAGCGGAAGCAGCACTCGCTGCTCGACACCGGTCGCGGCTCGACGTGGTGGGCGCCCGGCGCCGTCGGGTGGTGGATCGGCGTGCTGTTCGCGGTCGGCTCCACGTGCTTCGCCCTGGGCGCGGCACCCCGCTACGTCGACGCCGTCGGGGTCGCCGCCGACGGCGTCACGTTCTTCGTCGGGTCCCTGTTCTTCACGACCGCCGCGGCGCTGCAGTACCTGGAGGTGGCGAACGCGCCTCGCACGCTGCCCGGCGCCGCCGGGAGCGAACGCCGGCGCTTCGTCACCTGGGAGCCGCACCGCATCGACTGGTGGGCCGCCGTGGTGCAGCTTGCCGGAACGCTGTTCTTCAACCTCAGCACCTTCGACGAGATGCTGCAGCACCTGTCCGCGTCGCAGTCCGATCGACTGGTGTGGACCCCCGACGCACTGGGGTCGGTCTGCTTCCTGGTGGCGAGCGGGCTCGCGTGGGCCGAGGCGTGCCACGGCTTCTGGTCGTGGCGCCCGCGCAGCCTGCCGTGGCTGATCACGGCGCTGAACCTCGCCGGGTCCATCGCCTTCGGTGCCTCCGCAGTGGCGTCGTACGTCGTGCCCGTCACCGATCAGCCGCGCAACGCCACGCTCATGAATCTCGGCACGTTCGTCGGTGCCATCGCGTTCCTGATCGGCGCGGCGCTCCTCCTGCCCGAGCGCACCCAGGGAGGCGATGCGCCGCCGGCCAAGCCGGAGGCGGCAGTGGGCTGATCGGCGCAGGCGACGGCGATCCGGCGTCGGCGAGCCCCTAGCCTCGAACCATGCTCCCCAGAGCCAAGCACGCAGCCGACACCGTCGTGACCGGGATCGAGGAGGCGCGGCGCCGGCGGACCGCCGACCTCGCCCTGGAGCTCGACCTGACCGAGCCGCTCCTCGACGAGGCGCCGCAGGACCCGATGGGCGCGATCCTCGCCCGGCGCCGCTCGTCGCTCCTGACGGTCCTGCAGGGCATGCGCCGAGCGGCGCGGGATCCGCGGGTGCGGGCGCTGGTGGTCAAGCTCGGCGGGCCGCGGTCGGTCCTGCGCCTCGCGCAGGCCCAGGAGATCCAGGACGCCGTCCGGGACCTGCGGGACCACGGCAAGATCACGATCGCGTGGGCGGAGACCTTCGGCGAGTTCGGGAACGCCAGCGTCCCGTACGTCCTCGCGTCGAGCTTCGAGGAGATCTGGCTGCAGCCCTCGGGCGACGTCGGCATCACGGGCGTCGCCACCGAGGTGCCGTTCCTGCGGGGCATGCTCGACAAGGCCGGGATCACGCCCCAGCTCGCGCAGCGCCACGAGTACAAGAACGCGGCCAACGTGTTCACCGAGCGGGGCTTCACGGCGGCCCACCGCGAGGCGACGGAGCGGGTCGTGGGGTCGGTGACGGAGCAGCTCGTCGCGACCATCGCCGCCAACCGGAACCTCGAACCGGACGCCGTGCGGGGCCTGATCGATCGTGCGCCGCTGTTCTCCACCGAGGCACTCGAGTCCGGCCTCGTCGACCGTCTCGGGTACCGCGACGACGTGTACGCATCGCTTCGGTCCCGGACCGGCGACGACGTGGTCCTGCAGTACCTCGCCCGCTACCGCCGGTCGAGGCTGGCCCAGCTGTCGACACGCGTCACGGGGGCGCCGCCGGACGCCGTGGCGCTCGTGCAGGTGACCGGGCCGATCCACCTCGGGAAGAGCCGGCGCCAGCCGCTGGCGGGCAACAGCGCCGGCGCCGACACCGTCACGGCCGCGCTCCGGGCGGCGACGAAGGCGGACGACGTCAAGGCGATCGTGCTGAGGGTCGCCAGCCCCGGAGGGTCGTACGTCGCCTCCGACGCCATCTGGCACGAGGTCGCCGTCGCCCGGGGTGCCGGCAAGCCCATTGTCGTGTCGATGGGTGACGTCGCGGCGTCGGGCGGCTACTTCGTGTCGATGGGGGCCGATGCGATCGTGGCCCAGCCCGGCACGCTGACCGGCTCGATCGGCGTCGTATCCGGCAAGCAGGTCGTGGATCGGCTGGTGGACCGTCTCGGCGTCGACCACGACCACGTGTCCGCCGGGCGGCACGGGCTGATGTTCTCGCCGCTCCACGCCTTCACCGAGGAGGAGTGGGAGCGAGTGAACGTCTGGCTCGACCGGATCTACGACGACTTCGTCGCCAAGGTCGCGGCGGGCCGGGGCTTGCCCGGCGATCAGGTCCACGAGGTTGCCCGGGGTCGCGTGTGGACGGGTGCCGACGCGAAGGAGCATGGCCTCGTCGACGAGCTCGGCGGCCTGCGCGTGGCGCTGGACCTGGCGAGGGATCGGGCCGGCCTGGCGCCGTCCGACGAGCTCGACGCCCGCGTGTTCCCGCGGCCGCCCCTGCCCGCCCGTCTCCGCCCCCCTCAGTCGAGCGAGGATCCTGCCGCCGCCACCGCCCGGCTCCGCCTGGAGGCGTGGGGACCGTTCGCCGACGTCGCAACCCGCCTCGGCCTGCTGGCGCACGGGCCCCTCATGCTCGCCGACGGGTTCCGCCTCGCCTGGTGAGCGGGGGCCATGCGCCCCCGCTCACGTCTCCTCGGCGCCCGTACGCGGATGCCCACGAGGACAGTTAATGGGCCCGCGTCGTCAGGGCGTCGGTGGGCCAGCCGGCGACGATGTAGTCCCAGGCAGCCTTGGCCTCCTCGAGCACGAACTTCGGCTGCTGCTCGAAGATGAGCAGCGATGGCAGCGTCCACCAGGTGAAGACCGACTTCCCCTGCGACTTGTTCATCGTGAACATGATCCGGTGCGCGCCGTCGACGTGCACGAGGCCGAAGTAGTGGCCGAGCTCGTGGGCCAAGACGTACTCGAACACCAGGTCCGGCACGCGGTCCAGGCACGAGACCCCCGAGGTGTTGCTGCCCGGGAACGGCGTCCCGTCGACACCGGTGGCGTCGTCCAGGTGGGCGCTCAGCCCGACCAGGGTGCCGTCGTAGCCGAACACGGTCCCGCCGTGGGGCACCGGGAGATCGTCGTTTCGGGCCGCGGCCGGATCGACCAGCTCGTCGACGCGGCCCAGCTGATCGATGTTGTAGTCGTCCTGGCTCTTGCCGAGGATGATGTAGGCCGGATCCTCGATCTCGCGCTCGTCGAACTCGAACTTGTAGATCAGCCCTAGCTCACGGGCACGTTCCTCGCACACCGACGCCTTGTGCTCGACGACTCCTGCGCTCATGGGGTAGATCCGGAACGACTTCCCGCCGCGGTTGGTGATGTAGTCGTCGACGTCGCCCTCGTCGGCGCCGACGACCTCGGGCCGGCCGCGCTTCCAGAAGGAGTCGTAGTCGTAGCCCGCCAGCTTGCGGATGTCGATGTCGAGCGCCGGGTCCTCGTGCCACCGGATCAGATCGGGCACGCCACCCCCCTCGCCGGTCGCCCGATCCGAGCGCACGTAGGTGCGGCTGGCCCGGCCCATCAGGCGCAGGCCGAACGCACCGTGGTCGACGCCGATCGCGTCGAGCGCCGCCGCGAGTGCCTCCGGGTCGCGGGCGAAGCGCCGCTTCAACAGGTCGCGCACATGGTTGCGGAGCCGGTACTCCTGGATCTCCTCGCGGATGTAGTCAATGGTGTCGATCAGGAAGAGGACGCGGGCGAGCCCGAAGATGCCCTTGATGACCCCGCCGACGATCGTCACGAAGCCGTCCCAGACCCGCGGCCAGTCCCACGTAGCGATGCCGACCGCTATGTCCCACAGCCCGGTACCGACCGCGACCGCGATGTCGATCACGATGCCGATCACCGTGCACACCGTGCGGGTGACCCACTTGCCCACGTTGACGACCACCCAGCGGACGACCTTCACCACCACGGTGACGAACCAGCAGACGAGCTTGTTCAGGCACAGGGTCCACCAGTTGCAGTCCTCCTCCTTGCAGCGCTGCTCCTGCCGCTCCTCCCATTCCTCGACGGGTTTGGAGACCTTCTCTTCCACCCACTCCGTGATGTCACGGCAAACGGTCGCAGCCATGACGCCTACCTCCCTTTGCGTTGTGCATCGATCGCGCCGCCCGCCGCCAGCCGGCGCAGCTCGAGCCGGAGCCGTCGCCGGCTCCAGGCGAGGCCGAGCAGCTTGCCGGCGATGCCGGCGAGGCCGACGACCAGGACGGTGGGGACGGTCAGGGCCATCGGGGTCAGCCAGATCGTGGCGACCCCCAGCAGGATGGCGATCTCGCCCCACAGGCAGCCACAGTCGTTGACGTGCCGGCGGACCCGAGTGGCGGCGTCCGCCCGGGCGCCCTCGTCCAGCCCCGGGAGCGCCACCGTGACGCTGTCCACCCTCGACCGGCCGAGCCACGTCGCCTTGGCGTACGCCGCGTCGATGTCGCCGACGTCGGCGAGGACCATGGATCGGGCGTTCGGACTATGTGCCATGCCCTAAAGATCCCGGGCCGAGGCGCGTAATACATCGAATGCGCGCCGCTCGGTCGATGTCCGGCCGGGCCGCCGCGTGAATCCGACCGTCGCGGCGGAGACCGCCGGCCCGCGACCGATCAGGACGAGTCGCGGACGACGAGGTCGGGGACGAGGATGACCGTCGGCTCGTCGACCGGCTGCCCGGCGATGAGCGCGAGGAGCAGGCGGGCCATGTGGCGGCCCATCGCCTCGGCCGGCTGGTGAACGGTGGTCAGAGGCGGCTCGGTGTTCCCCGCCGCCGGCGATCCGTCGAAGCCCACGACTGCGATGTCCTCGGGGATCCGGCCCCCGGCCTGCTTGATGGCCCGCATGGCGCCGAAGGCCATCGGGTCGGATGCGGCGAAGACCGCATCGAGGTCCGGTCGGCGCGAGAGCAGGCTCTGCATCGCGGCCTGGCCGCTCGATTCGCTGAACTGCCCGTACGCCACCAGGCCATCGTCGTCACCGAGCAGCCCGGCGTCGCGGAGGGCGCCGCGGTAGCCGTCGAGCCGGGCGACCCCCGCCGACATGTCCTGCGGGCCGGCGATGGTGGCGATGCGCCGCCGGCCGCGCGCGATCAGGTGATCGATGGCCATCCGGGCGCCCGCATGGTTGTCGACGTCGACGTAGCTGCCGGGGACGAGACCGGTCGGCCGGCCGCCGAGGACCGTGGGCAGCCCGCTCTCCTCGAGCAGCCGCGGCAGCGAGTCGTCGCCGTGGAGCGACAGCAGCATGGCGCCGTCCACGTGCTGGGCCGTCAGGTGCCGCCCGATCCGGCTCCGGTCGGTCGAGCTGTTGATCATCGCGAGCCAGAGCTGGAAGGCGGTGCCGGCGATCTCCGCGCTGACGCCGCGTACCACGCCGGCGAAGAACGGTTCGGCGAACACGCGGTCCTCGGACTCCGACACGACCAGGGCGATGCCGTCGGTACGCCGCGTGACGAGCGAGCGGGCCGCGCGATTGGGTACGTAGCCGAGGTCCTCTATGGCGCCGAGGACCGCCTCGCGGGCCCTGGCGCTCACCTGCGCCGACCCGTTGATCACCCGCGAAACGGTGCCCCGCCCGACCCCGGCCCGCGCCGCCACCGCCTCGAGCGTTGGCCGGCCGACCGGCTGATTGCCTGGTGCCGCCATGCACAGATCCTCGCGCCGGACCGGCGCGGATCCGGCGTGGCGGCCCCGGCCGCCGTCAGCCGACCGCGCGGACCGGCTCCACGGCGTCGAAGACCACGTCGAGCTCGCGCTTGCTCCAGGGGCCGCTGGTCACGAGCACGATGTGATCGACCCCGCGTCGGGCGAGCTCGCCACACCGGTCGGCGAACGCCCCTGCGGTCTCGTCCTGCCCGAGGCGGCTGCTGAGGGTGACCTCGATGTCGTCGGGGTTTCGCCCGACGTCGTCGCATGCACGGGCGAGGACCTCGAGCTTGCGTTGCAGCGTGGCGCCCCCGTCCGGGATGTCGAACAGGTTGCAGGCGTCGCCGTACCGGGCCACCAGGGGCAGGGTGCGCCGCTCGCCCATGCCGCCGATGAGCACCCGGGGCCGGGCGATCGGCGCCGGGGTGTTGATGGGTCGTTCGAGCCGGTGGCGGGCCCCGTCGAACGGCCGGCCGTCGCGGGCCCACATGTGCGCGGCGAGCTGGACGAGCTCCTCCATGAGAACGAACCGTTCCGCGGTGTCGGGGAACGGGAGCCCGGTCATGGCCGCCTCGTCGCCCTGGTAGCCGGCGCCGACGCCGAGCCACGCCCGGCCGCCGGACAGCACGTCGAGCGTGGTGACGATCTTCACGGTCAGGGCGGGTGGTCGGATCGACGCCCACGTGACCATCGTGCCGAGCCGCACGTTGCTGGTGGCACCGGCGAGGAACCCGAGGGTGGTGTAGCCCTCGAGCATCGGTTCGTCGACGGTGGCGGTCGGGTCCATCTGGAGCAGGTGGTCGGCGACCCACAGGGTGTCGATGCCGGCCTCGTCGATGCTGCGGGCCAGCTCGACGAGATGGCCGGCGAGCTGGTCCGGGCCGTCGGGCCAGGAGTAGTTGGTGAGGTTGATGCTGATCTTCACGACGACTCCAGTTCCCGCCCGCGAGCTTCTGAGGCGCCGCCGGGAGCCACGTTGGCGGCCAGTCGTGCCAGCTGCCGCCGCAGCGTGGCCAGCTCCTCCTCGGCGATGCCCGCGCGCAGCCGCCGGTCGAACGCCTGGACGTGGGCGAGCAGGTTCTGGAAGGCGAGCTCCCCCTCGCGTGTCAGCTCGACCCGGTGTGCGCGGCGGTTACGGGGGTCGCGCACCCTGGTCACCAGCCCCGCGGCCTCCATGCGGTTGAGGTGATGCGTCAGTGTGGGCCCCTCGACGCCGACGTCCTCGGCGATCTCGCGCTGCGTGGCATGAAGGCCGCCCTTGAGCGACGCCAGGACCAGCCACGACGGCAACGATCCACCCGCCTCGGCGAGCGCGGCATCGAACGCTCGGCTGAGCGCCTTCGCCGTGCGGGTGACGCTGAGACCGATGGGTTCCTCGGGCGGCGGGCCCATGGTCGAACGATAGATATCTAACTATTCGATGTCAATTGAACCGCCGGACGAGCGGCCGCCGGGCCCCACGCTGGGACGCGTGGCGTCATCCGGACGGCGCGGTCTCCCAGAGCCCGACCAGGTTGCCCTCCGAGTCCCTGCAGTAGGCGGTGAAGCCCATGTCGCCGACCGCCTGGCGTTCCGAGACGGTGGTGCCGCCGGCCTCGTTGACCTGCTTGAGCGCGTCCTCGAGGTTCGCCACGTCGATCACCAGGTTCGGGGCCGTGAACGGCTCCTGGCGCTGCAACATCCCGCCGTTGATGAAGCCCGCCTCGGTCGGGCCCTGGTCGCCGCTGGGACCTGTCATGACCAGCGTGTAGCCCATCTCCGGCATCGGCATGAGGGTCCATTCGAAGGCCTTCTCGTAGAAGGCACGCGCGCGGTCGCCGTCGTCGTAGGGGATCTCGAAGTGCACGACGCGAGCTGACATGGAGCGCCTCCTTCGGTTCGTGGCACGACCTGTCTCGCGCCCTGCCGCGAGCCAAGCCCCGGTGCGCCCCGATGTCAATGAAGCACCATTGGGGTGCTTCGCTTCTACCCGAGGAGACGGACGATGCGCGCGCTACGGCTGACCGCCTGGAAGTCCCGGCCCGAGCTCCTGGAGGTCCGCGATCCCGAGCCCGGGCCCGGTCAGGTCGTGGTTCGGA
>DATFVX010000379.1:0-23368 GCA_035259985.1 Acidimicrobiales bacterium | reverse complement strand
GGGTCGGTCGGCCCGGCCGCCCGAGCCATCCTCGACGAGACCGACGAGCTGCGCACCCGCCTGCCCGTCGGCGTGGTGACCTGGGACGAACGGCTGTCCACGGTGGAGGCGGAGCAGCGCCTGCGCGCCGCCGGTGTGAGGGGCCGCAAGGGTCGCCGGGTCGTGGATCAGGTCGCTGCTACGGTGATCCTCCAGTCGTGGTTGGATGCCGGCCGGCCACGGACGTGATCCGCCAAGCCCGCCACCTCATTCGCTTCGCCGTATGCCGCTGTCACACGAGCCAGCTCCGTCCGAGCGCCGCCGCCGTCAAGGGCGCCGCAACGACGACCCCGGGAACGCGTTCGACGACTTCTGGGACGGGCCGGCCAACCGGGACAACGACCGGGCTGCGCCCCGGCCGACCCAGGCATGGAGCCAGCCGGCGGCGGGCGCCTACCAGGGGGGCGCGGCCGCAGCCGGGCCCACGACCGGGGCGTACCGCACCGGGCCGATGGCCGCCGGGCCGCGGGCCGGCGCCTACCAGGCGGCGACCCGCGCGGGCGATCCCTATGCCGCCGACGGCTACCCCGACGGGTACGACGAGGATTACTACGAGGACGAGTACGACGACTACGAGGGCGATGAGGGGGAGGGGCTCTCGCGGCGCCGGGGCTGCCGCGCCGTGCTCGTCGGGTTCGTGCTGCTGCTGGTGGGTGCCGGCGTGGGCGCTTGGTTCGCCTGGACATGGGTCCAGGGGGAGATGGATCCCTCGGGCGAGCCGGGCGATGAGGTGCTCGTCGAGATCCCCGAGGGGGCGTCGACCAGCGACATAGGCCACGAGCTCGCCGACGCCGGGGTGATCAGCAACGCCACGGTGTGGGACTGGTACATCCGCTTCCGCGACCCGGGCGAGTTCCAGGCCGGCCCCTACCGGATGCGGCTCAACTCGTCGTTCACCGAGGCGATCGACGCCCTGGAGGAGGGCGCCCTGCCGCCCAACTCCTTCCTGATCACCGTTCCCGAGGGCCTGACGCTGACGCAGACCCTGGCGCGCCTTGCCGATCCCGAGGTCACCAAGGACAGCGGCTTCACGGCCGAAGGGCTACAGGCGGCGGTCGCGGACCCGGCATCCCGCTCGAGCGTCCTCCCGGCGGACCAGCGGTCGCTCGAGGGCACCCTCTTCCCCGAGACCTACGCAGTCGAGGAGGGCGACACCGAGGCCGTCGTCATCCAGCGGATGGTCGCCCAACTCGACAGCACGCTCACCAAGCTGGACATGCAGGCCCGGGCCGAGGCCCTGGGCCTCTCGCCCTACCAGGTGCTGACCGTGGCGTCGCTCGTCGAGGAGGAGGCCGGCACCGACCAGGACCGCCCGCGTGTCGCCCGGGTGATCTACAACCGGCTGGCCGAGCAGATGCCCCTGCAGATCGACGCCACCAGCTGCTACATCAAGAACGAGCCGGGCGGCTGCAAGCTCAGCGAGGCCGACCTGGAGTCCGAGTCGCCGTACAACACCCGCAACCGGCCCGGCCTGCCGCCAACGCCGATCGCGTCGCCCGGCCGGGCGAGCATCGAGGCCGCCCTGAACCCGGCCGACGGCGACTGGCTCTACTACGTCCTCGACGCCGCGGCCAACGACGGGTCCCACGTCTTCACGGCCGACTACGACGAGTTCGTCGAGGCCAAGCAGCGATGCAACGAAGCCGGCCTCGGCTGCGGATGAACCCCCCGATCGAACGTGCGGCGATTGGAGCCCGCATGGGGACCCCAAGCACCGCAAGTTCGTAGGCCGGGGGCGGCAATGGGACGGGCGATCACCGGGTCGACCCGGCTGGCGGCGCTGATCGGCTCCCCGGTGCGGCACTCGCTGTCGCCGACCATCCTGAACGCCGCCTTCGCGGCCGTCGACGCCGACTGGGTGTTCCTGGTGTTCGACGTTCCCGCCGGTCGCGGGGCGCACGCCCTGGCGGCGATGCGCGAGCTGAGCATCGGCGGGCTGTCGGTCACCATGCCGCACAAGGCTGCGGCGCACGATGCCGTCGACGAGCGGACCCCGGTGGCCGCGGCGCTTGGTGCCGTCAACTGCGTCTACTGGCGGGGCGACCGGCTGGTGGGGGACAACACCGACGGCGCCGGGTTCGTGGACGCGCTGCGGGCCGACGAGGGCATCGACCCCGCGGGGCTGCGCTGCGTGGTGGTGGGCGCCGGCGGGGCCGGGAGGGCGGTCGCGCTGGCGCTCGGCGACGCCGGGGCGGCCGACGTCGCCGTCGTGAACCGGTCACCCGAGCCGGCGGCCCACGCCGCGATCCTGGCGGGCGAGCGGGGCCGGGTCGGGTCCGCGGCCGACGTCGCCGGCGCCGACCTGGTGGTCAACGCAACGCCGCTCGGCATGGGGGTCGTCACCGCGGCCGACGGCACGCCGGAGCCGCTGCCCCTCGACCCAGCAGCGCTCCGGCCCGGGCAGGTGGTGGTCGACCTCATCTACCACCCGGCGACGACGCCGCTGGTGGCCGCCGCTCGCGACCAGGGCGCGGTGGCGGTCAACGGGCTGGGCATGCTCATCCACCAGGCCGCCCACGGCTTCCGGCGCTGGACAGGTGAGGACCCACCGCTGGAGGCCATGTCGGCCGCCGCCGTGGCCCAACTGACACGCCTCATGGGGTGACACCACATCCTGTGGGCGGAAGTGGTCAAAACGCCGCTGGGCGCGCGCTGGACGCGCGGTTTAGGGTGGGAGCCAGCGCTGGGGATGTTGGCGGGGACCAAAGCACATCGGAGGTACAGCGTTGGCGCTCCAAGGGACTCTCGACACGTTTTCTCTCCCAGACGTGCTGAAGTTGCTGGCGACCACCAGCAAGACCGGGCGTCTTCGCATCGACGGAGACCGCGGGCAGGGCAGCGTCTGGCTGCGCGACGGCCGGATCGTCGACGCCGACGCCGACCGCGCCGTCGACGGCGCGCCCACCGACGAGGTGGTGTTCGAGCTCCTGCGGTTCAGCAGCGGTTCTTTCGCGTTCGACGCCGACAGCCACACGCCCAACGCCGAGCACCCCGACGACGTCAACGACCTCCTGCGCCGCGCCAACTCCCTGCTCAGCGAGTGGACCGAGCTCGAGGCGGTCGTCCCGTCGCTCGACCACCGGGTGAGCCTCACGTCCGAGCTGTCCAGCGACGAGGTCACGATCGATGCCGACCGCTGGCGCTCCCTCGTCGCGGTGGGAGGCGGTCGCTCGGTGGGCGAGGTGGCGAGCTCCCTCGGCCTCAGCGAACTGAACGTGTCCCGGGCCGTGCGCGACCTCGTCGAGCTCGGCGTCGCCGACGTCGACAGCCCGGAGCCCCTGCCCGAGCCCAGCCGCTTGGCCGATCTGCCGGACCTGCCCTCCGAGCGGCCGCGCCGCACGCGGACCCGGCCCACGCCTCCGCGCGGCATACCCGGCCTGCCGATGCCGGCCCCGGGCGCCCGGGGGGGCGGCGAGCGCGTCCCGGGGGGCCGCAGCGACCACCTTCCCGAGCCGGCCCTGACCGGCGAGACGCCGCGTGCCGGGTGGCGACAGTCCGACCGGGCGGGCAGCGCGCGCCAGGCCAGCGGGCCCGACGGCCTGCCGCCGTCGGCGCGCGCCACCAACGGCCAGGGCCGCTCGACCGGGCCGCGCACGCGTCGTACCGACGCCGACGGTCCGCCCCCGGCGTCGGCGGCGCCCGGATCGAACGGCAGCCGCCCACCCTCCCGCTCGGGTCGCAGCCGCTCGGCACGCCCACCGGCCTCGCCGGAACCGCCCGCCGATCCGGGCTTCGGGTCACGCCTGCCGACGGACCTGCCGGCGGTACGGCCGGCCACGCCCACATCGCCCGAGCCACCCGCGCCGCCGGTGCTCCCGGGGTTGCCCGACGCGAGCCCGCTCCGGGACGAGACGTCGCCGTTCACCGGCGGCGGCCTGATCCCGCCGGTCGACGCCATCCATACGGGCCAGATCCGGTCGGTGTCGCCCTCGGCGCTGCCGCCGGAGATGCACTGGGCGGCCAACGACGACGCGCCGGGCGGCCCAACCGGCCCGATCACCTCCCCGTTTGCCGGGCTGAGCTCGCTCGGTCCGCCGCGGCTGGGCCCCGACGGCGAGCTGGCACCCCATCTCGCTGCCATGAGCCCCGAGGCACGGGCTGCGGTCGAGGCGATCGTCGGTCCCACCGGGGGCGCGGCGGGGTCCCGGATGCCCAGCACCGGTGACGACGTGGCGCAGCGGGGCAGGCTCATCAGCTTCCTCTCCTCCGTCCGCTGAACGACCTGTCGCGGGCGGCCCTCGTCGCCGGGGTGGTGGCGCTCGGCGTCGGGATCGTCGGTCCCGCGCTCAACCACGCGATCCTCCGCTGGATCGGCTGGCGCGTGGTTGTGCCCCAGCTGCTGCGGCGGGTGCCGGCGCCGGAGGAGCTCGGGCGGTCCGTGGCGCGGTGCGCGACGTGCGGCCGCCCCCTGGCGCCGGCGCTCGCGCCTGCGTCCCTCCCGTGGGTCGCGGCCGCCGGGCGCTGCACCGGATGCGGTGCGGGCCGGCCCCGGTGGTGCGTGGCCGTCGAGGTGGCGACGGGCCTGAGCTTCGGGTCGGCGGCGGCGTTGGCCGGCTGGTCCGCCACGCTGCCGCCCGTGCTCAGCCTCTTCGCCGGCCTGGTCGCCATGTCGACTGTCGACATCTGGGCGATGAGGATCCCGACCCGCTTCGCCCACGCCACCGCGCTCGCGGTCGGCATCACGATCGTGGCCGGGACGGCAGTCGACCGCGGCATCGATCCCGACAGCCTGCGAGCGGCGCTGGTCGGGGCGGCGGTGCTCGGGGGCGGCCTGCTGGTGCTGCACCTGATCTCCCCCCGCATGCTCGGCTTCGGCGACGTGCGGCTGGCGACGGTGGCCGGGCTCGTGGTCGGGTGGCTGGCGTGGACCCCCCAGCACCCCATCCTCGGGCCCGTGGAGGACGCGCTCGACGCCGCGCTGCTGGGCGGCTTCATCGGGGCCCTGGTCGGCATCGTGCTGCTGGCTGTGCGTCGGCGCAACGACCCGTTCCCGTTCGGACCGTCCCTGGCGCTGGGGGCGTCGCTGGTGATTCTGGCTTCGTTGTAGCTAGAGGGCGGTCGGTATCGTCGTTCTGTGCTCCGGTTCCTCACCGCCGGCGAATCCCATGGCCGCGGCCTGGTGGCCATCGTCGAGGGGCTGCCTGCGGGGCTTCCGATCACGGTCGACGAGATCGCCCACGAGCTGGCCCGGCGCCGGCTCGGCTATGGCCGGGGCCCCCGGATGCGGTTCGAGCAGGACGAGATCACGCTCATCGGCGGCGTCCGTCATGGCCGCACGCTGGGCTCGCCCGTGGGGATCGAGATCGCGAACACCGAGTGGTCGCGGTCGGACAAGTGGCACGAGGAGATGGCGGTGGAGCCGGGCGTGACCCGTGCGCCCCTCACGCAGCCCCGTCCCGGCCACGCCGACCTGGCCGGGATGCAGAAGTACGGCTTCACCGACGCCCGCGACGTGCTGGAGCGGGCCTCGGCCCGCGAGACGGCGGCGCGGGTGGCGGCCGGCGCTCTGGCCAAGGGATTGCTGCGTCACCTGGGCGTGGAGATCGTCTCCCACGTGATCCAGCTCGGATCGGTGCGGTCGAAGTCCGACGATCGGCCGGCGCCGGCCGACCTCGAGCGGGTTGACGCGTCGCCGCTGCGCTGCTTCGACCCGGCGGCCGAGGAGGCAATGGTCGAGGAGATCAAGGCGGTCGCCAAGGAAGGCGACAGCCTCGGCGGGGTAGCCGAGGTGCTCGCCTACGGCGTGCCCGTCGGCCTGGGGAGCCATGTCCACTGGGACCGGCGGCTCGACGGTCTGCTGGCGCAGGCGCTGATGAGCATCCAGGCCGTCAAGGCTGTGGAGGTCGGGGACGGGTTCGCCCTCGCCGGGCGCCCGGGCAGCCAGGCCCACGACCCCATCGGTTGGGACGCCGACCGACACTCCTACCGGCGCACCACCACCCGGGCCGGAGGGATCGAGGGTGGCATGTCCACCGGCGAGCTGATCGTGTGCCGGGTCGCGATGAAGCCGCTGGCGACGCTCAACCGGCCGGTGCTCACCACCGTCGACGTCGTCACGAAGGAGGAGACGGTGAGCTTCAAGGAGCGCACCGACGTGACTGCGGTCCCCGCGATGGGGGTGGTGGCGGAGACGATGGCGGCGCTGGTGCTCGCGGGCGAGGCCCTCCGCAAGTTCGGCGGCGACTCCCTGGCCGAGGTGGTCCGCAACCGCGACGCGTTCGCCGCGTCGTTGCGCGACGCCTGATGGGGGAAACGGGCGGCGACGGCGGCCGTTCGCGGCACGTCGTGCTGGTGGGCCCGATGGGCGTGGGCAAGACCACGGTCGGGCGCCGGCTCGCGAGGGAGCTGCAGCGGCCCTTCGCCGACGCCGACGAGCAGGTCGAGCTGCGTGCCGGCCGGACCGTTCCCGTCATCTTCCGGGACGACGGCGAGCAGGCGTTCCGCCGGCTCGAGTCCGAGGTCCTGGCCGACCTGCTCGGCCGGCCGGATCCCCTGGTGGTGGCCGCGGGTGGCGGCGCGGTCATCCGTCCCGAGAACCGGGCGCTGCTGGGACGCCGGGCCGTCGTCGTCTGGCTGCGGGCCTCGCCCGCGTTCCTCGCGGCCCGGGCCGATCCCGCACACCGCCCGCTGCTCACCGGCGATCCCGACCCCGCTGCGACCCTCGAGCGCCTCGTCGCGACGCGGGCGCCGCTCTACGCGGAGGTGGCCGACGCCACCGTCGACGTCGAGCCTTTCCACGCTGCGGACGAAAAGCCCAAGCGCGCCCTTGCGCACCACATCGCCCGGCTCGTCGGCGACCGCGCCGCGGCGCGCGTGGAGCGATGAGCGAGGAGGTCACCGTCGACGTGCGCCTGGGCGATCGCGCCTACCCGGTCGTCGTGGGTGCGGGCGCCCGCGCCCGCCTGGCCGCCGTGCTCGATCCCACCGCCCGCCGCGTCGCCATCGTCACGCAGCCGGGCATCGACTTCTCAGTGGACCCGGGCCGGGAGCGCGAGGTGTTCCTGATCCCCGACGGCGAGGCCGGCAAGTCGCTGGCAACGGTCGAGGACCTGTGCCGGGCCTGGTCGCGCTGGGGCCTCACCAGGGCCGACCAGGTCGTCGGCGTGGGCGGCGGCGTGGTCACCGACACCGCGGGTTTCGCGGCCGCCGTCTACCACCGCGGGGTGGGGGTCGTGAACGTCCCCACCACCCTCCTCGGCATGGTCGATGCCGCGATCGGGGGCAAGACGGGGGTGAACCTGCCCGAGGGCAAGAACCTGGTGGGCGCGTTCTGGCAGCCGGCGGCCGTCCTGTGCGACACCGACGCCCTCGCCACCCTGCCCGAGCGCGAGCGTCGCTCGGGCCTGGGGGAGATGGCCAAGTACCACTTCCTGACGGGCGACGACCTGTCGGCGCAGCCCCTGGTGGCGCGCATCGCCGCCTGCGTGCGGATCAAGGCCGACGTGGTGGCGGCCGACGAACGCGAGGCGGTCGTGACCAACCCCCGCGGGCGGGCGATCCTCAACTACGGGCACACCCTGGCCCATGCGCTCGAGACCGGCGGCGGCTACGACCTGCGCCACGGGGAGGCCGTGGCGATCGGGCTCGTGTACGCCGCGGAGCTGGCGGCGGAGCTGGGCCGCATCGACGGCGCCCGGGTGGGCGAGCACCGCCAGGTGGTCGCCGGGTACGGCCTGCCCTCGTGCCTACCCGCCGGCGTCGACCACGACGCGCTGGTGACGCTCATGGCGCGTGACAAGAAGGCAGTGCACGGCCTCACGTTCGTGCTCGACGGGTCCGACGGCGTCGAGGTGGTGCCGGGCGTGGAGCCGGGCACCGCGAGGCTCGTCCTCGACCGGATCGGGGCGCAGGCGTGAGCGAGCGGCCGGTGGTCCTGGTGCTCAGCGGCCCCAACCTCAACCTGCTCGGGCAGCGGGAGCCGGAGATCTACGGGCGGGAGACCCTCGACGACCACGTCGCGGCGATGCGGCGGGCCGCCGACGCCGCCGGCTTCGAGGTCGAGCACCGGCAGTCCAACGCCGAGGGCGAGCTCATCGACGCGATCCACGGCGCCCGCGGCCGGTGCGCCGCCATCGTGATCAACCCCGGCGCGTTCGGCCACTACGCCTGGGGAATCCACGATGCGCTGGCGGCATTCGACGGACCGGTGGTCGAGGTCCACATCTCCAATCCCAGCGCGCGGGAGTCCTGGCGCCACACCTCGGTTGTCGCCCCCGTGGCCACCGGAACGATCGCGGGCTTCGGCGGCCACGGCTATGTCCTTGCGATCGAGGCGCTCCGGCGGTTGACGGCGCCGGGGGACCGGCCACCTACCCTTGAACGGTGAGCTTCGATCCCGCCTCGCTCCCCCCGATGGATGTCGCCGACCGTGCCGCGCGCCTGCGGCCACGGCTCGCCGAGGTCCCCTGCGACGCTCTGCTGGTCACCAACCTGACCAACGTTCGCTACCTCACCGGCTTCACCGGATCGGCGGCGCTGCTGCTGCTCCCCGCCGACGAGGCCGCCGAGCCCGTGTTCGTGACCGACGGCCGCTACCGCGACCAGGCCGCGAGCGAGCTGGCCGGCGCCGGTGTCGTGGCCCGGACCGTGATCGGCCAGGAGGAGGACGCCAGGCGCCGGGCGCTGGCGGGCGCGGCCGCGGGGTTGGCACGGCTCGGGCTGGAGGCCGAGAACGTCACGTGGGCCCAGAAGCGCCGCTTCGCCAGCGACTGGTTCCCCGACGCCAAGCTCGTGCCGACCACCGGGCTCGTCGAGGCGCTGCGCCTGGTCAAGGACGCCGGCGAGGTCGCCCGCATCGAGGCGGCGTGCGGGATGGCCGACGCAGCCCTGGCGGCGGTGCGGCACCGCCTGGGGGAGGGTCCGGCCGAGGCCGAGGTGGCGCTCGAGCTGGAATGGCAGATGCGGCGGCTCGGCGCCGAGGCGCCGTCGTTCGAGACCATCGTCGCCTCCGGCCCCAACGCCGCCATGCCGCACCATCGGGCCGCCGACCGCCGCATCGCCGAGGGCGACCTGGTGGTGCTCGACTTCGGGGCGCTGGTCGACGGCTACCACTCGGACATGACCCGGACGCTGATGGTCGGCGATCCCAGCGACATGCAGGCGCGCATGTACGAGGTCGTGCGTGAGGCGCAGGCGGCCGGGGTGGCCGCCGTCAGGGCCGGGGCCGAGGCCAGCGCGGTCGACGATGCCTGCCGGTCGGTGATCCGGGACGCGGGCTGGGACGAGGCGTTCCTGCACGCCACGGGCCACGGCGTCGGGCTCGACATCCACGAGCAGCCCCGGGTGGCCCGAACCGCCGACGCTATGCTGTCCGACGGCCAGGTCGTGACCGTCGAGCCGGGCGTGTACTTGGCCGAGCACGGCGGGGTCCGCATCGAGGACACCGTCGTGGTCACCTCCGAGGGCTGCCGCACCCTGACGCTGGCGCCCAAGGAGCCCCACCTGTAGAGATCCGACGCCGCGCCCAGGAGCCGAGCCGATGGCCGCCACCACCACCAACGACCTCAAGCGGGGCATGACCCTCGACCTGCCCGAGGGGCTCTTCCACGTCGTCGACTTCCAGCACGTCAAGCCCGGGAAGGGGCCTGCGTTCGTGCGGACGACGCTGCGCAATGCCCGCACCGGTGCTCAGCTCGACAAGACCTTCCGGGCCGACGAGCGGGTCGAGCAGGCGGTCGTCGAGAAGAAGGAGATGCAGTTCCTCTATCACGACGGCGACCACTACGTGTTCATGGACAGCGGCACGTACGAGCAGATCCACGTCGGGGCCGCGGCCCTGGGCGCCGCGACCCGCTACATCGTGGACGGCTCGACGATGGTGCTGCAGTTCTACAAGGACGAGATCATCGGCATCGACCTGCCGGCGGCGGTCGAGCTGGCAGTGTCCGACACCGACCCCGGGATCCAGGGCGACCGGGTGTCGGGTGCCCGCAAGCCGGCCACGCTCGAGACCGGCCTGGTCGTGCAGGTGCCCCTGTTCGTCAACCCCGGCGACCGGATCAAGGTCGACACCCGCAGCGCCGAATACCTGACCCGGGCGTAGTCGGCGGCGCACGTGAACGGTCTCGAGCCCACCGAGGTGGAGAACCGGCGGGCGGCGCGCGAGCGGGCGCTCGAGCTGCTGTACGAGGCCGAGATCAAGGACGTCACCGTGGGCGAGCTGCTGGCCGAGCAGCCGATCGCGCCCGCCGAGCTTGCGGTCGAGCTCGTCCGCGGTGTCGAGGCGCGCCGCGTCCGCATCGACGAGCTGCTGCGCCGCCTGGTCGCCCCCAAGTGGTCGCTCGACCGCCTGGCGGCCGTCGACCGGTCGATCCTCCGGCTCGGCTCCTACGAGCTGCTGGCGGTGCCCGATCGATCGGCGGCCCTGGTGATCAACGAGGCGGTGGTGTTGGCCCGGAGGTTCGGCACCGACGACTCGCCCCGGTTCGTCAACGGCGTGCTGTCGTCGGTGGCGTCCGAGGTGCGACCGGAATGAGCGCGTCACGCTGAGCCTGCCGGAGCCCGAGCTGTGCGATGCAGCCCGCGGCATCCGGCTGCGCCCGTGGCGGGACGACCCCGGGGATGTCGCCGCACTGGCGGCGGCGTGGCGGGAGCCGTCCGTGGTGGTGGGCAACCCGGTCCCGCCCGACACGTCGCCCACCGGGGCCCGGCGTTGGATCGCCGGCGAGCTGCAGCGGCGGCGCCGGGGCCTGGCGCTGGATCTGGTAGTCAGCCCGGTGGGGGGCGACCTGGTGTGGGGTGAGGTGGGGCTGCGGGGGTTCGACCCTGCGGTCCGCCGCGCCGAGCTCGGCTGGTGGCTCGCCCCGGGAGCCCGCGGCCGCGGGGTGGCGGCCGCCGCCGTCGACCTGGTGGCGGCCTGGTCCCTGGGGGCGCCGCTGGGGCTGCGCCAGGTGTGGGCGCGCATCGATCCCGCGAACCGGGCGTCCGCCGACGTCGCGGCCGCCGCCGGCTTCCACCGCCTCGGCGCCGCGGGCGGCGCCGACATCTGGTCACGCGAGGCACTGCCGAACGGCCGGTGACGCCACCCGAGGTCATGGGTTCCGCCACCGGAAGCCCGAGGTCATGGGTTCCGCCACCGGAACCCATGACCTCGCCCATGGATTGCCGGAACCCATTGCCTCGGGTGCGGCTCCAAGTTCCGCCACCGAACCCATTGCCTCGGGTCCCCGGGCCGTGCCCGCGGGCCTGCTACCGTGCCGCTCTGACCGTGAAGCGGGTCCCGCGAGACCCGCACGGACAGGACACGGGGAGGTCCCCGAATGGCAGAACGCGAACGACGCACCACGCCCCCGTACGGGGGCGTTTTCCATGCCAGCAGCGAGGTGCTCGACGGCGACGACGTCCGCCGGGCGGTGTGGCGGATGGCGCACGAGATCCTCGAGCGCAACCACGGCCCGGATCAGGTGGTGCTCATCGGCCTGCAGACCGGCGGGGTGACCTTCGCAGAGGCGTTGGCCGATGCACTGGAGAAGATCGACGGCGCGCGGCCGCCGCTCGGCTCGCTGGACGTGGCCCTCCACCGCGACGACATCGGCCTGCGGCCGGTGCTGCCGGCGGCCGTGACCGACATCCCGGTCGACCTGACCGGCCAGGTCGTGGTCCTCGTCGACGACGTGCTGTACACCGGGCGCACGATCCGGGCGGCGCTCGACGCGGTGCACACCTACGGGCGGCCGCGGGCGATCCAGCTGGCGGTCATGGTCGACCGGGGCCACCGCGAGCTCCCGATCCGCCCGGACTACGTGGGAAAGAACCTGCCCACCCGGCGCGACGAGATGGTCAACGCCACCCTCGACGGCGTCGAGCTCGGCGAGGTGGTGAAGGAGCGATGAAGCACCTGCTGGGAATCGAGGGCCTAGAGGGCGACGACATCGAGCACCTGCTCGAGCTGACCGACACCTTCGTGGAGGTGAGCCGCCGGCGGATGCCCAAGGTGCCGGCGCTGCAGGGGCGCACGGTCACGTGGCTGTTCTACGAGGACTCCACGCGGACGCGCCTCAGCTTCGAACAGGCGGCCAAGCGGCTCTCGGCCGACACGCTGAGCTTCTCGGTGTCGGCGTCGTCGGTCAACAAGGGCGAGTCCCTGCGCGACACCGTCGAGACCATCGAGGCGATGGGCGTCGACGCGATCGTGGTGCGCCACCGCTCCGCCGGCGTGCCGCACCAGATCACCCGCTGGGTCTCGGGCAGCGTGATCAACGCGGGGGACGGGTGGCACGAGCACCCGACCCAGGCGTTGCTCGACTGCTACACGATCCGCGAGCACCTGGGCGGCGTCGACGGGCTGCGCATCGCCGTGGTCGGCGACGTGAAGCACAGCCGGGTCGCGCGCAGCGACGCCTGGGCGTTCACGAAGCTGGGGGCCGAGGTCACGCTGGTGGCGCCGCCCACGCTGCTGCC
Source organism: Acidimicrobiales bacterium (assembly GCA_035259985.1). GTDB lineage: Bacteria > Actinomycetota > Acidimicrobiia > Acidimicrobiales > VFJN01 > DASQUK01. The sequence continues at coordinate 10,930 of DATFVX010000379.1, read as the reverse complement.
GCCGAGCCTGGACGGCTGGCCCGTTGCGGTCAGCGATGACCTCGACGCGGTGCTCCCCGAGGTCGACGTGGTGTACCTGCTGCGGATGCAACGCGAGCGCATGACGGAGGCCCTGGTGCCGTCGCTGAGGGAGTACACGGCGCGCTACGGCCTCACGCGCTCCAGGGTCGACCTGCTGGGCGACAAGGCCATCGTCATGCATCCGGGCCCCATGAACCGGGGCGTCGAGATCGCCGCCGACGTGGCGGACCTGCCCCGCGCCGTCGTGACCGACCAGGTGCGCAACGGCGTGGCGGTGCGGATGGCCGTGCTGTTCGAGCTGCTGGGATCGGGAGGGGAACGTTGAAGTCGGTGCTGATCCGAGGGGGCCGTGTCGTCGACGCCGGTGGCGGGCGGGTGGCGGACGTTGTCGTGGAGGACGGTCGCATCGCCGCCGTGGCCGCCGACGGGTCCGACCTCGCCGGCGACGTGGTCCTCGACGCGGGAGGGTGCGTTGTCGCACCCGGCCTGGTCGACCTCCACACCCACCTGCGCCAGCCGGGGCGGGAGGAGGCCGAGACCGTCGACACCGGCGCCCGGGCCGCCGCGCTCGGCGGGTTCACCTGCGTACTCGCGATGCCCAACACGGATCCGCCGGTCGACTCCGCCGGCGTCGCCCGCGAGGTCCTCGAGCTCGGCCGGGACGCCTGCTGCGACGTCCGCACCGCGGCGGCCATCACCGTCGGGCGGCAGGGCGCCCAGCTCACCCCCATGGCCGAGCTGGCGGCGCTGGGCGTGCGGTTCTTCACGGACGACGGCACCGGGGTCCAGGACGGGCGGCTCATGCGGCGGGCGCTCGAGTACGGCCGGGGCCTGGGCGTCACGCTGGCGCAGCACTGTGAGGACGACGTGCTGGCCGCCGGCGGGGCCATGCACGAGGGCGCGTGGTCGTCGCGCCTCGGCATCCCCGGTCAGCCCGCTGAGGCCGAGGAGCTCATGGTGATGCGCGACATCGCGCTGGCCCGGCTCACCGGCGGCCGGGTCCACTTCCAGCACCTGTCGACACGCCGGTCGGTGGAGCTGGTGGCGTCGGCCAAGGCCCAGGGGCTGCCGGTGACCTGCGAGGCGACGCCCCACCACTTCACGCTCACCGACGAGCGCTGCTCGTCGTACGACCCGGTGTTCAGGGTGAACCCGCCGCTGCGCACCGACGACGACGTCGCCGCCGTTCGCGGGGCCCTCGCCCGGGGTGACATCGACTGCATCGCCACCGACCACGCGCCCCACGCGCCCGAGGCCAAGGAGCAGCCGTTCGACCAGGCGGCGCCGGGGATGCTCGGCCTGGAGACGGCGCTGGCGCTGGCCCTGACGCACCTCGACCTGCCGATCGCCGACGTCCTGGCGCTGCTCTCGTGGCGCCCGGCCGCCCTGCTCGGAGTCGGCGATCGCCACGGCGGCCCGATCGAGGCCGGGAGGCCGGCCAACCTGTGCGTGGTCGACCCGGCGGCCACGTGGACGGTCGACCCGCTGGCCCTGGCGAGCCGCAGCCGGAACACCCCCTACGCAGGGATGACGCTCACGGGCAGGGTCCGCCACACCGTGCTGGCTGGGGAGCCGGTGGTGGTCGACGGCGAGGCCCAACGGTGAGGGATGGTAATGCGTTAGATTGCATGACTATGCAGGCTGGGCAGCCGATCACGAGAGCGGTGCGGGACGGGATGCTGGTGCTGGCCGACGGCACCAGCTTCGAGGGCGAACTCGTCGGGGCCGAACCGGCTGGGGGCGTCGCCACCGGCGAGGCGGTCTTCAACACCGTCCTGTCGGGCTACCAGGAGGTCATCTCCGACCCGTCCTACGCCGGCCAGATCATCACCTTCACCGCCTCCCACATCGGCAACTACGGCGTCAACGCCGACGACGACGAGGGCCGCCGGCCGTTCTGCCGGGGCGTGGTGGTCCGGGACCTGGCCAGGCGCCGGTCCAACTGGCGCGCCAGCGACGATCTCGACGGCTACCTCCGGCGGCACCGGGTGCCCGGCATCGCCGGGGTCGACACCCGTCGCTTGACCCGGCACATCCGCGAGTCGGGTTCCCTCCCGGGGGCATTCGGCAGCGCCGACGAGGCGACGTTGAGGGCGGCCGCCGCCGGCGAGCCCGGTACGGACGGGCGCGACCTGGTCGCCACGGTCACCTGCGCCGCGCCGTACACGGTGCTGGCGGGCGTCGGCCTCGGCCGCGCCCAGCGCCCACAGCGCCGGATCGTGGCCTACGACTTCGGCATCAAGCGGACCATCATCCGGCACCTCGCCGGGCTGGGGCGGGTCACGGTCGTCCCGGCGGCCACGGCGGCGGCCGATGTGCTGGCCCTGGAGCCCGACGGCGTGTTCCTCTCCAACGGCCCCGGGGACCCGGCCGCGGTCGGCGGCGCCGTCGAGGCCATCCGTGGCCTCCTGGGTGCGGTCCCGGTCTTCGGCATCTGCCTGGGCCACCAGCTGCTGGCGGCGGCGCTCGGCGGGGTCACGCACAAGCTGCCGTTCGGCCACCACGGGGGCAACCACCCGGTCCGCCGGCTGGCCACGGGGCGGGTGGAGATCACCAGCCAGAACCACAACTACGCCGTGGTCGAGGGCTCGATGGTTGGTGGCGTCGAGGTCACGCACGTGAACCTCAACGACGGGGTCATCGAGGGCATCCGCAGCGCGGGCCTGCGGGCGTTCGGCGTGCAGTACCACCCGGAGGCCGGCCCCGGTCCGCACGACGCGGCCTACCTCTTCGGCGAGTTCGCGGCGCTCATGGATGCCTCGCGCGGCAACGGGTTCGGCCGCGCCCCCCGGCCGCCGGACCGCCTTGCCTCGGTTGGCGGCCCGCACCGGTCGGGAGGGCGCTGAGTGCCCCGGCGCGACGACCTCGAGTCGATCCTGCTCATCGGTGCAGGACCGATCGTCATCGGCCAGGCGTGCGAGTTCGACTACTCGGGCACCCAGGCCTGCAAGGTGCTGAGGGCCGAGGGCTACCGCGTGATCCTCGCCAACTCCAACCCGGCCACGATCATGACCGACCCCGAGTTCGCCGACGCCACCTACGTCGAGCCGCTCGACGCCGACCACCTCGAGCGCATCATCGAGCGGGAGCGGCCCGACGCCGTGCTCCCGACGCTGGGGGGCCAGACCGCGCTCAACCTGGCCATGGAGCTGGTCGACCGCAAGGCGGTCGGTCGGCCCGGCGCGCCCGAGCTGATCGGCGCCACCGCCGAGGCCATCGCCACCGCCGAGGATCGCGAGCGCTTCAAGGCCGCCATGCAGGAGATCGGCCTGGGCGTGCCGGACTCTGCGACGGCCCACGGCCTGGACGAGGCGCTGGCCGTCATCGAGCGCATCGGCCTGCCGGTCGTGGTCCGCCCGGCGTTCATCCTCGGAGGCAAGGGCACCGGCATCGCCACGACGCCCGAAGACTTCCACCGGATCGCCGCCACCGGGCTGGCCGCCAGCCCCATCGGCGAGATCCTGATCGAGCGCTCCATCGCCGGGTGGAAGGAGTACGAGCTCGAGGTCATGCGCGACCGGGACGACAACTGCGTGGTCGTCTGCTCGATCGAGAACCTCGACCCCATGGGCGTCCACACCGGCGACTCGATCACGGTGGCCCCCGCCCAGACGCTCAGCGACGTCGAATACCAGGCGATGCGGGACGCGGCGTTCGCGTGCATCCGTCGGGTGGGCGTGGAGACCGGCGGCTCCAACGTGCAGTTTGCGCTCGACCCGACCAATGGCGACATGGTCATCATCGAGATGAACCCCCGCGTGAGCCGGTCCTCCGCCCTGGCGTCGAAGGCCACCGGGTTCCCCATCGCCAAGATCGCGGCCAAGCTGGCCGTCGGCTACACGCTGGACGAGATCCCCAACGACATCACCCGCCGGACGCCCGCCAGCTTCGAGCCCACCATCGACTACGTGGTCACCAAGGTGCCGCGCTGGGCGTTCGAGAAGTTCCCCACCAGCCCGGGCGTCCTGGGGACCTCCATGCAATCGGTGGGCGAGGCGATGGCCATCGGGCGGACGTTCCCCGAGTCGCTGCAGAAGGCGTTGCGCAGCCTCGAGGTCGGTCGGGCGGGGCTCAACTGCGATGCCGGCGAGGCGGTGCTCGACGGCCTGACCGACGACGAGCTCGTCGCCCGGGCGGCGGTCGGCACCCCCGATCGCCCCTTCCAGCTCGAGGCGGCGCTGCGCCGGGGGATCACGATCGAGGCGCTGGCCGAGCGGACCCGGGTCGACCCGTGGTTCCTCGACCAGATCCTGCGCATCGTCGAGGAGCGGGCCCACCTGGGCGCCGCCGGCCCCGACGGGCTGGCCCGCCGGGACTGGAGGCGCGCCAAGCGGCTCGGCTTCGCCGACGCCCAGCTGGCCTGGCTGTGGGGCATCGACGCCGCCGACGTGCGCCGGCGCCGGCTGGCCGCCGGGGTTCGGCCCACGTACAAGACCGTCGACACGTGCGGCGCCGAGTTCGAGGCGATGACGCCGTACCACTACTCGACGTACGAGGACGAGGACGAGGTCGCGGCCAGCGGACGGCGCAAGGTCCTGATCCTCGGCTCGGGCCCCAACCGCATCGGCCAGGGCATCGAGTTCGACTACTGCTGCGTCCACGCCAGCTTCGCCCTGGCCGACGCCGGTTACGAGACCGTGATGCTCAACTGCAACCCCGAGACGGTGTCCACCGACTACGACACGTCCGACCGCCTCTACTTCGAGCCGCTCACGCTGGAGGACACGCTCAACGTCATCGACGCCGAGCGGGCCGCCGGCGACCTGGTGGGCGTGGTGGTCGCCCTGGGCGGGCAGACGCCGCTCAAGCTGGCGTCGGTGCTGCCCGAGGGCCTCGTCCTCGGGACGTCGCCCGCGTCGATCGACGCCGCCGAGGACCGCGAGCGCTGGAACGTGCTGTGCGCCCGCCTCGGGATCCCCCAGCCTGCGGGCGGCACCGCGACGAGCGTGGCGGAGGCGTTGGATGTGGTCGCGCACGTCGGCTACCCGGCGCTGCTCCGGCCGTCCTACGTGCTGGGCGGCCGGGCGATGGAGATCGTGTACGACGAGGACGGCCTCCGGCGGGCCATGGCCGAGCTCGCCAGCTTCGGCACACTTGGCCGGGAGGGCGGCCTGTCGGCGTCGCGGCCGGTGCTGATCGACCGGTTCCTCGAGGACGCGACCGAGGTCGACGTCGACGCCATCCGCGACGCCACCGGCGATGTGGTGATCGGTGCGGTGATGGAGCACGTCGAGGAGGCGGGCGTGCACTCGGGCGACTCGGCCTGCTCGATCCCACCCCACTCGTTGTCGCCCGAGACGGTCGCGCTCATCGAGGACCACACGCGGCGGCTGGCCGACGCCCTCGACGTCAGGGGCCTGATCAACGTGCAGTTCGCAGTGAAGGGCGGGGAGGTGTTCGTGATCGAGGCCAACCCGCGTGCGAGCCGCACGGTGCCGTTCGTGGCCAAGGCCACCGGCGTGCCGCTGGTGAAGGTGGCGGCGCGGGTGATGCTCGGCGCCACGCTGGCCCAGCTGCGCGCCGAGGGCCTGCTGCGCGAGCCGGTCGGCGGCCACGTCGCGGTCAAGGAGGCGGTGCTGCCATTCAGCCGCTTCCCCGACGCCGACACGGTGTTGGGCCCCGAGATGCGTTCGACCGGCGAGGTGATGGGGCTGGACCGGACCTTCGGCCTGGCGTTCGGCAAGGCCCAGGTGGCGGCGGGGGAGAGGCTGCCCGAGCGCGGGATGGTGTTCCTGTCGCTGGCCGACCGCGACAAGGCGGCCGGCGTCACGGCGGCGGCCCGCCTGGTGGAGCAGGGGTTCGAGCTCGCGGCGACGGTGGGCACGGCCGCCCACCTCGAGCGCCACGGCGTCGCGGTTGCGCAGCGGGTGGCGAAGGTGGCTGCGGCCGACGGGGCCATGGCCCACGCCGACGAGGAGGCCGGCCTCCCCACCGCGCTCGACCTCATCTCGGCCGGAAGGGTCCAGCTCGTGGTCAACAGTCCCAGGGGTCGCGGCGCCCGGGCCGACGGCGCCTACATCCGCCGCGCCGCCAACGTGCACCGCATCCCCTGCCTGACGACCGCGGCGGCTGCCCTGGCCGCCGCCGAGAGCGCGGTTGACCGGTCGCAGCACGACGCCCGCGTCCGCACGCTGCAGGAGATCCACCTCGGACGGACCGCATGATCGGGCGGCTCGGCGTTCGCGGGGGCCGCGCCGCCACTCGCCCGGCGATGGACATGACGGTCACGGTGGGCTCGCTGCGGTTGGCGAATCCGATCATGACGGCGTCGGGCACCGCCGGGCACGGCGCCGAGCTCGGCGCGTACGGCGACCTGGCGGCCCTGGGCGCGGTGGTGGTGAAGTCGCTGCACGCGGATCCCTGGCCCGGCAACCCGCCGCTGCGGGTCCACGAGACCGCGTCGGGGATGATCAACTCCGTCGGCCTCCAGGGGCCTGGCGTGGTGGCCTGGCTCCAGCACGACCTGCCGGCGCTGGCGGCGACGGGCGCCCGCGTGGTGGCGTCGATCTGGGGCCGCACCGTCGACGAGTACCGGCGCGCCGCCGACCTGCTGGCCGCGGCGCCGGACAGCGTGATCGCGGTCGAGGTCAACCTGTCGTGTCCCAACACCGAGGCGGGCCGCGACCTGTTCGCGCACGCGTCGCACGACACCCGGGCGGCCATCGAGGCGACCGCCGGGTGCGGCCGCCCCCGTTGGGCCAAGCTGAGCCCCAACGTGGCGCACCTCGACGAGATCGCCGCCGCCGCGCAAGGCGCCGGCGCCGAGGCGGTGACGCTGGTGAACACCGTGCTGGGAATGGCGATCGACCCCGAGACGCGGCGCTTCCGGCTGGGGTCGGGGCCCCGGGGCGGTGGCCTGTCGGGGCCCGCCATCCACCCCATCGCGGTGCGGGCGGTGTTCGACGTCCACCGGGCGCTGCCGGAGTTGCCCATCGTCGGCGTCGGGGGCGTCGCCACCGGCGGCGACGCCGCCGAGCTGTTGCTGGCGGGCGCCAGCGCGGTGCAGGTCGGCACCGCCACGTTCGCCGATCCGCGAGCGCCGCACCGGGTGCTCCGCGAGCTGCAAGGGTGGGGGTCGCGGCAGGGCGTGGCCCGCATGGACGAGGTGATCGGAGACGTCGATGGCTGAGGAACACGGACCGCCGGCCGCCACCAGGGACGAGGTCCCCGAGGACGTGCGTCGCCGGATGGTGCTGGCGCTCGACGTCGACGACCTGGTGGTGGCGCGGCGCCTGGCGCGGCAGCTCCAACCCCTCTTCGGGACCATGAAGGTGGGGTTCGAGCTCTACACCGCCGCCGGCCCCGAGGCGATCTCGATGCTGGCGGGCATGGGCGTGGACGTGTTCTGCGACGTGAAGCTCCTCGACATCCCCAACACCGTCGGCCGCGCCGCCCGGGTGATCGGCGCGCTGGGCGCCCGCTACCTGACGCTCCACACGTCGGGGGGTGCGCCGATGCTGCGGGCCGGCGTCGAGGGGCTTCGCGAGGGCGCCGCCGGTGCCGAGCTCCCCGAACCGGTGGCCATGGGGGTCACGGTCCTGACCAGCGAGCCCGAGGCGTCGCACCACCTGTTGCACCAGCGGGTGACGGCCGGTCTCGACGGCGGCTGCGGCGGCTTCGTCTGTGCCGTCTCCGACATCGAGACGATCCGGCGGATCGCCCCGGCGGCCGTGCTGGCGACCCCCGGCATCCGCCCCGAGGGCGCCGGCATCGACGACCAGGGGCGGGTGGCGACGCCCCGCCACGCGCTCGAGTCCGGCGCCGACCTGCTGATCGTGGGGCGGCCCGTCACCCGGGCCCCGGACCCCCTGGCGGCGGCTCGAGCGCTGGTCGCACCACTCGTCTGACGGCGATTGTCACCGCTGCGCTGCGGGGTCGCGCTAGGGTGCGCGGCATGCCGCAGCCACCTACTTTGACTCCCGAGCAGCGCGAAGCAGCACTCGCGAAGGCAGCCGAGGCACGCCGCGCCCGAGCCGAGCTCAAGGAGAAGCTCAAGATGGGGTCGCTGACCCTCAAGGAGCTCCTCGACCAGGCCGACGACAACGACATCGTGGGCAAGATGAAGGTACTCGCAGTGCTCGAGTCGCTCCCAGGCGTAGGCAAGGTACGCGCCCGCCGGACCATGGAAGAGATCGGCATCGCCGACACCCGCCGGGTGCGGGGCCTGGGCGAGCAGCAGCGCCGCTCGCTGCTCGACGCGTTCTAGGGCCGTCTCGCCCTCCGCCGGGACTTGCTGATCACGGTCTCGGGCCCGCCGGGCTCGGGCACCACCACCGTCGCTCAGCGCGTGGCCGACCGGCTCCACCTCGAGTTGGTGCTGGGCGGCGAGGTGTTCCGGGCGCTGGCCGCGGAGCGCAGCATGAGCCTGCCGGAGTTCGGGCTCTACGTCGCCGACAACCCCGAGGTCGACGTCGAGCTCGACAGCCGCCTCGCCCGCCGGGCCCGCGACGGCGACGCCGTCGTCGAATCGAGGCTGGCGGGCTGGATCGCGCACAACGAGCGGCTGGCGGCGGTCGTCGTCTGGATCGACGCTGACCCCGGGATCCGGGCCCAGCGGGTGGCCGCGCGCGAGGGGGTGGCGGTCGAGCGGGCGCTGGCCGACAACGAGGAGCGCCAGCGTGTCGAGCGCGGCCGGTACCTGGCGCTGTACGGCATAGACCTCGCCGACCTGTCCATCTACGAGCTGGTGCTCGATTCCGGTGAGCTGCGACCGCCGGCCTTGGCCGATCGCATCGTCGAGGCGGCCGAGAAGCGGTTCCCGACCCACCCACAGCGAACTTGCGGCGGCTAGGGCCCTCATGGGGGCGGTAATCGCCGCACGTTCGCCGTTCGGGAACCGGGATTCACCCTTCGAGGTGCCCGGGCGATAACCTGGTCAGCCGATCAATTGGCCCGGACCGAGGTGCGCGCCCGCATGGCTTCACGCCAAGACACGATGATGAACCCCTCCATCGAGGAGCTGCTCGACCGCGCCGGCTCGAAGTTCTCGCTGGTCACGCTGAGCGCGATGCGCGCCCGGCAGATCAACGCCTACTTCAACCAGCTGGGCGAGGGCCTCGGCGCCATCGTGCCACCGCAGGTCACGTCCGTGGCGCGCAAGCCCCTGTCGATCGCGTTCGAGGAGATCGCCGGCGACAAGATCGTCCTGGCCCATCCCGGCGAGGCCGCAGCCGACGAGTCCGGGGACGCCGGAAGCGTCGAGGCCGTCGAGGCCGTCGCCGACGCCGCGCAGCCCGCCGACGACGAGACCAACGGGGCCGAGTAGGCCCCAGCTCCATGCTGGAGGGGAAGCGGATCGTCCTGGGGGTGTCGGGTGGCATCGCGGCGTACAAGGCCATCGACGTCTGCCGCCGGCTCGTCGATCGGGGGGCGCACGTGATCCCGGTGATGACCCGGGGTGCCACCAGGTTCGTGGGCGAGGCGACCTTCTCGGCGCTGGCGTCCGAGCGGGCCCACACGTCCCTGTTCCACGACGACGACCCCATCCCGCACACGCGCCTGGGCCAGTCGGCCGATGCCGTCGTGGTCGCCCCCGCCACCGCCCGGCTCATCGGCAGCTACGCGGCCGGCATCTCCAGTGACCTCCTGACGGCCACGCTCCTGGCCGTGCGCCAGGGTTGCCCGGTGGTCGTGGCCCCCGCGATGCACACGGAGATGTGGGAGCACCCGGCGGTGCAGGAGAACCTCGCCACGCTGGCCCGCCGAGGGGTCGCGATCGTCCCCCCGGAGGAGGGGCGCCTGGCGGGCGGCGACGTCGGCAAGGGCCGCCTGGCGGCGCCGGAGGCGATCGTGGAGGCGTTGGACGCCGCCCTCGGCGCCGGGCGGGACCTGTCCGGCCTGCACGTGCTCGTGACCGCCGGGGGGACCCGCGAGCCAATCGACCCGGTCCGCTTCGTGGGCAACCGTTCGTCGGGCAAGCAGGGCCATGCCCTGGCGGCCGAGGCCATGGCCCGCGGCGCCAAGGTCACCCTGGTCACCACGGTCGACCAGCCGGTGCCACCGCTGGCCGACGTGGTTCGGGTCGAGACGGCGGCCGAGATGGAGGACGCCGTGCGGGCGGCCGAGGCGTCGGCCGACGTGGTCGTGATGGCCGCGGCCGTGGCCGACTTCCGGCCATCGCGCGTGGCCGGGCGCAAGCTCAAGAAGCAGGCGGGCGTGCCCGAGATCACCCTCGAGGCGACGCCCGACATCCTGGCCGGGCTGGGCACGCGCAAGCGGCCCGGGCAGACGATCGTCGGTTTTGCTGCGGAGACCGACGAAGTGCGGCAAAATGCCGCAGCCAAGCTCGCCGCCAAGGGCATCGACCTCATCGTGGCCAACGATGTGACCGCTCCGGGCGCTGGGTTCGAGCACGACACCAACCACGTCGTGATCATTGATGCCGACGGCACCGAGCGCGAGGTGCCCTTGGCCGACAAGCGGGCGATCGCCCGAGCCGTGTTCGATGCCGTCACACAGAGGAGAACGAAACCGTGAGCCGTTGGACCTTCACGTCCGAGTCGGTCACCGAGGGCCATCCCGACAAGATGGCCGACCAGATCAGCGACTCGATCCTGGATGCCATCCTGGAGCAGGACCCGGTCGCCCGGGTGGCCTGCGAGACCATGGTGACGACCGGCCTGGCCATCGTCGCCGGTGAGATCACCACCGACGCCTACGTCGAGATCCCCACCATCGTCCGCGACACGATCAAGGGCATCGGCTACGACCGCGAGGCCGTGGGCTTCGACGGCCACACCTGCGGCGTCATGACGTCGATCGACCCGCAGTCGCCCGACATCGCGCAGGGGGTCGACACGGCCTACGAGAAGCGCACCGCCTCCACCGAGGAGGACCTCGACAGCCAGGGCGCGGGCGACCAGGGCATGATGTTCGGCTACGCCGTCGACGAGACCGACGACCTCATGCC
>DATFVX010000378.1:0-3798 GCA_035259985.1 Acidimicrobiales bacterium | reverse complement strand
GTCTCGCCGGCCAGATTCGCCGCTGGACGTCGTCCTCGTCGTCGCCGCAGCCGCTGGCTGCGCCTTCCTCCTGCGTCCTCGCCAGCGACGAATCTGACACGGCGATACATCCACGGAACTTCCGCGAGCGCCCACTAGGAGTCATTGTTCGAGTGGGGGCGCTGCCGCCGCGCAACGCCCCCACACGAGTCACCCGGTCGTGGGTCAGGCGATCCGCACGACCGGCACCTCCCGGAGATGTTCGGGGAGGGGAACGTCGGGCAGCTGGTCCTCGAGGCGGGGCACCTTGGGCGGGCGGCCCCGGCGTCGCTTGGTGGCGACGATCATCCCGTCGACGAACAGCTGGCCGCCCCACACACCGCACGGCTCCTGCCGCTCGATGGCACCTTCGAGGCAGGGGATGAGCGCGGGGCAGCTCAGGCACAGGCGCTTGGCCCGGGCGATGTCCGGTGGCTCCCCGCTGAAGAACACGTCGGTGAGCTCCCCGCTCCCGTCGTTGCAGCGGGCGTGGGTCCACCACGCCACCACGTCCCGCGGGAGCGGCTCACCCGCCGCGTCTGGAGCTGGGTCCGTCGACTCGATCATCTCGTTCGGTACCTCTGGGGCGTCAGTCGCCCCTCTGCACGCCGGTATTGACGTCCTCCACGCCCGCAACTCATCGGTCGGCCCACCCGAGTTGCGGGATCGCGGCGCGCCGGGCGGTCGAGCCTGGTCGAGCGCGCGGCCGCCGGGATGGCACGTCGGTGTTCCGTGGCGGGCATCGTGCAGGCGGTCGCGCAACAGCGGTGCAACGCCAACCGATGCGATCAGTCCCTCCCCGGCCGGGAGGCCCCGCCTACTGCTGCGGGTTTGGCCCTCCGGGACCGGCGAGCGCGGCGTCGGCGTAGCGATCGGGAGCGAGGGCGAACGCCGCCGCGCACTCGATCGAGCAGAACCAGAAGTCATGGTCGTTGTGGCGGAGCCAGCCCGGCGCGCGCTCTCGGTCGAGGGCCATCCGGCAGACGGGGTCGACGGGTGGGGGAGGGGCGGGTGCGAGGAGGCTGATCTCGAACAGCTCCACCGGGCGGGGGACGTTCCGCAGCTCGACCAGGCCCAGCCCCACGACGCCCATGTCCTGCTCGCGCGCGCTCTCGGCGATCCGGGCGGTTCCGAGCGTCTGGCCACCTCGAGCCCGACCCGCAAGCCGAGCGGCGAGGTTGACCGTGGCGCCGAACCAGTCGCCCGAACGCGCCAGCGCGGGCCCGTCGTGCAGGCCTGCACGCAGCATCGGGAAGCCATCGGAGCCCTGGCTCCATCTCAGCAGGCGCTGCGTTGCGGCCAGCGCGTTCGCTGGGTCGCCGAAGCTCAGCATCACGGCGTCGCCGATGGACTTCACCACCTCGCCTCGTCCCTCGACCGCCTCGGCCGCCAGCGTGACGAACCGCCCCACGAGGTCGACCGCGGTGGCGTCGCCATGGGCCTCGGTCAGGGCCGTGAAGCCGGCGAGGTCGACGAAGGCGAAGGTGCGCTCGACGGGCTCGGCCACCCGTCCACCTTACGGACCCGAGCGGACAGGCACGCCCGCTCGGCCTCCCGGGACGTCACACCGGGCCTTCGCCTGCGTCCGCCGAGCGGCCGATCACGGCGCCGTCGCGGAACACCGTGACCGGACCGTCCTCACTGACCGCGATGACGGTGGCGGCCGGGTCGTCGTGGCTGTAGCGGCGGCCCGACGTGTGCCGGGTGCCGCGATAGGCGGCGACGTCCCGCTCGGCGCCCTCACTGGGCACCAGGCGCACGCCGAGCCGGCGCAGGGTCCCGGTCGGGTCGAAGATCGCCGCACCGTCGACCTGGGACAGGGCGTGGCGCAGCGGTCCCAGGTGAAACGGCTGGCATATCTCGAGAGGCGGGGGCGTGGGCAGCAGCTCCTCGACGTGCGGCCCGGGGGCGGCATCGGGTCGGAAGACGAGGAGCGAGCCGATGCCCAGCGCACCCAGGTCGTGGACCGCGAACTCGAGCAGCGCCTCGAGCACGCGGGGGTGGCCGTGGACCGGTCCCGCCGCGACCGTGTCGATCCAGCTGCGGACCGGCGGCTCGTGGTGCCACCACAGGCCCTGCCACCGCAGCACGCCGAAGCCACCCGCGATCCGGACGGACTCTGCGGGGTGCCTCTGCACCAGCGTGGCGTCGAACACGCCGGCCATCACGACCATGTCCCGCTCGGAACCGGCGGGCCGGTCGAACACGAGCCACTCGTTGCCGCCGTCGATGTGCCGCAGGACCCAGCTCGACAGCCCGTCCGCGAAGCGGCGGACGGCGGATAGCGGGTGTTGACCTGCGGGTATGCGCGTGATCTCGAGGCCCGTCCCGGGGCCCCAGGTCGCCGGGTCGGACATGGGCTCGACGATCGTCCCGATGCTCGCGACCCGCCGCTCGTGGACCACCGGCCGCCTCGCATGGTCGATCTCGTCGAGCAGGACGGCGCGGTGGGCCTCGCTGTTGCCGAGAGGCATGCCGGCCTCTTCGAGCTCCTCGGCGAGGCGCCTACGCCGCCCCGGTCCCGGCTCAGGCATCGGTCATGTCCTCGCCTCACCTCGATTCTTCCGACCGGACGCGACGGCTGCCGGGCTCGTCGGGCCCGGCGACCATCCTTGCCGAAGGTTGCGCCTGCCCGTGCCAGACGCAACCGGCGGCAAGGTCGAGGACGCCGGCAGGCCCGCGGACACACGGGCTACCGGTGATGGTGAGCGCTCATCGCACCTACCTGTAGTCGGCCTGGCGCGCGCCGGCGGCCGTCGGCCCGCGCATGGGCTTGAGCGTGCAGTCCCAGGCGCCGTTGTCGATGTGGGGCTCCCGGTCCATGAACTCGAGCCGGCAGTCGATGTCGTTGACCAGGAGCCCCGGCTGGAGCGACGGCTCCCAGCGCGCGCCCCGGCTGTCGTCCGGCCGATCCGGTGTCAGGGGCCGGAACATCACGAGCCCATTGATGACGCCGGCGGCCACCAGGGCCCAGAGGAACGGACGGGTGTTGCGCGTCGTGGCGGCGATCCACAGGACGAGCGCCATGACGGCGGGCAACAGGTGGACGCCCTTCCAGGGGAACTGGAGGAACAGCGCCTCGGTGGCGACGAGGGCCAGGAACGAGAAGCGGACGAGCGGCTCGCGTCCCCAGCGCCGGAGCGACGCCAGCATCGCCGGCGCCGCCAGCGCCACCAGGCCGAGGAGCGCCAGGCCCGCGACCACGAAGTTCTTGTAGAGGAACCGGCCACCGTGGTTGGCGATCCCCCTGAAGCCCGCGCCGTAGTTGAGGAACTCGAACGAGCGATCGAAGGCCAGCCACGACGGTACGTACATCAACGCCGCAAGCGGCGCCGCCACCAGCAGGGCGCGGAGGCATCGCCGCCGGTTGGCCGGCTCCCATCCGTCGGCGACGAGGAACGCGGCGACGACGAGCAGCGTCGACATCCTGCTGCCGATGGCCAACGCGAACAGCACCCCGGCGAGGACGCTGCGGCCGCGCAGGTGGAACAGGGCACCCCACACGAAGAACATCGCCGCCCAGATGAAGTCACCGGTCGACGTGGCGGCGATGAGGACGATGGGCGAGGCCAGGAATGCGATCCCGACGAGATCGCCGTTGGGTCGGTTCCAGGCGCGCACCAGGCGGGCGAGTCCAACGACTGCGAGCCCGGCGGCGGCGGCCGTCGCCAGGTTGATCGCGAGGTGACCGCCGATCGGGTCGAGCACCGCGACGATCGACTCGAAGACCGGCACGCCGGGGTTCCGCGACGGCGCGTAGTCGAGCTGCCGGATGCGCGC
>DATFVX010000377.1:0-7953 GCA_035259985.1 Acidimicrobiales bacterium | reverse complement strand
GCAGCGAGCGACGTCACGCGTCTGGTCCTCCGTGAACGCGGCAACGTGCCCATGCCCAACCACAACTCCGAGTAACCGAGTCGCGGGCACCGCCCCGAACCCCAGCACGCCCGCTCGTTCGACGGTCCGTGACACTAGCCGCGCGCCGGCGGCGGAACGCGCAGCGTCAGGGCTGGCGTACTCCGCGGTGGGCCGCGGTGCCTCGCGGCCCCAGCTGCGGGTATGAAGGGGCGGTGACACTCGTCGAACGCGTGCTACCCCGACGTCCCTTCGACTCGCTCCGCGGCTACCTCGACGCCGGCGGGGGACAGGGCATCGAGTCGGCCCGAGGCGTCGAGCCCGACGCCGTCATGGCCGAGCTCGAGGCGTCGGGGCTGCGCGGGCGGGGAGGCGCCGGGTTTCCCACCGGCACGAAGTGGCGCACGGTGGCGGCCAACCTGTCGCCCGACCTCCCGACCACCGTGGTCGTGAACGGCGCCGAGGGGGAGCCGGGGACGTTCAAGGACCGCTCCATCCTCCGCGCCAACCCGTACGCGGTGATCGAGGGCGCCCTCGTCGGCGCCCACGCCGTCAAGGGGAGTGACGTCGTGGTGGCGCTCAAGGCCTCGGGCACGCTCGAGCGGGCCCGGGTCGAGGCGGCCATCGCCGAGATGCGCGACGCCGGCCTGCTGGGCGACGTCGACGTGTCGGTGGCCACCGGGCCCGACGAGTACCTCTTCGGCGAGGAGACGGCCATGCTCGAGGTCGTCGACGGGCGGGCGCCGTTCCCCCGCATCGCCCCGCCCTACCGGCGGGGTGTCGTCGAGCTGGTCGAGCACGACGACGACGTCGACAGCGGCAGCGGCCTGGC
Source organism: Acidimicrobiales bacterium (assembly GCA_035259985.1). Lineage (GTDB taxonomy): Bacteria > Actinomycetota > Acidimicrobiia > Acidimicrobiales > VFJN01 > DASQUK01. The sequence goes on along the minus strand of DATFVX010000377.1, from coordinate 7,103 downwards.
CGCGCACGTCGAGATGGCGGGGCCGGGTCACGAGACGGGCGCGCCCCCGGCGCTGGTCGACAACGTAGAGACCCTGGCCAACGTGCCCGCGATCGTCCAGAAGGGTGCCGACTGGTTCCGCACGTTCGGCACGGCGCGGTCGCCGGGGACGATCGTCGCCACGGTGACCGGAGACGTGACCCGTCCGGCGGTGGGGGAGATCGCCCTCGGCACCACCGTGCGCGCCGCCATCGACGAGGTCGCCGGCGGGCTGTCGCGGAGCCGGGTGGTGAGGGCGGTGCTCTGCGGGGTCTCGGCGGGCCCCCTGCCGCCCGAGCTGCTCGACACCCCCTTGACCTACGAGGACATGGCCCGCGTCGGGAGCGGCCTCGGCACCGCCGGCCTCGTCGTGGTGTGCGAGGGCACCGACATGACGGCGGTCGCCGCCGGTGCGGCCCGGTTCCTGGCGGTGGAGTCCTGCGGCCAGTGCACGCCGTGCAAGCGCGACGGCCTCGTGCTTGCGGAGGCACTGGAGCGCCTGTGCAGCGGCGACGGCGCGGAAGCCGACCTCGACGCGATCACGTCGGCGCTGCGGACGATCGCCGACGGCGCGCGCTGCAACCTGGCGAGCCAGCAGCAGGCCGTGGTCGGCAGGATCCTGCACCGCTGGCCCGACGAGCCCGCCGCACATGCCGTCGCCGGGGCGGCCGGAGGCGCCGTCGAGCCGCTGTTCATCAGCGAGATCACCGACCTCGGCGGGGGCGAGGTCAGCGTCGACGTCCGCCGCCGCACCAAGCAGCCCGACTGGACCCACCACCCCGAATGGTCCGGCTCGTACCCCGCCGACCTGCTGGGCGACCACCGCCAGCACCGGGAGCTGGACTAGCGGCCGAGCGGAGACGCCTGCACGATCTGGCGCGCGGGTGGTCAGGGGGTCTTCGCCGCCAGGACCTCGGCGGGATTGATCTCCGGCGGTGAGGCGAGGAGGCGGTCGGCGTTGGCCAGCAGCGCCGCGGCGATCGGGCCGTCGAGGTGCGCCTGGCGCTCGGACTCCCCGGGAAAGGCGTCGACGATCCAGAACGTCGCTGGGTCCGTGCGCAGGGCGAACCACACGGGGGTGCCGTCCTCGGCGTTCGCCAGGTCGACGGCCCCGGTGAGGAACTCGGCCAGCTCGTCCTGGGTCTCCGGCTTGGCGGTCAGCTTGACGACGAGTGCAACGGTTGTCATGCGACGAACCTACGCCCGGCCGGGGGTCGCGCTGCCATCGTCGGTGCGCCCGTCGCGCCCAGCGCGTGGCACGGCCGTTTCCTAGGGTGCGGTCATGCACAGAGCGCGCTGGGGGCTCGGGGGATTCACGCACGCGGTCCTGGTGGCGATCCCGATCGTGATCGCGGTGGTCGTGGGCTGCTCGTCGGCGGACGACGGGGATGCCGCCTCCGATACGACCGACACGACCGCGGTCGAGGACGTGGTGGTCGACGCCGCCGACTTCAAGCCGCTGGCCGAGATGACGCGTGTGCGCGGGTTCTTCGTCGACAACGTCGCCGGCGACCTCGAGGCCACGCTCGCGGTGGCCAACGATCCCGGGGGCGGCGCCTACCCGGTCGGCACGGTGATCCAGCTCATCCCCCAGGAGGCCATGGTCAAGCGGGCCCCGGGGTTCGACCCCGACTCCAACGACTGGGAGTTCTTCACCCTCGACGTCACGGCCGCCGGCACCACCATCGTGAGCCGCGGTGGCAGCGAGATCGTCAATCGCTTCAACGGCACGAGCTGCGCGGGCTGCCACGGAGCTGCGGAGCCCCAGTTCGACTTCGTGTGCGAGCACGACCACGGGTGCGCGCCCCTGCCGGTGGGCGACGACGTGATCACGGCGATCCAGAACGCGGACCCCCGCGGCTGACGCGGTCCTGCGCCGGGCTCAGCGCAGCTCGTCGATGAGCGACGCGTAGCGGTCGATGACCGGCAGGGTGGCGGTCGGATCGGCCCCGGCTCCCGGGGTGACGCCCACGACGGTGCGCCGCACGCCCAGGTCGCGGTAGCGGCGCAGCGCGTCGGGGGACGCGTCGCCGAACGCGACGATCGTGATGGGCATGTCGCCCCGGCCGGCCGCAGCCGCGATCCCGCGGAAGCGCCCGACCTTCGCGGCCACGTCGCCCAGCGCGATGTCGAGGGGCATCCAGGCGTCGGCCCAGGCGACGGCGTGGGCCGTGCCGATCCTGTGGCCGGTCCCGCACAGGATCGGCGGGTGCGGCCGCTGCCGCGGCTTCGGATGCGACCACACGGGGTCGAAGTCGTAGAAGCGCCCGTGGAACTCGGACTCGTCGCCGGCCCACAGCGCCCGGAGCGCAGCGACGCACTCCGCGAGGGCTCGGTAGCGCTGCGACCACGGGATGTCCGGGCGATGGTTGGCGAGCTCCTCCCGGTTCCAACCCGCGCCGACACCGAGCTGCACCCGTCCGCCCGACAGCCTGTCGAGCGTGGCCACGGACTTGGCCAGGGCGAAGAGGTCGTGCTCCAGCGGCAACGCCACCCCGGTGCCGATCAGCAGCCGCTCGGTGGCACAGGCGGCGGCCGTCAGGCTCACGAAGGGGTCCATCATCCGCAGGTACTGCGCCGGTAGCTCGCCGCCCGCCGGATACGCGGTCGCACGCGACGCGGGGATGTGCGGGTGCTCGCCGACCCAGAACGACTCGAAGCCGCGCTCCTCGAGCCACGCGGCGAGGACGTCCGGAGCCGCGTCCTCAGGCGTGTTCATCGATGCGAACCCGAGCTCCACGGTCGCCTCCGTGCCCGACAGCCCGACCGGGTCACCGCGTCGGGTCGACGAGGACTTTTCCGGCGGACCGTCGGTCCGCGACCCTGCGCAGGGCGGTGGCGGCGTCGCCCAGCGGGTACACGGCGTCGATGTGGGGGGCGACGCGACCGGACGCGAGCAGGTCGAGCAGCTCGGCGCGGTCGCGTTCGGCCAGGTCGGGCGCGTGGAGGCCGAACGTCCGGATCTCGAAGCCCTTGACGATCGCTCCCTTGAGGAGGACCAGGTTGAGCGGGATCCTCGGGATCTCGCCGCTGGCGAAGCCGACCGTGACGAAGCGCCCGCCCCAGCGGAGCGAGCGCAGCGCGCGCTCCGCCGCAGGTCCCCCGACGGGGTCGATGACGACGTCGACGCCGTTCGGGAGGATCGCCCGGACCGCGTCCCGGAGGTCCTGCTCGACGTAGTTCACCGTGTGCTCGGCGCCGCGCTCGCGGCACAGCGCCAGCTTGGACGGGGTCGACGCGGCGGCGATCACCCGGCCGCCGAGAACCTGGGCCAGATCGACGGCGGCGACCCCGACGCCGCCCGCGGCCCCGAGCACGACGACCCAGTCACCCGATCGCACCTCGGCAACCGAGCGGAGCGCGTGGTACGCGGTCGCGTACGTGACCCAGAACGCGGCCGCAGCGGTGACGTCGACCCCCGGCGGGACCGGCATGAGGCCATCGGCCCGCAGCGCCACGTACTCGGCGAACGCGCCCACCATCGTGGCGCCGAACACGAGGTCTCCCGGCGCGGCGCCGTCGACGCCGGGCCCGAGGGCGACGACCTCGCCCGCCACCTCGCTGCCGGGCACGAACGGCGTCGGCATCGACACCTGGTACCCGTCCGCGACGATGAGGACGTCGGGGAAGTTGACCGCCGCGGCGCCGACGCGCACGAGCACCTCCCCGGGGCCGGGCTCGGGACGCGCCATCGACTCCACCGCGACGACCTCGGGCGGCCCGTGCTCGCGGCACACCGCCGCCCGCATGGACTGCCCGGTCACCGCGGCACGCTCCGCCGCTCCATCGCTCCTCCCGTCGTTCGCCGCCACGGCCCGGCCGCGATCGGCGAGCCGACACTACCGACGCAGACCGTCACCAGGACCAGCGGAGGCACACGTGCCGAGGTCAGTGCCCACCGGCGAGCCCGTCAGGGGTCGAGGATGATGTTGAGGTCCGCCAGCCTCGCCGGGTCGAGGAGCCCGTCGATGTGGTGGACCCGTCCGTCGCGCAGCTCGAACCTGAACGTGCCGTAGACGCGTCCGTCGCGCAGGGCGACGACGGTGGCCCCGTCACCGACCGGGAGCGACAGCAGCGTCGTGGACGAATCGGGGCCCAGGAAGCGCAGCACGAGAGGGGCGACCGCGTCCCGCCCGACGACCGGCGGCAGCAGCCCGACGGCGCCCCCGAGGTCGGCCTGGCCGGCCACGTCGGGGTCGAGGACGGCCAGGAGGCCGTCGAGGTCGCCCGTCGAGGCGGCGGCGATGAACGCCTCGGTCACGCGGCGCTGGTCGTCCGACTCGACCGCGAACCGGGCGGCGCCGCTGTCGGCGTGGATCCGCTGCCGGGCCCGCGCCGCCAGCTGCCGGCACGCGGCGGGTGTCCGGCCGACGATCCCGGCGATGTCGTCGAACGTGTACCTGAACACGTCGTGGAGGACGTAGGCGGTGCGCTCGGCGGGCGTGAGTCGGGCGAGGATCACGTGGAGCGCCATCCGGACCTCGTCGTCCAGGGTGACGCGGTCGGCCGGATCCGCCGGCGGCCCGGGTTGGGCGGCGGGGCGGTCCTCGGGCGGCGCCGCGCCGGGCGACTGGCGCCGCCAGCGGGCCGAGCGGAGCTGGTCGAGGGAGAGCCGGCTGACCACGACGACCAACCAGCCCCCAACGTCGTCGATCCGGTCGAGGTCGGCCTTCAGGAGCCGGGCGTACGCCTCGGACACGACGTCCTCTGCCTCGCTGATGCTCCCGAGCACCCGGAAGGCGACGTCGAGCAGGTGGCGGTGGTGGTCCCGCCAGGCCCGTCCGAGCCGGACGTCGATCTCGCGGGGGCCGCTGGGGGGCGGGGGGCGGTCCATGGGGTTCCTCCAGGTTCGCAGCACCGACGGCGGGCCGCACGGAGGGGACGAATCCGCACCCCCATTTGTGACGTGACAAACGTCCCGTCCGCGCGGGTCACTTTTGGCGACGGTCGATCGTCCTCCCGGGCATGACTGCCAACCACACAGCTGCCATCCGGGTCGAGAGGCTGAGCAAGACCTACGCCGGCGGCGTCGAGGCCGTGAAGGGCGTCGACTTCACCGTGCCGCCGGGCGAGGTGTTCGGGCTGCTCGGCCCCAACGGTGCGGGCAAGTCGACGACCGTCGGCATGCTCACGACCACCATCGCCCCGACGTCGGGTCGAGCCGAGGTGGCCGGGTTCGACGTGGCCGCCGAACCGCTCGCGGCGAGGGGAGCGAGCGCGGTCGTGTTCCAGGAGCCGGTCGTGGATCGCGGCCTGACTGGTCGGCGCAACCTGCAGGTGCACGCACGCCTGTGGGGCCTCGATGGCGCCCGGGCGGCGGATCGCATCGCAGCGCTCGTGGACCCGTTCGGTCTGGGCCAGGTGATCGACCGCCCGGTCAACAGCTTCAGCGGCGGCCAGCGCCGCCGGCTCGAGATCGCCCGGGCCCTGATCTCGGAGCCCGCGGTCCTGTTCCTCGACGAGCCCACGGTGGGCCTCGACCCACGCTTCCGGTTCGAGCTGCTCGATCTCATCGCCGGGCTCCGGGCCCGGGCGGGCATGACCATCCTCCTCACCACCCACTACCTGGACGAGGCCGAACAGCTCTGCGATCGCATCGCCATCGTGCACCAGGGCCGGATCGTCGCCCTGGACAGCCCGGCGGCGCTGCTGGCCCGCTTGGGTCGCGAGCTCGTCGAGCTGCGCCTCGACGGCGACGTTCCGTTGGCCCTGGCCTCCCTCCGGTCGCGGGGCGTGGCCGGCGACGACACCTTCGCGGTCGGCGCCACGCTGCATGTCCCGGTGCACGACCGCCCGGCCCGCGAGGCGCTCGCCGCCATCAGCGACCTCGGGCTGGCGGCCACCGCCATCACCACCCGCCGGCCCACGCTCGACGACGTCTACCTCCAGCTCACCGGCGAGACCCTCGCCGCCTGAACGCGGCGATCGACCAACCCCCACCCGACCCAACCTCGAAGGAGGCCCCATGACAGCCGTCACCAGCACCGTCACATTCGAGGCGCCCACGGTCGCCTGGCCCCGATCCACGACCAGCCGCCTGACCGCAGTGTCGACCCTCGCCCGGCGGCGCCTCGCCATCAGTGCGCGGACGCCCCGCGAGCTGCTGATCCCGCTGCTCGCGCCGCTGCTGTTCGCCCTGGTGGTCGTTCCCGCCCTGGCCGACACGTTCGGCACCCCCGTCGGCGGCATCGACTACATGAGCTTCGTCGCGGTGGCCACCATCGGCCTCCTGGTGCCGCTGAGCTGCATGCAGTCCGGCCTCGGCGTGGTCGTCGACCGCCTCAGTGGCGGCCTGCGCGACCTGCTGGCGGCGCCGGTGTCGCGGCCCTCGATCGTCGCCGGGAACCTCGTCGTCGCCGTTGCGCTCAGCGCCCTCCAGGTTGCCGTCCTCCTCGGCGCATCCGCCCTGCGGGGCGCCGAGTTCCAGCTCGAGGCGACCGGCGTGATGTGGTTCGCCGCCGGCACGCTCGCCTTCGCCGTCGCCATGTACGGCGCGGCCGAGATCCTCGCGAATCGCCTGCCCACGCAGGAGGAGTACATCGGGGCGCTGCCGCCCGTCGCCATCGTCCCGTTCTTCTTCGCCGGCTCCTTCTTCCCGATCAGCGCGCTGCCCGCCGGGCTCACGGTGATCGGGAAGCTGCTGCCGATCACCCACGTCCTGGCCCTCGTGCGCTACGGCCTCGTCGACCGCAACGGCAGCGGCCTCCACGACATCTGGGGCATGGGCAACACCACCGCCATGGCGGCGCTGAGCCTCGGCGTGGTCGTGCTGTTCGCGGTGGCGCTGACTGTGGCGGCAATGCGCACGTTCCAGCGCACGGCGGTCCGCTGACGCCCGGCCGGGGCGCCGGCGGCCAACGCTCTCGTGATCCCGGAGGGGCGGGCCTTCGCACCGCCCCTCCGGTCAGGCCTGGGCGAAGAACGCGAAGTCGTCGACGAGGGCCGCGTGGCGAGCGTCGACCAGGCCGCGGCTCTGGGGGTGCGTCAGGATGTGCAGCCGGTTGGACCTGATGCCCCGGACCACCATGGGGCCGACCGCCTCGGGCGCCAGCGACGTGGGCAACGGCTCCCGCGCCGGCGGGGGC
>DATFVX010000376.1:0-13894 GCA_035259985.1 Acidimicrobiales bacterium | reverse complement strand
GAGACCCCTAGCACGAGGAGGAGCCATGCTTGGCAACACGCGCGTGCGAGAAAGCGGAGCACGTCCGAGTCCGCTGAAGAAGAGGCCGAGAGGCAAGCTCGGCCTGTGGATGGCCACCGCCCTGGTGGTGGGCAACATGATCGGGTCGGGGGTGTTCCTCCTGCCCAGCGCGCTGGCCGAGTACGGCGGCATCAGCATCGTCGCCTGGGTGGTGACGGCGCTCGGAGCCATGGCCCTGGCCATCGTGTTCGCCCGGCTCGGCCGGGCATTCCCGCGCACCGGCGGGCCCTACGCCTACAGCCGCCGGGCGTTCGGCGACTTCGTGGGCTTCCAGACGGCCTGGGGCTACTGGATCGCAGTGTGGGCGGGCAACGCCGCCATCGCAGTTGCGTTCGTGGGCTACCTGTCGCGGTTCTGGGGCGAGCTGGACGGCAACAACGCGCTGGCCGCGGGCGTGGCCACCGGGGCCATCTGGCTGCTCACGTGGGTGAACGCCCTCGGCGTCCGCATGGGTGGCTGGGTGCAGGGCCTGACGACGGTGCTCAAGCTGCTGCCGCTGCTCGCCATCGCCACGATCGGGCTGCTGTCGTTCGACCCTGGCAACTTCGGCGCCTTCAACGCCGCCGGGGGCTCGTGGTTCTCCAGCCTGACCGCCGCTGCGACCCTCACGCTGTGGGCCTTCATCGGGCTCGAGTCGGCCACGGTGCCGGCCGAGGACGTCGAGAACGCCGAGCGCACGATCCCGCGCTCGACGGTCATGGGCACCGCCATCGCCGCCGTCGTCTACATCCTGGCCACGGTGGCGGTGATGGGCGTGCTTTCGGGCGGAGCATTGGCCGGGTCGGCGGCGCCGTTCGCCGATGCGGCCGAGAAGATGTGGGGCGCCTGGGCTGGTGACGCCGTCGCCATCGGGGCCGTGATCTCTGCGTTCGGGGCCCTCAACGGCTGGATCCTGCTGCAGGGACAGGTGCCGATGGCCGCCGCACGCGACCGGCTGTTCCCGGCCGCGTTCAGCCGCACCACCCGGTCGGGGGCACCGGTGTTCGGCTTGGTCGTGTCGAGCCTGCTGGTCACCGGGCTCATGGCGATGAACTACACGAAGAGCTTGGTCGACCAGTTCACGTTCGTGATCCTGCTGGCCACGCTCACCACCCTGGTTCCGTACGCCTACTCGGCCGCCGCCGAGGTGATGCTGATGATCACCGACCGGGCGGCCTTCTCGGCCAGGCGTCTGGCGACCGACGCCACGGTGGCCGGGCTGGCCTTCGCCTACTCGTTGTGGACCATCGCCGGATCCGGCTACCAGGTCGTGTTCCGGGGCTTCATGCTCCTGATGGCGGGCGTGCCGGTGTACGTGTTCATGAAGTGGCGGGGAGCCCGGTCGGAGCCGACGGAGGCCGCGGCGAGTGCCACGACCCCGTCCGACGCCGAGCAGCCGCTCGGCCTGACCGCCTGACCTCGTGCCGGGAGATCCGCTCCCGTTCCTCCCCGGGCGGGTCTCCCGGCATCGATCATCGAAAGACCGATCATCGAAGGACCGATCATCGAAAGGACGACCGAATGTCCAGGTTCCATGTCGCTTCCGAGGTCGGCGCGTTGCGGCGGGTGCTGCTGCACAGGCCCGACCTCGAGCTGCGACGGCTCACGCCGTCGAACTGCACCAGCCTGCTGTTCGACGACGTGCTGTGGGTGAAGCGTGCCCGCCAGGAGCACGACGCGTTCGCGGACACGCTGCGCGACCAGGGTGTCGAGGTTCTGTACGTCGGTGAGCTGCTCGCCGAGACGGTCAAGGACGACGAGGCTCGGCGCTGGTTGCTCGATCGGGTCATCACCGAGGCCGATCTCGGCCGTCAGCTGGCGGCCCCGGTGCGGGACGTCTTCGACCGCGCCGACCCCTCGACGGTGGCGACCCACCTCATCGGCGGCATCACGGTGGACGAGCTACCGCCGGGAACCGGGCGCGGCCTGGTGGCCGGCGCCGTCGGCGGCAGCGGGTTCGTGCTGCCACCGCTGCCCAACCACTTGTTCACGCGCGACACGACGTGCTGGGTCTACGGCGGCGTGTCGCTCAACCCGATGGCCCTACCGCCCCGGCGCCGCGAGACCGCGCACCTGGAGGCCATCTACCGGTTCCATCCGTTGTTCGCCGACGCCGGATTCGAGCGCTGGTTCGGTGGCGTCGACGACGACCACGGCACCGCGACCCTCGAGGGCGGCGACGTCCATGTGGTCGGCCGTGGTGCGGTGCTGGTGGGGATGGGGGAGCGGACCACACCGCAGGCCGTGGAGGCGCTCACCCGCCGTCTGTTCGCCGCCGGTGCCGCATCCACCGTCATCGCCGTGGCGCTGCCCGCCCGCCGGGCGTTCATGCACCTCGACACGGTCATGACGATGGTGAGCCCCGACACGATCGTGGCCTACCCGGGCGTCCTCGACGACCTGCGCAGCTGGACGTTGCGGCCGGCCGACGACCCGGACGACCTCGTCGTGCGCGCCGAGCCCGACCTGTTCACACCACTCGAGGCCGCCCTCGGCGTAGCCGAGCTCCACGTCCTGACGACGGGCGGGGACGGCTGGGAGGCCGAGCGCGAGCAGTGGGACGACGGCAACAACGTGCTGGCGGTCGCCCCGGGCGTCGTCGTGGCCTACGAGCGCAACGTCGACACCAACACCAAGCTCCGCAAGGCGGGCATCGAGGTCATCACGATCACCGGCAGCGAGCTGGGGCGCGGTCGGGGCGGCCCCCGGTGCATGAGCTGCCCCCTCGAACGCGACGCGATCTGAACCCGGATGAAAGGAGCTTGGGCTGGGCGGCCACCGGTCAGCCTCGGGCGCAGGAGGCCCCGAGGGCACGGTCGTCGCCGGGCGGCAGCACGGCCGATCCTTCTTCGAGGCGGAAATCGCCAGTGCGCGGGTCCTGGTGGTACGCGACCGGGGAGGGTCGCCCCGAGGCGATGTCGGCGACGGCGCTGACGAAACGGTCGATGTCGTCGATCGAGGTCGACAGTCCGGCGCTGGCGCGGATGGCTCCGGGCATGTGGCGGTGGTCGCCGTGGCGGACGGCGTCCCAGTGCCGGGCGATCTCGTCGGGACCGAGGCCGAGCAGGCGCACGATGTAGGGGTGGGCGCAGAAGCAGCCGTGCCGTACACCGACACCGTGCTCGGCGCTGAGTCGGGCCGCGGCCAAGGCGTGAGGTACCCCGGCAACCGTGAACGTCGCCAGCGGGAGCTTGGCCCCGCCGCCGGTTCCCGGGCCGAGGACGCTGACGCCGGGTATGGCCGACAGCCCGGCGTGGAGCGCCACTGCGCCGATCACGTTTGGGGAGCCCGCCTCTTCGCGATCCGGCGGATCGGTCCACGCGACCTGGTCGAGGTCGACCAGGTCGACGGCGCCGCCGCCGGCGAGGAACGGGTCTCCTTCGGTGAAGGTCGCCCTCGGGCCGACGAGGACGCCGGCACCGAAGGGTGCGTACATCTTGTGACCGCTCCAGGCGACGAAGTCGGCGTCCACCGGGAGGGGGCGATGGGGCGCGAGCTGGGCGGCGTCGATGAGCACGGGCACGTTGCGCTCGTGTGCCGCCGCCACGATGTCGTCGAGTGGCGGCTGCCACCCGGTGACGTTGGACGCGCCCGTCACCGCGAGCAGCCGGGGCGGCGGGCCGGCGTCGAGCGTCGCGGTGACGTCCTCGACGGTGAAGGTGCCGTCCGACCCGCACTCCACGAACCGGCGTCGGCAGAGCCGGGCCCACGGCAGCAGGTTGGCATGGTGCTCGACCACCGTCGTGACCACGACGTCGTCTGCGGCGAGCCGGAGCCGGTAGGCGAGGTGGTTGATCGCCTCGGTGGTGTTGCGGCAGATGATGGCCACGTCGCCGCCGCCGGGCGACCGCCCGGCGAAGCCCAGGGCCGCGGCCCGTGCCGCCTCGTAGGCGCGGGTCGAGAGCTGCGACTTGTGGCCGGCGCCCCGATGCACGCTCGCGTAGCTCGGCAAGAAGTCCTCGACGGCACGGGCCACCACCGGGAGGGCGCTGGTGGACGCTGCCGCGTCGAGGTCGAGGTAGCGACGGTCGTGTGCGTCGACGCAGCGGACCGTCGAACTGTCGCCGACGAGGGCGCGGAGACCCACGCCGGAGGTCCGGGCGGGCGTGTCACCCGGATGCAGTCCTTGGTCAGGCGAGGGTGATGGAGCCATAGGGGCCTTCTGGACGAAGTGCTACTCGAACCCGAGCTTCACGGCGCGGCTGAGGGGGCCGCGGCAGATCGACTCTACGGCGGTCGATCCGCCGGTGGCAGGGACCTTCGACCTCGCCCTTCGGGTCAGGATGACCGTTCCGCCCCGAGCGGGGGGCCGACAACCAACGCCGCTGTGAGCGAGGACCTTCGGCCCTGTCACGGGCTCGCTGCCGAGCACATGCTGCGGGCATGTCCGATGGTACGAGCTTGGCTTTGACTCCGGTCTCGACCCTGGTTGCGGCCCCGGTCGCGAAGGTGTCACCCGATGCCACGCTCTTCGAGGTGGCCGATGCGATGAAGGCCGCCAGCGTCGGGGCACTGCTGGTGCGCGAGAGCGACGGGGCCGCGGGGATCGTGTCCGAGCGTGACATCGTCCACGCGCTCGCCGGGAGGCGGGACCCCGCGACGACCAGAGCGCGCGATGTGTCGAGCATGGCGCTCGTCTGGTGTGACGCGGAAGCCACGATCGCCGAGGTGGCCGAGGAGATGATGGAGTGCTACGTCCGCCACGTCCTCGTTGAGGACGACGGCCGCCTCGTCGGGATCGTGTCGGCCCGCGATCTGCTCGGTGCCTACGCATCGGCCGACGCGGGTGTCGAATGGGCCGGATGATCGGGCGCCGTCGCACGTTCGTCGACGATGCGACCGGGCTGTGGACGCACGAGCCCAACGTCGCCGACCTCGACGGGTTCGCTGCCGAGGTCGAGGCGGCCGATCGGCTCGCGTGACCCTTGGCGGTCCCTGTCGTCACGCCGCCGGGTCGGTCGCGGCCTCCACGGTGACGGTTGCTCCTGCCGCCGCGATCGGGACGATGTTGCCGTCGACGTGGTGACCGTCGACGACGAGCCGGGAGACGCGGCCCCGCGTGCCGGGGGTCTTGGTCACGGTGATGTGGTACCGGGCGCCTCGGAAACGCCGGATGGCGGTGAAGCCGTCCCAGTCGGCCGGTAGGCAGGGGTCGATCCGGAGCCCGTCGTAGTCGGGCCGGATGCCGAGGATCCATTGCGTGATGGCCACGAGGTTCCACGCCGCCGTACCCGTCAGCCACGAGTTCCGTGCCTCGCCGTGGCTGGGCGCGTCCTTTCCCGCGATCACCTGGGCGTAGACGTACGGCTCGCAGCGATGGAGGTCGCTGATCGGTTCGCGGGCCGACGGGTTGATGCGCAGGTAGTAGTCGAAGGCGCGGTCGCCGTTGCCGACGAGCGTCTCCGCGATCATGATCCACGGGTTGGTGTGGCAGAAGACGCCGGCGTTCTCCTTGAAGCCGGGCGGGTAGGTGCTGATCTCGCCCAGCTCGAGGTGGTAGCGGGTATAGGCGGGCTGGTGAAGCACGATGCCGTGCGGGGTTGCCAGGCGGTTCGCAACCGATGCGAGGGCCCCTTCGGCCTTGCCGTCGTCGAGACCGATGCCGGCGAGGATGCACATCCCCTGGGGCTCGATGAAGATCTGGCCCTCCTCGTTCTCGGCGGAGCCGACCGGATTGCCGAAGTAGTCGTAGGCGCGGCGGAACCAGGCGCCGTCCCACCCGTCGGTGCGCACAACCGCGTCCATCGTCCCCTGGGCGCCTCGCCAGGCCACGGCGTCGTCGCAGCGGTCGTGACGTTCGGACAGCGCGGCCAACTCACCCGCGGCCAAGGCGAACAGGCCGCCGATGAACACCGATTCGGCGACGCCGCCGCGGCGGTTCTCGGTGGTCTGGAACGACTCGCCCGGCGTCTCGGAGAAGCAGTTGAGGTTGAGGCAGTCGTTCCAGTCGGCCCGCCCGATGAGGGGGAGGCCGTGGGGGCCAAGCCGTTCCTGCGTGTAGCGGAGCGAGCGTTGGAGGTGCTCGTAGAGCGGTGACTGCGTTCGCGGCTCGTTGTCGAAGGGGACGGGCTCCTCGAGGATGCCGCGATCGCCGGTCTCCTTGACGTAGGCCGCGACCGCGAGGATGAGCCACAGAGGGTCGTCATGGAAGCCGGCGCCGATGGCGTCGTTACCGACCTTGGTCAGGGGTTGGTACTGGTGGTAGGCACCGCCCGACGGAAGCTGCGTCGCGGCGATGTCGAGGATGCGCTCCCGGGCGCGGTCGGGAGCCATGTGCACGAACCCCAGCAGGTCCTGGTTGGAGTCGCGGAATCCCATGCCGCGGCCGATGCCGGACTCGAACGACTAGGCCGAGCGCGACAGGTTGAACGTGACCATGCACTGGTAGGCGTTCCAGGTGTTGACCAGGCGGTCGACGTGCTCGGAGGGCGTCTTCACCGCCAGCGCCGCGAGCATCCCGTCCCAGTGGTCCCGCAGGCGCTGGAGCGCGGCGTCGACCTCATCGGCGCGTCGGTAGCGGTCGATGACCGGCCGCACTGGCCGCTTGTCGATGGTCTGCGAGCCAGGTGGGTCGAACTTGGCCTCGGTGGGGTTCTCCGCGTAGCCGAGCACGAAGACGACCTCGCGGGTCTCGCCGGGCTGCAACGACAGCCGGACGTGATGCGAGCCGCAGGGCGCCCAGCCGGTGGCGATCGAGTCGCTCGAGCGACCGTCCTCGACCGCGACGGGCCGCTCCCATCCCCGATAGGGGCCGAGGAACGCGTCGCGCTGGGTGTCGAAGCCCGCGAGTTCGGCGGAGCAGGCGAAGTACGCGAAGTGGTTGCGGCGCTCCCGGTACTCCGTCTTGTGGTAGATGACGCCGTCCTCGACCTCGACCTCACCGGTCGAGAAGTTGCGCTGGAAGTTGGTGGCGTCGTCCCAGGCGTCCCACAGGCAGAACTCGACGGCGCTGAACAGCGACAGCTCGGCGGTCTCCGTCCGCTGGTTGGTGAGTCGCGTTCGCCAGATCTCCAACGTCTCTCCGAGCGGCACGAAGTAGAGCGTCTCGGCGTCGATCCCCGCGCGCCGTCCGCCGATCCTGGTGTAGCCGAGGCCGTGCCGGCAGCGATAGTCCTCCAGGTCGGCGCGCACCGGTTGCCATGAGGGCGACCACAGCTCTCCGCTCGACCGATCCCGCAGGTAGAGGTAGCGCCCGCCCACGTCCGAGGGGGCGTTGTTGTACCGATACCGCGTCAGGCGCCGGAGCCGAGCGTCACGGTAGAAGGAGTAGCCCCCAGCCGTGTTGGAGATGATGCCGAAGTAGTCCTCGCAGCCGAGGTAGTTGATCCACGGCAGCGGTGTGTCGGGCCGCAGGATCACGTACTCGCGCGCCGCGTCGTCGAAGCGACCGAACCTCGCCATGACCGGTCCCTAGCACACGGCGCGGAGCTTGGGGGCTGACAGGTCGGTCGTGACGTGGAAACCGGACCGGATGGAGCGTGCACCGAGTCGGTCTTTGAAGGGAAACCGGGGCTCTAGCCACGAAGATCTTCAAAGACGGTCAAGGCCACATCGCAACTCCGGGCAACGGGTCCGCCTCGACCCGAGGAGCGCCATCTAGCCGAGGCGCCGGAGGTCGGCCGGCGGACTTGGTGACACCCGTGCGACCCTGACCCGGCAATCGACGGCCACCGCGCCGCCATCGGACACGATGAGCGGATTGATGTCGAGCTCGGCGATCTCGGCGACCCGGGCGGCGATGCGGGCGACCCGTTGGAGGACCTGCTCGAGGCCGGCCACGTCGACGCGGGGCGAGCCGCGGTAGCCGAACAGCAGCGGCGAGGCGCGGAGGGACCGGGCCAGGTCGGCGGCGTCGAGGTCGGTGAGCGGGAGGATGCGGAAGGCCCGGTCGCCGAGCAGTTCGGTCGCCACCCCTCCCAGGCCGAACATCACGAGCGGCCCGAACAGCGGATCCTGGACCACCCCCACGATGGTCTCGACGCCGGGTCTGGCCATCTGCTGGACGATCGCTCCGGTCATGCGACCGCCGAGGCTCGAAGCCATGTCGCCGTACGCATCGGCCACGTCGGCCTGCGAGCGGAGGTCGAGACGCACGCCGCCGACATCGCTCTTGTGCACGAGGTCTGGGCCGGCGGCCTTGAGCGCGACCGGCAGGCCGAGGCTCACGGCCGCTCGCCGGGCCTGTGCCGCGCTGGTGACGGTCATGGCCTGCAGCCGGCCGATACCGGCCGCGTCGAGCAGTTCGTCGACCTGCTCGGCCGGCAGCCACCCCCCGTCGCCGGCTTCGGCGAGGAAGGCCTCGACGATCGCATGGGCGCGGTCGGGGTCGAACCCGTCGAGATCGGGGACCGCCCCCGGCGGTCGGCGCCGCCACTCGGCGTATCCGGCGGCGCGGGCCAGGGCACGGGCCGCCGGCTCGGGCGAGGCGAACGTCGGCACCCGCGCGCCCGTCACGTCGTCGCTCTGAAGCGGCGGGATCTCCGGCGCCGCGAGGAAGCATCCCAGCAACGGCTTGTCATGGTCGGCCGCGGCTCGACCCAGCATGGAGGCGACGTCGGCGGGCGGGGCGGCGAAGGTGGGCGTGCAGATGACCAGCGCGGCGTCGACGCGCTCGTCGGCCATCACCAGCTGGAGGGCCTGCTCGTAGACGTCGGGGGTCGCCGAGGCGACGAGGTCGATCGGGTTTGCCACCGCGCCGTTGGGGTCGACGACCTGCCGGAGTGCAGCCTGGGTGGCGGGCGTCAGCTCCGGCACGGTGAGCCCGGCGCCATCACAGGCGTCGGTCGCGAGGATGCCCGGCCCGCCCGAGTTGCCGAGAATGGCAACCCCACGGCCCCGGGGCAGAGGCTGCGAACCGAGCAGCAGGGCCATGTCGAACAGCTCGTCCAGCGTGTCAACCCGGATCACGCCCGCCTGGCGGAACAACGCGTCGACCGCGACGTCGGGACTGGCCATCGCCGCGGTATGGGAGGACGCGGCCCGCACGCCGGCCGTGGAGCGCCCGCTCTTCACCGCCACGATGGGCTTGCGCCGGGACACGCGTCGAGCGATGCGGCTGAACTTGCGCGGGTTGCCGAAGGACTCCAGGTAGAGCAGGACGACGTCGGTCCCGGGGTCGTCCTCCCAGTACTGAAGGAGGTCGTTGCCGCTGACGTCGGCCTTGTTGCCGACGGAGACGAAGCTCGACACCCCGAGCCCGATGCGGGCGGACCGTTCGAGCACGCCGATCCCCAGGGCGCCCGACTGCGACTGCATGGCGATGCTGCCGGGTCGCGGTGCGTACGGCGAGAACGTGGCGTTCAGGCCCACCGCGGTGTTGACGACGCCGATGCAGTTGGGACCGACCAGGCGCATCCCGTAGCTGCGGGCGCGGTCTCGCAACGCGGCCTGCGCCGCGGCACCTCCCTCCACCTCGCCGAAGCCGGCCGAGAGCACGACGAGCCCCGCCACGCCCTTGTGCCCGCACTGCTCGACGACGTCGGCGACGGCCGCCGCCGGCACGGCGATGACCGCCAGGTCGACCTCGTCGGGAACGTCCAGGATCGTCGGGTACGCCTTGACGCTGGCCACGTGGGGCGCGCCCGGGTTCACCGGATACACGGGACCGATGAAGTCGCCCGACAGGAGGTTGCGCAGCACCTGGTGGCCAACGGTTGCCTGCTGGCGGCTGGCACCGACCACCGCGACCGAGCGCGGCGTCAGGAGCCGGGCAACGGAGCGTGCCTCGGCTCGATGCTCCCGCGCCTCGATGGCCGCCCGGGCGCGCTCGGTCGGCTCGATGGCCAGGTCGACGTGAACGACGCCCTCGTCGTAGCGCGCCGCCTCGTCGAAGCCTGCCGAGCGGAAGACGTCGAGCATCCTCCGGTTGCCGATCAGCGTCTCGGCCACGAAGCGTGTGACGCCGCGTTCCCGCGCCGCCGACGCCAGGTGCTCGAGCAGGACGGTCGCGATGCCGCGGCCCTGCTGCTCGTCGGCCACGACGAAGGCCACCTCCGCCTCGCGCTCCTGCTTGGTCCGGTCGTAGCGGGCCACCGCCACGATCCGGTCGCCCAGCTCGGCCACGAGGGCAACGCGGGCATCGTGGTCGACGTGGGTGAAGTGCTCCACCTCGGCGGCGCTCAGCCGCGGCTTCGCCGAGAAGAACCGGGAGTACACGGTGTCTTGCGACAGCCGTCCGTGGAACGCGACCAAGGCCTGGCCGTCGTCGGGCCGCATGGGGCGGACGTGGACCGTGCCACCGTCCAGCAGCACGACATCGGCCTCCCAGTGCGCCGGAGCGGTCACCCCGTCGGAGGACATGATCAGCACTCTCTCATGCGGGCGGTGGCCCGGGGACGAGGCTCGGCGGTGTGGTCCAGGAGTGCAGCGTGCGTAGGTAGTTCGCGCGCTCGAAGGCGGCGGGGTCGTCGCTGGTGGCGGTGGTGACGCTGCCGCGCAGCTGGGACACCGACTCGTGCTCGTGCTCGGTCATCCAGGCCCGCACCTCGGCCTCGATCGTTGCGAGGTGCTCGGGGCCGTGGTGCAGCAGCGCCGACGTGGTCATTGCGACGTCGGCACCGACCATCAGGGCCTTGACGACGTCGCCGCCCGAGTGAACGCCCGAGGTGGCTGCCAGGGAGACAGCCGGGTCGAGGACCGGACGGAGCATGGCGATCCAGCGCAGCGGCAGGCCCAGCTCCCACGGCTGGCTGAGGTCGATCCTCGGCACGACGTCACGGGTCTCGAGGTCGAGGTCCGGTTGGTAGAAGCGGTTGAACAGCACCAGCCCCCGGGCGTGAGCCACGCCGGTCACCCGGCGGGCGAAGTTGGCCATCGCCGTGTAGTAGGGCCCTAGCTTCACGGCCACCGGGAGGTCGACGGACGCCACGACATCGGCGATCAGCCGCAGGTCGCCCGCTTCGACGTCCGCGGCGCTCTCGTCGGGGTCGGCCGCCAGCCGGTACAGGTTGAGCTCGATGGCGTCGGCTCCGGCGTTGGCGAGGAGCTGGGCGTAGCGGACCCACCCGCCGGTCGTGGTGGCGTTCAGGCGCAGGGCTCGCCGCGCCCAACGGGGCACTCGGACGCTTCCTCGCCGGGCCCCTGGCACAGGGTGACCTCGAAGCCGGCGCAGCGGAAGGCATCGAAGTTGGAGATCTCCATGCCTGGCTCGGGGCTCTCGACCAACAGGCGCCAGGGGGGCCGGCTCCGCTCCGCCCCGCCTGTCGGGGATCGGTGGACCTTGCGCTGGAACATGGCGACCTCCCGAGCAGCGTTCTCCAGTCATTTGACGCGTGCTGGGCCGACGAGCGCCAGGGCCGATGGTCACACGCCGCGGGAGGTTCAATGGACATGTGTCCCGACTCGACCACCTCGACTTGTCGCTCCGGCTGTCGCATGAACAAGAGGAGGCGCGCCTGGCCGCGGCTCAGCGGCGGCTGCTCCACCTACGCCTGGTGCTGGCCGGGCTCCTCGGCGACGGCACGATCGGGCCCCCGGTGTGCGTGGTGTTCGAGGGCTGGGACGCCTCGGGCAAGGGCGGGGCCATCAAGCGGCTCGTCGCGCGGCTCGATCCCCGCCACGTGCGTGTGGCGCAGTTCGCGGCCCCGACTTCCGACGAGACGAGGCATCACTTCCTGGCCCGCTTCTACGCGCAGCTTCCCGGCTGGGGAGGCATGGCGGTTTTCGACCGATCGTGGTACGGGCGTGTGCTGGTCGAGCGCGTCGACGGGTTTGCCACCACAGAGCAGTGGCACCGCGGCTACGAGGACATCGTGCAGTTCGAACGCTCCCTCGCCCTCGAAGGCATGGTGCTCGTGAAGCTGTGGCTCCACATCTCGGCCGAGGAGCAGCTGCGCCGCTTCGAGAGCCGCCACGACGATCCGCTCAAGAGCTGGAAGCTCACCCGGGACGACTGGCACAACCGCGACAAGCGGCCGGAGTACGAGGCGGCCGTGGCCGAGATGCTGGAACGCACCGACCATTCGCTGGCTCCCTGGGACCTGGTCGAGGCCGAGAACAAGCGCTACGCGAGGGTGAAGGTCATCGACACCGTCATCGCACGCGTCGAGGACGGCATGCGGCGCCACGGCATGGAACCCCCGCTCTCCGTGGGGGCCGACTTCGATCGTCAGACCTGAGCGCGACATCGGTCGCCGAGCCCGAGGGCCCGGCGACCGATGTCCGCCTCGGCGTGGTCGCGCCGATCACGTGGCGGTCATGCGTCGGAGCGGCGCAGGTGCACCAAACCGGCGACGACGAGGGCGCCCATCACGGCGGCGCCGGCGAAGGCGACCCACGCGGCGATGGCGGCGATCCCGCCGATCGTGCCCCAGGCGTAGGACGACAGCAGCAGGCCCCGAAGGGTCTCGCCCCGGAACAGCGAGTCGCGCTGGGCCTTCAGCTCATCGGCGGTCGCCTGCAGCTTGGCGACCTCGGCCTCGCTCGCGCCGGACTCCCGGGCGTCGACCACGGCCTGCGCGGCGCCACGGTCGTCGATCTCCGAGTAGGTCTTGCCGTCGGCGATGCCTTCCATGTGCCCGGCGATGTAGCTCGCGTACGCCTCGGCCTCGCCGCCGGTGGTCACTTGTTGGTCGGCGTACTTCACGAGGTCCTCACGCCCCTCCTCACGAAGGCCGGCCTCGTCGGGAAAGAAGACACGCTGCGACGACAGCTCGTCCTGGACGTAGTCATCGGCGAAGTTGGCGCCCCAGGTGAGCAGCGCACCGGCGGCAGCGAACACGATCGCCGCGATCACACCGAATCCGATCAAGACCCTGTCGATCGACCGTCGCGGCAGCCGCACGACTTCCTCGTCGTGGCGATCAACCATGGTCGGGGGACGGTCTTCCGTCGAAACACTCATCTCGTTTCCTCCCACTCGTTCCTGCGGATCCAATGGTCCGCTTACGAGGCACGGTAAGAATCGAGGTGCCCCGCCTGTAGGGGCCAAAGGCCCTGTGGGCAACGCCCTTTGGCACGATGCGCCGCAACGGCGGACGGCAGGATGACGCCCCGACCGTCTGAGGTCGTGGAGTTGTCCCGGCTAGCGTTCGGTCAGGATGCGTCGCCTCGGTCGTTGCCTCGGTGTGCCAGGCGTTGTCGCCATCGTCTTGGCGGCCGCCGTCCTGGTCCAGGGACCGGGGGCCTCGGGGGCTGACACGGCCCGTCAGGACCGTCAGCCTCCGGTGGAGGTCGTCGTTGGCGGAGCGCCGAGTGGTGGCCTGTCCCTGACAACCCGCGCCCGATCGTCTGGCGACGGCGACGCGTGGTCCGTCAAGCGCTTCTCGAAGTCGGAGCTGCTCGGCGCAGCCTTGGGGCTGGCCTGGTTGGCGCTGCTGTCGGGCTGGTTCCTGGTGCGTCCCGATCGCCGGGGCGCGTCCCCATCCCGGCGTGCGTCCCGTGCGGCGCCGCGGGCGCCGCCGCGATTCCTCGTGGCCATCTGAGCCCTCGGTCCCCCCGCTGAGCTGCTGCCGCGCCGCGCCTACCGGACGCCGCGCGCGTGGAGTGGCGGATTGGCGCACTCGCCCGGTGGGTGGCGCTGGGCTCTGACCATGTCGGGATCGATGAGAGGAGCTCCGCGTGATTTGCGCAGCGCCATCCCCAGCCGATGCCAGAGCCGACCCGCTGCGCGGCCGGCGCGCCACCTCCGGCGGCTTGGTCGCGGCGGTGACGTCGTGACCGGGCGCCTGGCGGTGCGGGCAACACGGTCACCCGGAAGGATCCAGCTACTGGGCCATGCCGTCGCTGTCGCCGTCGTGGCAGCCGCACTGGCGCTGGCCGGGGCTGGCCTGCGACTCCCCGCGCACGTCGACGAGCTTGCCATCGCCAACCCGCACCCGTGGCCGGCCCACATCCAGGTGACGGATGCGGACCGAGG
>DATFVX010000375.1:0-4552 GCA_035259985.1 Acidimicrobiales bacterium | reverse complement strand
CGCCGCCCGGCGCGCGACCTCCTCGCGCCATGCGCGGGGCGAGAGCGACGTCACGGGGTCGGCCGGTGGGCGGTGCTGCACCGCCGCACCGCGGGTGGCGGCCGCGGCCGCGGCGGCCTCCTCCCACGGACGCGCGGCGTTGTCCGGGGCGGGGTGGACGGTCGTGATCCTCGGGATGTCGTGGTCGTGCGGCTCGGGTGGTGGCGCGTCCGCATCCCGGGGTGGCGGCCACTCCGACCAGCCGTCCGACTCCCAGTCGCCGGAACCGCGGGCGTGGCCGGGCCCCCGAGGCGGCTGGTCGCTGCCGAGCTGGTCGGCGGGGCGAGCCTTGCGGCCGTCTCGGTTCCGGTTGGCTCGGTCGGGCCTGCGTCGCGGCGACGGCGGTCGAGCAGGGCTCAGTGTCTGTCCTCCAACAACATCCCAGCGGGCGCCTCTGGGTCGAAGCTGACCGCAACGACCAACAGCGGCGGCCGAGCCACCCTAGCCAACCCGCCGCCCCGGGGGGATATCACGGTCGGGTCTGTCACCACTCCCAGTAGTCTCGGCGGGTGGTGCGTTACTACGTCACGACCCCCATCTACTACGTCAACGACGCCCCCCACATCGGCCATGCCTACACCACGGTCATCGCCGACGCCCTCGCGCGCTGGCACCGCCTGGTTGGCGACGACACGTTCTTCCTCACCGGCACCGACGAGCACGGGCTCAAGATCCAGCGGGCGGCCGAGGCCAACGGCATCAGCCCCAAGGAGATGGCCGACCGCACGTCCGAGCGCTTCCGCGACGCGTGGAAGCTGCTGGACATCTCCAACGACGACTTCATCCGCACGACCGAGCCCCGGCACCACAGGGCCGTGCAGGCGTTCCTGCAGCGGGTCTACGACAACGGCCACATCGAGCTCGGCACCTACGAGGGCCTGTACTGCGTCTCGTGCGAGGCGTACTACACGCTCGACGACCTGATCGACGGCCTGTGCCCCATCCACCACCGGCCCGTGGAGCACGTGAAGGAGGAGAACTACTTCTTCAAGCTGTCCCGCTTCGAGCAGCCGCTGCTCGAGTGGTACGCGGAGCATCCCGATTTCGTGCGCCCCGAGAGCAAGCGCAACGAGGCGCTGGGGTTCATCCGGGGTGGGCTCGACGACTTCTCCATCAGCCGCACGTCCATCTCCTGGGGGGTGCCGCTGCCGTGGGACCCGGCACACGTCACCTACGTCTGGTACGACGCGCTGATCAACTACGTCACCGCCGTCGGGTACGGGCAGGACCCGGAGCGGTTCGCAACGTGGTGGCCGGCGGTGCACCACCTGATCGGCAAGGACATCCTGCGGTTCCACTGCGTGTACTGGCCGGCCATGCTGATGGCGGCGGGCATCGATCCGCCGGTCGACATCAACGTCCACGGCTACCTGCTGGTCGGCGGCGAGAAGATGAGCAAGACCGCCTTCAACCAGATCGCGCCCGCCGACCTGGTCGACGAGTTCGGCGTCGACGGGTACCGCTATCACTTCCTCCGCGACACCGCCTTCGGCCCCGACGGCGAATTCAGCTACGAGCGCATGGTCGACCGGTACAACGCCGACCTGGCCAACAACTTCGGCAACCTGCTGTCGCGAGTGGCGACGGTCGTCGGCCGCAAGTGCGATGGGATCGGGCCGGCCCCCGGGGCTGAGAGCCCGCTGGCCCCGGTCGCCGCCGACGTCTACGCGGCGGCGGCCCGGGCGTGGGCCGACGTCCAGCCGTCCGTCGCACTCGAGGCCACGTGGCGCCTGATCCGCGAGACCAACGGCTACCTCGAGGCCAACGAGCCCTGGAAGATGGACCCCGGCCCCGCGGTCGCCGCCGTGCTCGGCGACGCGCTCGAGGCCCTGCGGATCGTCTCGGTGCTCGCGAGCCCCGCGATCCCAACCGCGGCGCAGGAGGCGTGGCGGCGCATCGGCTTGTCGGGAGCCGTCGTCGACGAGCGGCTGCCCGAGGCCGCCGCGTGGGGTGGCTATCCCGGCGGCCTGCCGGTGGCCAAGGGCCCGCCGCTGTTCCCCCGCCTGCCGGCGGACTAGCGACCGCGGAACAGAATGTCGATTCGCTGGACCGACGACCACTGCCACCTGGGCTGGGACGTCGACGAGCAGGTCGACGCCGCCGAGGTCGACGCCATGGTGGCGGAGGCGCTGGACGCCGGCGTTGAGCGCCTCGTCACGGTGGGGACCGACGCGCTGCGCTCGGCCGAGGCCGTGCGGGCGGCGGCGCGCCACCCAGGGGTGGTCTGGGCCACGGTTGGCCTGCATCCCCACGAGGCGCGCCACGGGCTCGACGGCGTCGTCGACCTGCTGGGGGAGGCCGGCCCGAGCGGCCGTGGGAGCGGAGAGCACTCCCTTGTGGTGGCGGTGGGCGAATGCGGCCTCGACTATCACTACGACCACTCGCCCCGGCCCGCGCAGCGGGCGATGTTCGCCGCCCAGATCGTCCTGGCGCACGAGCGCGACCTGGCGCTCGTGATCCACACCCGCGAGGCCTGGGACGACACGTTCGCCATCCTCGACGCTGAGGGCACGCCCGCGCGCACCGTGTTCCACTGCTTCACCGGCGGGCCCGACGAGGTCCGTTCATGCCTCGACCGGGGCGCGTACGTGTCGTTCTCCGGCATCGTCACGTTCCGCGCGGCCGACGACGTGCGGGAGGCGGCCGCCACGTGCCCGCTCGAGCGGCTGCTCGTCGAGACCGACAGCCCCTACCTGGCACCCGTGCCGTACCGCGGCCGGCCCAACCGCCC
Organism: Acidimicrobiales bacterium; assembly: GCA_035259985.1. Taxonomy (GTDB): domain Bacteria; phylum Actinomycetota; class Acidimicrobiia; order Acidimicrobiales; family VFJN01; genus DASQUK01. Next base: position 1,782 of record DATFVX010000375.1, on the reverse strand, counting down.
GGCCCTGGTGCCGCTGGTGGGTGCCGCGGTCGCGGACGTCAAGGGCGTGCCGGTGGAGGCGGTGGCGGAGGCGACATGGGCCAACGCCGAGCGGGTGTACGGGCTCAACTAGCGCCACGTCACCCGAACGTGCGGCGGTTGGCGCCCCCATGGGGGCCGTAGCCGCCGCAAGTTCGTAGTCTCGGCCGGGTGACCCTGACCCGCCGGCAGGTGCGCGAGCTACTCGCCGAGCACGGGCTGTCGCCCAGCCGGGCCCTGGGGCAGAACTTCGTCGCCGATCCCAACACCGTGCGGCGCATCGCGAGCCTGGCCGGCGTGGGGCCGGGTGACCGGGTGGTCGAGATCGGTGCGGGCCTGGGGTCACTGACCGTGGCCTTGGCGGAGACCGGGGCCGACGTGACGGCGGTCGAGCTCGATCGCCACCTGCTGCCGGTCCTGCGGTCCGTTGTCGAGCCCTTGGGCGTGCGTGTCGTGGAGGGCGACGCCATGAGCCTCGACTGGGGCCGCGTGCTCGGCGGTGACGCCGCTGGGGCGGGACAGGGTCGGTGGTCGTTGGTGGCGAACCTGCCGTACAACGTGGCCACGCCCCTGCTGCTCGACCTCCTGGCCCATGTGCCGGAGATCGACCGGATGCTGGTGCTGGTCCAGCGGGAGGTGGCCGAGCGGCTGGCGGCGCCGCCGGGCAGCAAGGCCTACGGCATCCCGTCGGTCAAGGTTGCGTATTGGGCCGACGCCGACGTGGTGGGCCGCGTGCCGCCCACGGTCTTCGTCCCTCAGCCGCGGGTGGAGTCGGCGCTGGTGCGGCTGCGACGGCGGGCCCGCCCGCCGGTCGACGCCGACCCCGAGCGCCTGTTCCGCCTGGTCGAGGCCGGGTTCGGCCAGCGCCGCAAGATGCTGCGGCGCTCGCTGGCGCCGCTCGTGGAGCCGTCCGCGTTCGAGCGGGCGGGCGTGCGGCCCGAGGCGCGGGCGGAGGAGTTGGGCCTGGAGGATTGGGCCCGGCTGGCGAATTCAGTGTGACATCGACTCACGTTGACCGTGGTGAGCGTCTACCGGGCTTCCCGCTGTTGGCGCTTCGCGCCGGGCCGCTCGGGCCACGGCCGTGCCGGTAGGCACCGCCTCAGGTTCAGTGTGACAAGGTGACGGCATGAGCGACCAGACTCCGCCGGGCGCGCCTGGCCCGGTGCCGCCGCGCCCGCCGCAACCCGGCAGCCCCCCGCCGCCGGGCGCGCCGCCGCCCGGCTACGAGTACCAGCCGTCCGGCTACGCCCAGCACTACTCCGGCTATGTGCCGCCGAGCCGCACGCCGCTCGACCTGCCCAAGCTGGTGTTCATCGCCGCCTGGGTCGTCCTCGGCCTCTACGGGCTCTGGTTCATCTACACGCTCACGCAGGACGACCTCGGCGCGGACTTCGGCGACCGGCTGTTCGGCAACCTGCAGAACCTGGCGACCGGGATCTTCTACGCGGCGGTCCTCCTCGCCGTCAGCGTGTGGCTGGGCAAGCAGAAGTCCACGGACTGAGCGTCGTCCTCGCCCCGGCCAAGCTCACGCTGACCCTGCGGGTGACGGGCGTGCGCGACGACGGCTACCACCTGCTCGACGCCGAGATGGTGAGCCTGGACCTGGCGGACGAGCTGACGTTCAGTGAGGGCTCGGGGCTCGAGATCGTCGATGCCCGTCCCGGTGCCCGAGCCTCGCCGGCTCCGGCGCCCACGGCCGGGGGGCGGCGACTCAGGCCCGGCGTGCCCGCGGCGCCCGGGCTGCCGCCGGGCGTCCCCGCCGGC
>DATFVX010000374.1:0-14778 GCA_035259985.1 Acidimicrobiales bacterium | reverse complement strand
TACGCTGGCGCGCTGCGGTTGCCGCCCAAGCAAGTCCCTCATCCGCGCCGCGAAGATGCCGTTTCTGTCGAGTGCAACGGCGTTCTCCTAGGATGATTATATTGTTGACACCAAGGTGAGTGGCCGTCGCGATCGACGCGCGCCGCCATCGTCAGGGACCCAACAATCGAGGAGGGGACCATGGGTTATCGGGGGGAACCGTCGGGGCAGCGACGTGGCGTGCTCCGGCGGGGCGTGGTCGTCGCCTTGCTGGGCGCACTGCTGTTCGCGGCGTGTGGCGGCGACGATGACGACAGCAGCGGCGATGGCGCTCAGGAGGCGACGGAGACGACGGCGGCGTCCGGCGACCTGTTGGGGCCGGCGGACGAGGCGTCCGGTGAAGCGGTGCGCATCGGGATGGTGTCGGACGGCGCCACCCAGGCGTTCGACAACACCGACGAGCTGCGCGCTGCGCAGGCGACGGCCGAGTACTGGAACGGCCACAAGGCGGGCGTGGGTGGCCGGCCGGTCGAGGTCGTGACCTGTGAGACCGGCGCCGATCCGGCGGGGGCGACGGACTGCGCGAACCAGCTCGTGGAGCAGGACGTGGTGGCGGTGGCCCTGAGCCAGTCGGCGGTCGGCGACGCGGTGTGGGAGCCGCTGCACGCCGCAGGGATCCCGACGATGTGGTTCCAGGGCAGCGGTGAGGCGATCTCCGCCGACGACCAGTCGAGCTTCCTGCTCGTGAATCCGGAGACGACGTTGGGCGCCCTGCCGGTCTCGGTGGCCGAGTCCGAGGGGACCGACAAGATCGCGTTCGTGACCATCGACGTCCCGCAGGCGATCGATGGCCTCGAGGGGCTGTACCCGATCCTCGAGGACAAGGGCATCGACCACGAGACGGTGGCGATCGCGCCGGGCACGGCCGACATGACGGCGCAGATGCAGCAGGTCGTGGCCGGCGGTGCGGGCGTCGTTCACGTGGTCGGCAACGACGCGTTCTGCATCGCGGCGTTCAACGGGCTGAACGCGGTGGGCTACGACGGCGCGATCGCTTCGATCACGCAGTGCATCACCGACGCGACCCGGGAAGGGGTCCCCGGGGACGTGCTGGAGGGGACGTTCGTCACGTCGACCCTCGCGCTGGGGGCGGAGGACGACCCGACGTTCCAGCTGTACCAGGCGGTGATGGACGCGTATGGCCAGGACGTCCAGGACGTCAACAACGCCACGGCCATGGGCGGCTACGTGGCCATGGCGTCCCTGCTGACGTCGCTGGGGGAGATCTCGGGCGACATCACCGCGGAGACGGTGATCGAGACCATCAAGGCGATGCCCGAGGCGGAGCTGCCGGGCGGGGGCGGCGTGATGTACCAGTGCAACGGGTCCGCGGACCCGGCGCTGCCCGCGGTGTGCACGAACCAGTCGCTCCGGACCCAGCTCGACGCCGAGGGCCAGCCCACCGACTACGAGGTCGTGGACTCGTCGGAGCTCTTGGCGCAGTAGAGAAGAAGGCGCGTGGATCACCTCGCTTCTTTGTTGCTCGGTCTCGGCAACGGGGGCGTGTACGCGGCGCTGGCGTTGGCGCTGGTGATCACCTACCGGGCGTCGGGCGTGGTGAACTTCGCGACCGGCGCCATCGCGCTGTACGTGGCGTACACGTACGCGGGGCTGCGCCGGGGCGAGTTGCTCGTTCCCGTGCCCGGCCTGCCCAAGACGATCGACGTGGGCGGGGAGATGGGGTTCGGGCCCGCCGTCGCGATCTCGCTGATCGTCGGCGCGGCGCTGGGCGGCCTCTTGTACCTGCTGGTCTTCCGTCCGCTGCGCGACGCGCCTCCCTTGGCCAAGGCCGTCGCCTCGCTGGGCGTGCTGGTGGTCCTCCAGGGGGCACTGGCGATCCGGCAGGGCACCAACCCGGTGAGCGTGGCGGCGATCTTCCCGGCCGAGCGCTGGGAGCTCGGCTCCGTCACACTGCTGGCCGATCGGTTCTTCCTGGCGGTGACCGTGGTCGGGCTGGCCGTCGCGTTGGCCGCCGGCTTCCGGTTCACCCGGTTCGGCCTCGTGACCCGGGCGGCGGCGGAGTCGCAGACCGGGGCGTTCGTCAGCGGCGTGTCGCCGGATCGGGTCGCCCTCGTGAACTGGATGCTCAGCGCCGTGATCGCCGGGCTGGCGGGCATCCTCATCGCTCCGGTGAGCCCGCTGACGCCGGTGACCTACACCCTGTTCGTGGTGCCCGCGCTGGCGGCCGCGGTCGTCGGCCGGTTCCAGCACCTGATCCCGATCGTCGTGGCCGCCATCGCCATCGGCATGCTCCAGTCCGAGGCGCTGTCGCTCGCGGCGCAGCACTCGTGGCTCCCGCAGACGGGCTCGTTCGAGCTGGTGCCGCTCGTCGTCATCCTCGTCGCCCTGGTCGCCGTGGGCGGCGGGATGCCGGTGCGCGGCGGCCTCGTCCGCCAGCGACTCGGCCACGCGCCCCGGCCCCGCTCGCTCCTCCTGCCGGCGGCAGTGGGCACGGCCGTGGGCGTCGCCGCCCTGGTGCTGACCTCCGGCAGCTGGCGCGCCGCAGTCATCGGCACGTTCATCGCCGCCGTCATCGGGTTGTCGCTGGTGGTCGTGACCGGCTACGCCGGACAGGTGTCGCTGGCCCAGCTGGCGCTGGCGGGCGCGGCGGCGTTCACCCTGAGCGGCCTCACCGAGGGCTGGGGGGTCCCGTTCCCGTTCGCGCCGCTGCTGGCCGCGCTGGTGGCCACGGGCGTGGGGGTGGTGGTGGGCCTGCCCGCCCTGCGGCTCCGCGGCCTCACGCTCGGCGTCGTCACGCTGGCGCTGGCGTACGCCATCGAGGCCGTGTGGTTCCGCAACGCCGACATCGTCAGCAGCTCCGGGGCCCGCGTCACGCCGCCGTCGATGCTCGGGATCGACCTGGGGATCGGTGCCGGCAAGGACTTCCCCCGCATCGGGTTCGGCCTCCTGTGCCTGTTCACGCTCGTCGTGGTCGCCGTGGGGGTGGCCGCGCTGCGCCGCAGCGCCCTGGGCTCGGCCATGCTCGCCGTCAGGGCCAACGAGCGCTCGGCGGCGGCCGTCGGCGTCAACGTCGTGCGGGTGAAGGTCCTCGCCTTCGCGTTGGCCTCGTTCATCGCCGGGCTCGGGGGCAGCCTGCTGGCCTACCGCCGCGGCGTGGTCACCTTCGACTCCTTCACCGCCATCGGCGGCCTCGCCCTCCTCTCGACCGCCTACCTCGCCGGCGTCACGTCGGTGTGGGGCGGCATCAACGCCGGGATCCTGGCGTCGACCGGCATCGTGTTCATCGCGCTGGACCGGTGGGTCGACCTCGGCGCGTGGTTCCAGGTCATCACCGGCGTGCTGCTGATCGCAACGCTCATCGCCCACCCGGAGGGCATCGCCAGCGGGGGCCACCGGCTCGCCGACCGCGTCGCCCGCCCGAGGGCGGGTCGAGGTGCCTCGGATTCGGGCGGCGAGGGCCCGGCCGTCGCCGCCGGCGCGCCGCCGGTGGAGGAAGGCGAGCGGCCGCCCGACCACGGGCCGGCCCGGGAGCCGGCGGCTGCGTCCGCAACGGAGCCCGCCCTGCGGGTCGAGAACCTCAGGGTCCGCTACGGCGGCGTCGTGGCCGTCGCCGACGTGTCGCTGCGCGTCGACCGCGGGAGCATCGTCGGGCTGATCGGCCCGAACGGCGCCGGCAAGACGAGCGTCATCGATGCCATCACCGGCTTCGCCCGGGCGACGGGCTCGATCGAGCTTGCCGGGCGGCACATCGAGGGCCTCGCGCCGCACGCCCGCGTCCGTGCCGGCCTCGGCCGGACGTTCCAGCAGCTCGAGCTCTACGACGACCTCTCCGTGGAGGAGAACGTCAGCGTGGCCGCGTTCGGCGGTCGCCGGGACAACCGCCGGGCCGCGGTGGCACGGGCGCTCCACAACGTCGGGATCTCGGCGCTGGCCGACCGCCCGGCGGGCGAGCTCAGCCAGGGCGAACGCCAGCTCGTCTCCATCGCGCGTGCGTGCGTCGCCGAGCCGAGTGTGCTGCTGTTGGACGAGCCGGCCGCCGGGCTGGACACCGCCGAGAGCGCCTTGCTCGGGGACCGCATCCGCGAGCTGCGGTCGTCGGGCACCGCCGTCCTCCTCGTCGACCACGACGTCGCCCTCGTGCTGCGCGTGTGCGACCGCGTCTACGTGCTCGACTTCGGGGCGGTGATCGCCGAGGGCTCGCCGGACGCGATCCGGACCAACCGCGCCGTCGCCGATGCGTACCTGGGCGCGCTGCACGATGCCGAGGCGGTGTCGGCATGACGGCGCTTCCTCGACTCGAATGCCGGGACCTGACCGGCGGCCGCGGCGCCACCGTCGTGTTCCGGGACCTCGAGCTCGACGTCGAGGCCGGGAGGGTGCTGGCCCTGCTCGGCCCCAACGGGGCGGGCAAGTCGACGTTGCTGCTGACCCTCGCCGGCCTGCTCCCGGCGCGCGGCGGGACGGTGGCGGTCGACGGGGCGAGGCTGCGCAACGGCAATCCCGTCGCCGCCAGCCGCGCCGGCGTCGTGCTGGTCCCCGACGACCGCTCCCTCTTCACCACGCTGACCGTCGACGAGAACCTGGAGGTGGCCAGGCGCCGCCACGGCCCCGCACCGCGCGAGCTCCTCGACGTCTTCCCGGCGCTCGAGAAGCGCTGGCGCCTGACGGCGGGCGCCCTCTCCGGCGGCGAGCAGCAGATGCTGGCCATGGCCCGGGCCCTGATCCAGCAGCCCAAGGTGCTGCTCGTGGACGAGATGAGCATGGGCCTGGCGCCGCTCGTCGTCGAGGCGCTCTTCGACACCGTCCAGCGCATAGCCAGCGAACACGGCGCCGCGATCGTGCTCGTCGAACAGCACGTGAGCCTCGCGCTCAAGGTCGCCGACGAGGCCGCCGTGCTCAACCGGGGCACGATCGTCCTCCGCAGCGCGGCCGACGAGCTGCGCCGCGACACCGATCGGATCGAGCGCGCCTACTTCGGGGACGTCGAAGCCGCCACCCCGTCTGCCGGCTAATTGCTCGGCGCGGGGCGGCGCGGCGTCACGGTGACCGAGGGCAGGGAGACGCTCGACCCGCCGCGGAGCACGGCGTCGACGACCGCCACGAGGTGCTCGACGTCGATCAGCGAGCCGCTCAGGTAGCTCCGGGCCAGCCATTCCTGGCCGACCTCGGCGGCCAGCTCGGTGTCCCATTCGTCGGCGAAGCCCGTCCTCGAGTCGCCCTCGCCGCCGCCACAGTCGCCGACGATCAGCCGCGTGAAGGCCACGTGGGGGTGCTCGGAGCGCCAGGCCTCGACGAGCTTGTCGAGCGCGGCCTTGCTGACCGCGTAGGCACCCAACCCCGGCCACGGCGGCATCTGGGACGCGCTGACCGAGGAGAAGTAGACGGCCGTGCCGGCCGACGCGGTGAGGTGGGGGAGCGCCGCCGCCGTGACGAGCGCCGCGCCCGTGACGTTGGTGTCGAAGACCCGGCGCCACGTGTCCGCATCGGTGTCCTCCAGGCGGGCCAGCGGGCCGATGCCGGTCGTGTAGACGAGGGCATCGATGCCGCCCAGCTCGGCGGCCGCCTCCGCGATGGCGGAGCGGCAGGACGGCTCGTCGGTGACGTCGCAGGTGACCGCCACCGCCCCCGGGCCCGCCTCCTTGGCGGCGTCGTCGAGCCGCCCGCGCCGACGCGCGAGCAGCGCCACCCGGGCGCCCCGCTGGGCCAGGCCGATTCCGACGCAGCGCCCGAGCCCGCTCGACGCGCCCACGATCACCGTTCTCACCGTCCGCAACCCCCTCTTGGATCGACGCCGATGTTAGACGTCGCCGCCGGGACGCTCATTGGCCGAGCAGCCCCCGCTCGACGATGTGCGTGGCGGCGTCGATCGCCGGCGCCGAGCGCCCCCGCGCGCCGAATGCGCCGAGCAGCGCCACCATGACGACCGCCTCGGTGTCCACGTCGCCGAACTCACGCGGCGCCAGGAAGCGCGCCATCCGCCGCCGGCCCCAATCGAGCGCGGCCGCCGAGTCGGTGCTCAGGGCGGAGTTCTGGAGCGAGGCGTCGAGCCAGACGCGGAACATGGCCGCCTCGGTGGCATGGGCGGCGTTGTAGCGGCGGAGCCAGCGGCGCAGCGCGGCCCTGCGGGCCGGGCCGTCGGGGGTGGCGCCGTCGGGAATGTCCGTGAACGCGGTCGCCACCTTCTGGATCGCCCGTGCCGCGAGCACCCGCGCGAACCCGTCCTTGCTCTCGAAGTAGTGGTAGAAGGCTCCGTGCGACACGCCGGCGGCGGCGACCACGTCGTCGACGCGCGTGCGGTGGTAGCCGCGGGCCACGAACGTGTCCCGCCCGGCGACCAGCAGCGCCTGGAGCGCCCGGCGGCCCGCGGCGTTCAGGGCGGGCGGCACGTCGTCGTGCTGGAGGGCGTCACGCATGCCGGGGCCGAACTCGATGGGGGGCGGCCTCCGACCGGCGGGCGGGTGCGCGTTCACGTCAGCGCGCAGCCCGAACAGGGTCCGGTGCACGACGTCGGCGAGCGCAGCCTCGACCCGCGGCGCCGGAAAGGCCTCCGGGGCGGCGGAGCGCAGGACGACGGCGTCCTCGAGGGCACGCGGTACGCACTCGAGCAGGAGGGCGATCACGGGATCGAGTTGGCGCGGCGGCAACGTCGTCGTCGCCAGCTTCGACCGGATCCCGGCGACGTCGCGTTCGCCCACGCGCGCCGACCCGCCCGCGACCGCCTCGTCGGTCTCGGCCGCCGCCTGGTAGGCCTGGAAGACCGGTCGGTAGCGCGTGAAGACGTCGGCGTAGCGGGCGACCCACGCCCGGATGCCCACCCAGCCCTCGGCGTCGGGGGTCAGCGTGCCGAGGGCCTCGGTCGATGCGCTGAGCTGGCGTGCCACCTGCCCGGCCAGGTGGCGGAACACGTCTTCCTTGCCGGAGAAGTACTGGTAGAAGGACACCCGCGAGCATCCGGCCAGCCTGGTGATCCGGGCGACGCCGCAGTGGTGGTAGCCGTCCTCGCCGAAGACCCGGAGGGCGGCGTCGACGATGCGCTGCTGCGTCCGTTGCCCCCGGGCGCCGACCTGGGGGTTGTGCGAGAACGGCGCGCGCCGGGTTACCGACCCGGTGAGGTCCGCGGCCGGAGCGCGATCGCCGCCCGGGCCGGGCAGGCCGGGGGCACGCTCGGGGGTGGTTCGGCCTGGTGCCATCTTCGCCAGTCTCGTGTGTGGGTCGCGCCGGTTCGGAAGTCGACTCTACTGTTAGCCTGCGCCCCACGCGCCGGGACCACCTGGGGAGCGGGCCGGTGCGAGGGGAGAGACGCATGATCCGACGACTGATCCAGCGACGCGGAGGTGCCGGCGTGGGAACGGAGATCCTGGCGTTGATGACGCTCCTGGGCGTGCTCGTGGCGGCGACGGCGTGCTCGTCGGGCGGATCGTCGGGGGATGACGGCGACGCGGCCAACGCGGGGGACTCCGGGGCCGACGAGGAGCCCGCCGGACCCGTCCGGGGTGCGGGCGTGGCCCGGCCGGTCGTGTCCGGCCCGGTCACCGCCGGGACGCACGGCGGGCCGTTCAACGCGATGCCGGCGAGGCTCGCCGAGCGCTACGGCTACGTCGAGGAGGAGTACGTCCTGGAGGGCGAGGCGACCGCCTACAAGTCGCCGGGTGAGTTGGGCGAGGACGGGCACTGGGCGGTGACCGAGGCGGGCACTGCGCCGTACCGGACCCGCATCCTGGTGCGCCGGCCCGCAGACCCCGACACCTTCGACGGGACGGTGTTCGTCGAGTGGCTGAACGTGACGGCCGGCGTCGACGGCGACCCGGACTTCGGCCTGACGCATCCCGAGCTGTTGGGGCACGGCTCGGCCTACGTCGGCGTGTCCGCGCAGCGGGCCGGCATCGACGGCGGGGGCGTGCTGCCGGTCCCGGGGGTGGAGGTCCAGGCCCTCAAGCAGTGGGACCCCGAGCGGTACGGCGACCTCGCCCACCCCGGCGACCCGTACTCGTACGACATGTTCTCCCAGGCGGCCCAGGCCGTGCGCCGCCCCGGCGACGTCGACGTGCTGGACGGGCTGACCGCCCGCCACGTCATCGCGATCGGTGAGTCACAGTCGGCGGCCCGCATGGTCACGTACGTCGATGCGGTGCAGCCGGTCGCGCACATCTACGACGGCTTCCTGATCCACAGCCGGGGCGGCGGGGGCGCCCCGCTCGTCGACTCGCCGGCGATCCTGGGCGACGGCGTGGCGCGGATCCGCGGCGACCTCGACGTGCCGGTGCTGCAGTTCGAGACCGAGACCGACCTGTTCGGCGTGCTGGGCTTCCATGCGGCGCGCCAGGACGACACCGACACCCTGCGGACGTGGGAGGTCGCCGGCACCGCCCACGCCGACCGGTCGATCCTCGACTACAACGCGGAGATGGCCCGGGAGGTGGCGGGGGGCGGCTTCGACCTGGCGGCGGAGTGCGGCTCGATCAACGAGGGGTCCCAGGCCCACGTGCTGCGGGCCGCGATCGCGTCGCTACGCGCCTGGGTCGTCGACGGCGACCCGCCGCCGGAGGCGCCCCCGCTCGAGGTCGAGGGCGACGCCATCGCCCGCGACGACCGGGGCATCGCGCTGGGTGGCATCCGCACCCCGGCGGTCGACGCGCCGATCTCGGTCCTGACCGGCGAGGCGCCACCCGGTCGCAGCGTGCTCTGCGTGCTGTTCGGCGACACCCGGCCGTTCGACGCGACCACGCTGGCGTCGCTGTATCCGACGCACCAGGACTACGTCGGCGCCGTCACCGAGTCGGCCGACGCCGCAGTCGCCGCGGGGTTCCTGCTCCAGGCCGACGCCGACGACATCGTGGCCGACGCCGAGGACGCCGACGTCCCCTAGTCGATCACCGCGACGGCGTCACCGCAGGATGTCGGACTGGGCGCCGACGACGACGAGGTTGACCGCGTCCTCCGGCCGCAGGAAGCCGCCGAGGGACGCCCGCACGGTCGCCTTGCTCCACGCGGCCACGAAGCGGCCGTGGCTGCCGTACAGCGCGTCGAGTTGGTCGGCCGTCAGGGGCACGGTGGTGCCGAAGAGGCCGCAGAACTGCGTACCGGTCTGACCCAGCCCGCTGAGCGTGGCCACGGGGGCGTCCACGGCCGGGGTGCGGATCCCGCCCCGCACGTTGCCGTTGGCGTCCAGGACGTACCGGATGGGCGAGATGCTGACCGTCTCGAGACGCGGCGCCATGGGCGGCGGCGGGCCGCCGGCGGCCCAGCGGTCGAGGTGCGCGATCGCGCTGCGGAGCACGAACGTCTGGGGGCCCGCGTTGATCGGCGAGGCGCAGACGAACAGGGGGTTCGGCTGGTTCGTCGGATGGAGCATCGTGTCGAACCAGTCGGCGACCGACGACCGCCGGCCCGTGTCGGTGCCGCCCGTCAACAGGCCGTACTCGTCGAAGTGCGCCGTCCCCGCGACCTCCCACAGCCGGTACCGGGCGCTGTCGGCCTGGCGGGCCTGCAGCGAGCCGACGTCGGTCTCGGTGTTGAAGACCAGCACCGGCACGTCGAGGTCGTCGCGGATGAGCGTCGGGGCCTGGCCGGTCACCGGGGCCGGCACGGTCGGCGGCTGCGCCAGGGGGGCGCCCCCGCCGCCGCGGCTGTGCACCAGGAAGCCGTCGTAGACCTGCGCCAGCGGGTGCACCGCGTCGATGTAGGTCACCAGGCGCCCGGCCGACTGCGACTCCCCGACGGCAAGGAGGCGGTCGGGGCGCAGGCCACCCAGCACGAGGTCGGCGTCGCCGCGGACGGCGCGCCCGGCCTGGGAGAAGATGTCGTACGAGTAGCTGTCACCCGGATGCGTCAGCGACGCGTACCGCACGGCATCCCCGGGCGGCGGGCCCTTGAGGGCGTTGAGGCCCACGGCCTGCGCAGAGACGCCGACCCAGGCGTAGCCGCGGCGGACGAGCTCGACGTGGGTGTGCATCCAGTCCGGGCTGGCGTCCACCCCGCCCGAGACGTTGAGCCACTCGACGACGACGGTGCCGTTGAAGTCGCGCTCCTTGATCGGACGGTTCACCACCACGCGCGTCGTGAAGGCGGCCTCCGACGAGGGCTCCACGGTCCAGCGGCCGTCGCCGCCCAGCGTCGATCCCAGCGCCGGCGAGAAGGCGCTGGCGGTGCCCGACACGAAGAACTCCGACTGCTCGTACCCGACCGACGCGAGGTCGAATGCCTCGCGGCCGACCAGCCGGTCGGCAGGCTGGCCGCTGAACACGATCGGCACCCCGTTGCCGCCCGTGACGGGGCCGGTCACCGTTGGTGCGGACTCGTCGGCGTGAGCGGTGGCGCCCAGGCCGACGGACAGCATGGCCGCGCAGAGCACGATCCCCAGCAGACGACGAACCATCGTCAACCTCCCCCTCGAGTGCAACGCCTGGTCGCCACGCCCCGGTCAAGGTGACACTAGTGTCGCAATCGGGGGAGCACCTTGGCGGCGACGAGCTCCAGGCTCTCCCAGGCGAGCTCGGGCGGGAGGCCGCCCATGAGCGGGTGCAGGCGGAGGGAGCCCGTGGAGCCGGCCATCGCCACGCACTCGTCGGGGGTCAGGACGGCGTAGGCGCCGCCGGCGCGCAGGGCGTCGGCGTCGTCGGCGGGCGTGTACCGGGGGATGCCCTCGGCGCTGGCGAGCCAGGCGCCGTAGGAGTTGGTCTCGTGGAGCGCGTGGGGGGCGATGCGCGCCCACGCCCGCTCGGGGTCGTCGGCGACGTGGACGAAGAGCGGGCCCGACACCGGCGGCGGGGGCCCGGGCTCGCGCCCGAGCTCGCGGCAGGCGGCCTCGTACGCCGGCCACAGCGACGGGTCGACGGGGACGAAGCCGTCGCCGAGTCGCGCCGCCCGGCGGGCCGCGCCGGGCGTCGCCCCCGCCATCAGCAGTGCCGGGCCCCGGGCGCGGCCGGGCCGGGGCGTGACGCGCACGCGCCGGCCCCGGTACTCGAACTCGTCGCCCGACCACGCCGACCGGAGCACGCCCACGCCCTCCTCGACCAGGGCGACCCGGTCTCCCATGTCCCTGCCGTACATCGCCAGCTCCTCGGGCCGGTAGCCGGCACCGATGACCAGGTCGACGCGGCCGCCGCTGGCGAGGTCGAGCACGGCGAGGTCCTCGGCGAGGCGGATCGGGTCGTACAGCGGCAGCACCAGCGCGGCGATGAGGACGCGCAGCGAGCGGGTCCGGCCGGTGATCGCCGCCGCCAGCACGAGCGGGGACGGGCAGTACCCGTCGTCGGAGCCGTGGTGCTCGGTCAGGTGCACGAGCTCGAAGCCCTGGCCCTCGGCCCACTCGCTCTGCTCGAGTGCCGCCGCGTAGAGCTCCTCCGCAGGCGGGCCGAACGCCGGCGCCCGCAGGTCGTAGCGGAGCGACAGCCGCACGCCCTCGTTGCTCGCCATCTGCCGGGCTCCCTTCCGCTGCGTGAGCGACGGAAATGATGTTCTACAGAACGTATAGTCTTGCTCTTGCGCAGGGCGAGTGGAGGAGGACGAATGCGCCGCACGGCGTCCACCGGCGACCGGCCCGCGGGATGACGGCGGATGGAACGGCGGACGGGCCGCGGATCCGGCCCCTGCCCCCGCGGGAGTGGCCGGCCTCGATGCGGGAGGCCATGGCCGCCCTGTGGCCGCCCGAGCCCCGCCTGCCCCTGCCCCAGCAGGGTGGCGGCCGGCCGAAGGCGCTGAACGCCCTCGGAACCCTGGCCCACCACCCGGCGCTGACGCGCGCCTTCAACACCTTCAACGGGCACGTGCAGTTCGCGACCACGCTGTCGGCGCGCCAGCGGGAGCTCCTCGTCCTCCGGGTCGCGTCGCGGCGGCGCTGCGGCTACGAGTGGGCGCAGCACGTGGTCCTCGCCGGCGACGCCGGGCTCGGTCGCGACGAGATCGGCCGCATCGCGGATGGGCCCGACGCCCCGGGCTGGTCGCCGCTCGAGCGGGCGATGCTCCGGGCCGTGGACGAGCTGCTCGACGACGCCAGGGTCGCCGACCCCACCTGGCGGGCGCTGGCCGGCGAGCTCGACGACCGGCAGCTGATGGACCTCGTGTTCACCGTCGGGGCCTACGACACGTTGGCGATGGCGTTCCGCTCGTTCGGGGTCGAGCTCGACGACGACCTCGCCCCAACCTCGAGCTGACGCGCACGCCGGCTCAGCGGCCCCGCCAGACCGGCGCCCGCCGCTCCACGAACGCCATGGCGCCCTCCCTGGCGTCCTCGCTGCCGAACACCACCGGCTGCAGCTTGCGCAGGCGCTCGGCGGCGCGCGCCGCGTCGGTCACACCGAGCCGCACGAGCTCCTTCGTCGCCGCCACCCCGAGCGGCCCGTTGGCGGCGATCCGCCCGGCGAAGTCGAGGGCCGTGGGCAGCACCTCCTCGGGCGGAACCACGGCGTTGACCAGCCCGAGCGAGTAGGCGCGCCCGGCGTCGACGGTGTCGCCGGTGAGGGCCATCTCCAGGGCGACGGCCAGCGGCACCCGGGTGCCGAGGGACGTGCCGCCCCCCGCGGCGAACAGCCCGCGCTTGACCTCCGGCAGCCCGAAGCGGGCCTCGGCGGAGGCGACGACGAGGTCGCAGCCGAGGAGGAGCTCCAGGCCGCCGGCGACCGCGCTGGCGTTGGCGGCGCCGATCAGCGGCGTCCTCACCTCGCCCCGGACCAGGCGGAAGAACCCCGCAGTGGCCCCGGGGTCGCCGCCGGCCGGTGCGTCGCCGTCGGCGAAGGCGCGCAGGTCCATCCCGGCGCAGAAGGCGCGGCCGCCCGTGCCGGTGAGGACCACCGCCCGGACCTCGGGGTCGGCGTCGGCGTCGTCCATCGCCTGGCTGATGGCCCGGATGAGCGCGGCGTCGAGCGCGTTGCGGGCCTCGGGACGATTCAGCCGGGCGACGAGGACGTAGCCCCGCCGCTCGCGCACCAGCACCTCGCTCATTGTTTCCCGCTCTTGCCGCTTCGCGGCGGGCCGCTCGGGCCACGCTCGCTGCATTGCGGACGCTCGCTCACGCCGGATAGTCCGTGGTCTCGGCCAGCTCCGCCGCACCCTTCATGAGGTCGAGGACGATCGGGCCGAACGCCAGGAGCTTCTCGTCGTCACCGGCCCGCTGGTAGCCCTGCTCGAGCACGACCCCGAGCTTCCAGCGGGCGAGGATCACGTAGTAGTCGAGGTCGTCGACCTGGCGGCCGGACGCGTCCGCGTAGTGCTCGGCGATCTGGTCCCGGGACGGCATGCCGTACAGGTCGGCGTAGCCGAGCCCCGAGACCCCGGGCGCCTGCGTGTCCTCGGGCCAGCCCTGCAGGACCCAGCCGAGGTCGAGCTTGGGGTCGCCGACCGTGCCCATCTCCCAGTCGACGATGGCGGCGAGTCGCGCCGGCGCCCCGTGCTCGTACATGACGTTCGCGAACTGGTAGTCGCCGTGCATGAGGCCCGGGACGTAGTCGATCGGGCGGTGCTCGCGCAGCCAGGCCGCGGCCACGTCGAAGCCGGGGAGGTCGCGGCCCCTGATGCGCTCGAGGAACGCCGTCCACCGGTCGACCTGGCGCTCGTGGAACCCGTCGGGCCGGCCGAGGTCGTGGAGGCCGCGGGCCCGCCAGTCCACGTTGCCGAGCCGCGCGATGCCCTCGACGAGCTGGTACGCGAGGCCCTGCCGCGCCGCGAGGTCGGTGTCGAAGGGCGGCGGCCAGCCGTCGGTGTTCATCGGCGACCAGCCGTCGACGAACCCCATGAGGTAGAAGGGCCGGCCGAGCACCGACGTGTCGGCGCACATGCCGATGGCGGGCGTGCAGGGCACGTCGGTCCCGTCGAGGGCCTCGATGATGCGCCACTCGCGCAGGATGCCGCCGTCGCGGCTCTCGGGCGCCGGTGGTGGCGGGATGCGAAGGGCGGCGTGGAGGTCGCCGCGGCGGATCTCGTAGATCTCGTTCTGCGAGCCGCCCGACACGTAGCCGGCGTCGAGCGGCTCGCCCTTGCCCGGCAGCGCCGCCCCGTCCATCCAGGTCGCGAGGCGCTCGACGTCGATCACAGGTTCCCGACCTCGTGCTCGAGGTACTCGGCGAAGCGGGCCTTCGCGGCATCGATCTTCTTGGGGATCCACTCGGTGGGCCACGTGTCGTCGCTCGGCTTGTAGTCCCGGAGCACCTGGCGGGCCACCGTGACCTTGTGGACCTCCGTCGGACCGTCGGCCAGGCCCATGACCCCCGCGCCGTGGATCATGCCGAAGAACGGCATCTCGTTGGTGGTGCCGAGGGCGCCGTGGACCTGCATCGCCCGCCACGCGATGTCGTGGAGCACGGTGGGCATGACGACCTTGGCGGTGGCGATGTCCTTGCGGACCCGCTTGTAGTCGTTGTACCTGTCGATCTCCCAGGCCGTGTACAGCACGAACAGCCGGAACTGCACGAGCTGCGCGTACGAGTCGGCGATGTATCCCTGCACGAACTGCTTGTCCGCCAGCAGGCTGCCCTGGGTCTCGCGGCTGAGTGCCCGCTCGCACATCATGTCGAGCGCCTTCTGCGCCAGGCCGATGGTCCGCATGGCGTGGTGGATGCGGCCGCCGCCCAGCCGGGTCTGGGCGATGACGAAGGCCTGGCCCTCGCCGCCGAGCAGCGCCTCCTCCGGCACGCGCACGTCCTCGTAGTGGATCAGCGCGTGGGATCCCTCGTTCAGCGGCTCGCCCCACAGGCCGATGTTGCGGACGATGTCGACGCCGGGCGTGTCGGTGGGGACCAGGAACATCGACATGCCCTTGTACGGGCTCACGTCGGGGTTGGTCAC
>DATFVX010000373.1:0-5711 GCA_035259985.1 Acidimicrobiales bacterium | reverse complement strand
CGATCGCCACTGCGGCTGCCGCCAGCGCCCAGCAGATCGGGTGGTGGAGCAGCGGCCGGCGGGCGATCCGCATGGACCCGCGCTGGCGCGGCGGCGACTACTACGACGCCGCTCCCGGCGACGGCCCGCACGAGGGGCTGGCCACGGCGCGGATGATGTCGATGATGACGTTCCGGAGCGACGACGTGTTCAGCGCCCGCTTCGGGCGCGAGACCGTGGAGCCGGTGGACGGCTTCACGCTGTGGCAGCGGTTCCAGGTCGAGCGCTACCTGGAGTACCAGGGCGACAAGCTCGTCCGCCGGTTCGACGCCAACAGCTACCTCCTCCTCACCAAGGCGATGGACCTCCACGACCTGGCGCGGGGGAGGGGCGGCTACGCGCCAGCGTTCGCCCGCCTGCGGGCGCCGCTCCTGTCGGTCGGCATCGACAGCGACATCCTCTATCCGTCGCACCAGTCGCGCGAGATCGTGGAGTTGGCGAAGGCCGAGGGCGTCGACGCCCGTTACGCCGAACTGCGGAGCCCGCACGGGCACGATGCCTTCCTCATCGAGACCGACCAGCTGTCGGGGATCGTCGGGGACTTCCTGGCCAAGGTGGAGAGCACGCATGGATGACGACACCCGTCCAGACGACACGACAACCGACGACGCCGGCGGTGCGCCCGAGTGGCGGCTCGAGACCCGAGCCATCCGCGCCGGGCGCACCTTCGGGGGACCGTCGCTGGCGCCGGTCCTGTTCCCCTCGACCACGTACGAGGTGCCAGCCATCGACGACCACCTCGAGATGGCGAGCACGGCCCGGGCGACGCACTACTACTCGCGCTTCGGCAGTCCCACCGCCCGAGACTTCGAGGAGGCCGTCGCCGCCCTCGAGGGGGCGGAAGCGGCGCTGGCGTTCGCATCCGGGATGGCGGCCGTGACGACGACGGTGCTCGCACTGTGCTCGACGGGGGATCACGTCGTGGCGCAGCGGCACACGTTCTCGGCCACGTCGACCTTCTTCGGCGCCCACTGTCCCCGCCTGGGCATCGACGTGACCTTCGTCGACGGCACCGATACCCAGCAGTTCGTCGACGCCGTGCGGCCCGGCGAGACGCAGCTCGTGTTCGTGGAGACGCCTGCCAACCCCGCCCTCACGCTCACCGACATCGAGGCGGTGTCTGCGATTCCGGGCCCCTTCACAGTGGTCGACTCGACGTTCGCCACGCCCGTGCTGCAGCTGCCACTGGCGCTCGGCGCCGATCTGGTCCTGCACGCCGCCACCAAGGGCATCGCCGGCCACAACGACGCGCTGCTCGGCGTGATCGCCGGCAGCCGTGACCTCGTGGACGCCGTCTGGGGCTGGCACCTGATGCATGGCGCCCAGGCGTCGCCGTTCGACGCCTGGAACGGGTTGCGCGGCATCCGCACCCTGGCCGCCAGGGTCCACCAGCAGAGCGCGACCGCCCAGCGGCTGGCCGAACACCTGGCCGGGCATCCCGGCGTCGACGTCGTCAACTACCCGGGCCTCGACAGCCATCCTCAGCGCGACCTGGCGAAGCGCCAGATGTCGTCGGGCGGCACCGTGCTGTCCATCGAAGTGGCCGGAGGCGCCGACGCGGCCAAGCGGTTCTGCGGCGCGTGCCGGGTCGGCCGCATCGCCATATCCCTGGGGGGACCGGAGACGCTGCTGTCGCACGCGGCAACCATCGCCGCGCTCATGTCGCCGCCCGAGCGCGCGGACCTCGGGATCACCGAGGGGTTGGTGCGCATCTCCGTCGGGCTCGAGCACCCCGACGACCTGATCGCCGACTTCGACCGGGCGCTGGAGGCGGCGACCGGCTGACACCATCCCGCCCTGGGGCGCGGCGCATGAACCGCCAGTTCGTACGCTGCTGCGGTGCCAGAGATGCTCGAGGTGGAGACCTACCGGCGCCAGGGCGAGGGCGTGGTGGGGCGGACGGTGGCGCACGTCGATGTGCCCGACGCCTGGTACGTGAAGCGGAGCTCGCCCGCCGAGGTCGTCGCCGCCGTGACCGGTCGCACGATCGATGGCGTCCGGCGCATCGGCAAACTGCTGGTCCTCGACCTCGACGACGGCACCCGCCTCGGGCTGCGCTTCGGGATGAGCGGCCGCCTGATCGTCGACGGAGGCGCAGCCATCGATCGACTCCAGTACGCGAGCGGGAGGAACAACCCGGCCTGGGATCGGTTCGGCCTGCGCTTCACCGACGGCGGCGACCTGCGGATCCGGGATCCCCGCCGGCTCGGCGGCATCGAGCTGGAGCCCGACGAGGGCCGCCTCGGTGTCGATGCCGCGCAGGCGCGGCTCCGCGACGTGGAGGCGGCCCTCCGCGGGAGCCGCGCGCCGCTGAAGGCACGACTGCTCGACCAGGCACGGGTCGCCGGCATCGGCAACCTGATGGCCGACGAGATCCTGTTCGCCGCGGGCTTGGACCCGGCTCGACCCGCCGGCGACCTGACAGCGACCGAGCTGCGGCGGCTGCATCGGGCGATCGGCCGGGTGATCCGTGAGCTGACGGCGCGTGGAGGCAGCCACACGGGCGACGTCCGCCAGGCCGCGGCGCTCGACGGCCTGTGCCCCCGGGACGGGGCTGCCCTGCAGGTCCGCCGGATCGGCGGGCGCACCACCGTCAGCTGCCCGGTGCACCAGGTGTGAGCCGCAGCACCCGGCCCGCGGCCGGTTCGACTGGTTCACGCCGCGTTCATTTGCTCAGATGTAGCGTCCATCCGTCCCGATGATGGGCATGGGTACGATCTCCCCGGCTGGGGGCCGGCAAGGTGGGAGTACATGAACGCAGCTAGACCATCACGCGGCGGGCGGCCGGAGCCCTGTCACGTCGCCGTGGCGTGGCTGCTGGGGCTGGGGCTCCTCGTCGGCGGGTCGTCCGCGGCGTTCGCGCAGCAGCAACCCGGCCCGGGACAGACCACGACCACCACGTCGCCCACGACAACGACCACGCGGCCCCGGCCGACCACGACAACGACTCGTCCGCCCGCGACGGCGCCGCCGACGACGCAGGGGACCGAGCCACCGACGACGGCCGAGCCGGCGCCCCCAGCGGACAGCGGCGCCGACGTAGAGCCGGCCGTCACCGAAGAGGAGCCCGCCGAGGAGGTGGCGGCGTCGGCCGCGTCCGAGGCGCAGGGCCTCACGTTCACCACGGTGAACAACCTGCTGGTGCCTGGCGACGGCACGGAGGGCGCTCAGGCCACGACGACCACCACGGTGCCCGCGCCGGACGAGGGCAGCAGCGCCGACGACGAGAACCGGTTGATCTGGATGATCATCGCCGCCCTCGCAGGCGTCGCGGTCCTCGTTGCCGTGCTCACCTGGCGCTACTGGCTGCTCACCCGCCCCGGCGTGGTCCTGGAGGGCGACGAAGCCGACGACGCCCGGCGCGGAGGTGGTGGCCTCGGCTACCGCACTGCGCCACCGGCGGGCCGCGCCGGCGGGCCCGGTGCCCGCGGTGGTCCCAACCAGGCCTGGGACGAGCCCCGAGATCCGCGCCGCACGTTCGTCGGACCGCCGGAGGCCGGCGCCACCGGCGGGCCGCCGGGACCGTCCGCCCCGACGCCGGGTCGCGAAGGTGCCGGACCGGGCCCCGGGGGCGCACGAAGGCGCCGGGTGGGCCCGGGTGGTCCGGGCGGACCCGCGGGTCCCGGTGGTCCGGGCGTGCCGGGCGGTCCCGGGGGTCCGGGTGTGCCGGGTGGGCGGCCGACGACCACCACGCCGCCACCCGGCCGTGGTGGTCCGCCCGGCTCCTCTGGCGGCCAGGGACCACGGCGACGCGGCCCTGGCACCGGGGGGACACCGGGCGCGGGTGGGCCGCCGACGGCGCGCCAACAACCGTTCGTGGCGGGGCGCGCGGTGCGCGACACCGACCTCTGGGCATCAGACCGGCGCCGCTGAGCCCGGAATCGGCGCGGGGGTACCGTGCAGCCCCATGGGTGACAGCCTCGACGTCGACGCGATGATCCAGCGTTTCCGCGACCGAGCCCACGCGGTGCGGAACCGCACCCTGCCCCCGGTCGCCGGCGAGGAACGCATGCGGTTCATCCGCCAGGCCGAGGTCGACTACCAGGACTTCGCCATCGTCGGCGACGCCGAGGGCACGATCGAGGACGGCGTGCTGGTCCTGCGCATCGACCTTCGACCGAAGGACGCCGACCCCCCCTAGACGGAATTTCACGAACGCCAGTTCGTCGGGTGGGGCTAGCCTGGAGCGGTGGCTCTGGCCTGGCAGCCCTCGCTACTCGGCGGCGTCCCGCCCGACTTCGATGCCAGCTTTGCGCGGGCCGAGCGCCGCGACCTGGGCTCGGGGGCCTGGCTCGACGTGGTACCCGGGTGGGCACGGGGGAGCGACCCGTTGTTCGAGGCCGTGCTCGAGGGGGCGCCGTGGTCGTCGCACGAGCGCCGCATGTACGACCGCATGGTGGTCGAGCCCCGGCTCACCACCCGGCAGTGGGACGACCCCCCGCCCCCGCTGCCGGCCATGGCCGCCGCACTGTCGGAGCGCTTCGACGCCGACCTGTCGGTCATCTCGGCCAACCTCTACCGCGACGGCAAGGACAGCGTCGCCTGGCACGGCGACCGGGTCGCCCGGACCCGTCCCGAGACCGTCGTCGCGATCCTCTCGCTCGGCAGCCCCCGACGGTTCCTCCTCCGCCCCAAGGGCGGCGGCCGGTCGCTGCGGCTGGAGCCGGCGCCCGGAGACCTGCTCGTCCTCGGTGGCACGTGCCAGCGCACGTGGGAGCATTCGGTGCCGAAGCGGGCCCAGGCAGGGCCTCGGATCAGCGTGATGTTCCGCGAGGAGTACTGACCATTGGACAGGCTCGCCGCAGCGCTCGCGGCCATCGACGCCGCCAACGGGGACGATCCCCACGTGATCAT
Source organism: Acidimicrobiales bacterium (assembly GCA_035259985.1). Classification (GTDB taxonomy): domain Bacteria; phylum Actinomycetota; class Acidimicrobiia; order Acidimicrobiales; family VFJN01; genus DASQUK01. Next base: position 818 of record DATFVX010000373.1, on the reverse strand, counting down.
GGTGGACGGCGTGGCCCGGCCGAAGGAGCTCGCCCACGCCGAGCTCATGACGCACTGGGTGCGCACCCTCGATCCGGCGTGCTCGGAGCAGCAGATCCTGGCCGCCCGGGCACACCACCTGCGCCGCTGGACGATCCCGCGCGCCAGCTATCCCGACGGCCGTTCGGGCTACCTCAAGTGGCGCACCGCGCTGAAGCGCCAGCACGCCGACGACGTGGGCGCCATCCTGCGGGAGGCCGGCTACGACCACGATTCGGTCGCCCGGGTCCAGGCGATCGTGGCCAAGCGGGGCCTCGGCCACGACCGTGCCGTGCAGGTCCACGAGGACGCACTCTGCCTTGTCTTCCTCGAGACGCAGCTCGACGAGCTCGCCGGAAGGATGGGCGACGACAAGACCGTCGACATCCTGCAGAAGACCGCCAAGAAGATGAGCCCCGCGGGCCTCGAGGCCGCCCGTGGTCTGCGGTTCTCGCCGTCGGCGGCCGAGTTGCTGGACCGGGCGCTCGCGTCGCTGTAGCCGTCCGTGCCCGCGGCGGCTGGTGGGCGGCCAGGGCGGGATTGCTAAGGTTGTGCCTCCCACGCGGACGTGGCTCAGTTGGTAGAGCATCACCTTGCCAAGGTGAGGGTCGCGGGTTCGAGTCCCGTCGTCCGCTCCACACGAACCCCCAGATCAGCGCCGGTTTCGACCGGCGCTGATGCGCGTCTCGGCCAGGTCCGCGACGGTGCGCGGCTCCATGCCGGGGGCAGCACGCCGTGGCCGACGTGCGCGCGCATCTCGCGTGCGCGATGACTTTCCTGATAGCTGCACGTCTGATTCA
>DATFVX010000372.1:0-3926 GCA_035259985.1 Acidimicrobiales bacterium | reverse complement strand
ACCAGGCCGAGGCCGACGTAGAACCAGCCGGGCGGGAGGTAGAGGCGCGACGCGACGACGTGCTCGTCGACGATCTCCATCACCGCGACGCCAGTCACCTCCAGCGACCGCCCGGTCGGGGGCAGCGTCGGCAGGTCGGTGCCGAGGAGGGCGCGTTCCCAGTCGTCCGTGACGATGGGCCCGGTGTTGGTGCCGGTCAGGGTCATCTCCACCATGGCCATCCGGTCATCGCCGACCAGGGTCGACGTCCGGACTGCGAAGTCCGGTAGGGCGGTCATCAGATGAGCGAGGATGCTGACCCAGGCCGTGATGCCGACGGACCGCGACGGCGGGTCGAAGCTGATGCGGGCGTGGGGGTCGTGGAGGCGTGTCAGCTCGGTGAGGTCGTGGTCGTCGATGGCCTGGGCGACCGCTGTCGCCACCGCCACGGGTGCGCTCACCGTCGGCTCCGCGGGGGGCCGACGGTGGGGGGCCGTCGGCCCATGAGCATGCCCATCCTCGGGGCCGTGGCAGCCAATCCCGCCCCAAGGGCCCGAAGTACCATGATGAGTGTCGGCATCCACGCCCGATCCTGAAGTCGTCGCATGCGACGACGGTGACGCCGGGCGCTCCGGCATCGCATCGGGGGAACCCCCGATGTTGGTCGGCCGGGACGATGACCTCCGCCGCATCGGGGATCTGCTCGAGCGAGCCCGATCCGGCACGGCCGGCGCGCTCGTGTTGCGGGGCGAGGCCGGCATCGGCAAGACGTCACTGCTGGCGGCGGCGGCGAGGTCGGCGGACGGGTTCACGCGGCTCGTGGCGCACGGCGTCGAGTCCGAGTCCGCGATGGCCTACGCCGCCTTGCTCCAGCTCCTCGCCCCACTGCGCCACCACCTCGACCGGGTGCCGCCGGCGCAGGTGAGGGCCTTGGAGGCGGCGCTGGGCTGGGGAGCCCCGGACGCAGTCGGCGACCGCTACCTGGTGGCCGCGGCCACGTTGTCCCTACTGGGAGCGGCCGCCGAGGACGCCCCGCTGCTCGTGGTGATCGATGACCTCCACTGGCTCGATCTCGAGTCGGCCGCGGCCGTGCTGTTCGCCGCCCGGCGCCTCACCCACGACGCCGTCGCCGTCCTGTTGGCCACCCGCCACGGATCGCCGCCGGGCACCGCGCTCGATGGCCTCCCCGTGCTGCAGTTGCGGGGGCTGGCGGCCTCCGAGGCAACCGGCGTCCTCCCGCCGGGCACGACCGCCGCGGTGGCGGCCCGCCTGGTCACGGCCACCGGCGGCAACCCCCTCGCCCTGCGGGAGGCCGGCACGCTGCTGTCCCCGGCACAGCGCCGGGGCGCGGAGCTCCCCGACCCGCTTCCGGCGGGCGACCGCCTCCATGCCGTGTACGAGCCCGTCCTGGCCAGCCTCACTCCCGCTTGCCGACGGGTGGTGCTGCTCGTTGCCGTCGCGCAGGACGAGAGCATCGACCCGGTCCTCAGGGCCGCCAGGGCCGATGGCGTCGACCCCGACGGCGCGCTCGGCGAAGCCGAAGCCCGTGGCGTGGTGGTGCGGGAACCGGGCGTCGTCCGCTTCCGGCATCCGCTGCTGCGCACCGCCACGCTGGCGGCGTCCACCCCGGCGGAACGTCGTGCGGCCCATGCCGGGTTGGCCGCAGCGCTCCCCGACAGCCTCTGGCGGTCACGTACCTGGCACCAGGCCGAGGCCGCCACCGGGCCCGACGACGAGCTGGCGGCGCGGATCGAGGCGGTCGCCATGACGGACCGGGAGCGGCGGGGATACGCGGCCGCCTCCGCGGGGCTCGAGCGGGCGGCGCGGCTCTCCACCGACCCTGCCCATGCCGCCGACCTGCTCGCCGGCGCCGTCGAGGACGCCGCCCTGGGCGGTGACGCCGCGCGTGCGAGGGCGCTGGCCGAAGGCGTCATCAGCGGCGAGGCCGACAGCGCCGCCCGCGGGCGCGCTCTCGCCGCGCTGGGGTCACTGGAACAGGTCGCCGGTTCGATCCCCCAGGCACGACGGTTCCTCGAGCAGGCCGCGGAGCTGACCACCGGCCGCCTTCGGGTCCGCGTCCTCGCCGACCTCGCCCAGGTGTGCTTCCGGCTCAACGACTTCTCCGGCCTGGCCGCCGCAGCCGAGCGGACCGCCGCCGTCGCCGACGAGGCCGACCCGGAGCAGCGGCTGCTCAGCCTCTACCTACGTGGCGTCGTCGCCGTCGCTGGGCCCGATCCCGCCACCGGGCGGCGGCTGCTGACGGCGACGCTCGACCTCCTCGACGCCGACCCGGGCCTCCGCGACGACGTCCGTCACCTGGTCGTGGCGCTACAGGCGTGCTCGTGGGTGCCGTTGACGCCCGAGCTGGTCGAGTCGTTGGAACGGCGCCTTGCGCTGGCCCGCGACCGCGGGGCGTTCGGCGTGCTGGTGTCGGCGTTGGCGCTGGCCGCCCACGGCCGGGCATTCATGGGCGACCACGAGGCCGCGTTCGCCGAGGCCGGCGAGGCAGTCGAGTTGGCCCGTGAGCTGGGCTACGTGGCCGACGCCGCGCCCGCGTTGGAGTTGCTCGCGTGGCACTACGCCGCTCGTGGCCTCCACGACGACGCCCGGGCGGCGCTCGACCGGTCGGCTGCCCTCGTGGAGCGGGCGGGGACAGTCGACGCGGCCGCCCACCTGGCACTGGCCCGGGCCTTCTGCGCCCTGTGCCGCGACGACCTCGACGAGGTGGTGGCCCTGCTGGAGAGTCGCCTGGCCGTCGACGGCGGGCGGGGCGCCAGCGGCGAGCCGCTCGGCGTCGCGCCGCTGCTCGTCGAGGCCTACGTGGGCCTCGGACGCAGCGACGACGCCCGCCGCCTCACCGATCGCTACGCCGCCGTCCCCCAGCCCGATGGCCGGACCGCCGCATTCATCGCCCGCTGCCAGGGCCTGACCGCCGCCGACCATCCGGCTGCGGTCGCCGCATTCGACGCGTCCCTCCGGGCCCACGACCGCGTGGCGGACGTGCCGTTCGAACGAGCCAACACCGAGCTCCTCTACGGCGCCCGGCTCCGGCGGTTCCGGCAGCGGGTCGCCGCTCGCGAGCACCTGCGAACCGCTCGCGACCGGTTCGAGGGCATGGCACTCGACCTGTACGTAGACCGAGCCAACGCCGAGCTCGCCGCGACGGGTGAGACCGCTCGACGCCGCCAGCCCTACGCCGTCGAGCCCCTCACCTCACAGGAGACCCGCATTGCCCTCCTCGTCGGGCGCGGCCTCACCAACCGCGAGGTGGCCGCGGCCCTGTTCCTCAGCCCGAAGACGGTGGAGCACCACCTGTCCAGCATCTACCGCAAGCGCGGCCTCCGCTCCCGCACCGAGCTCGCCCACTCGCTCACGCACACGCCACCGGACTCGTCCGACCAGCCACCCGCGTGACAGGCGTTGATCGCTTCGTTTGCGGTGTCACACCATCTGGGCGACCTGCGGGCCATCACCAGTCGAGGCACGCCGAGCGCCACACGGGCGTTCGGCCGCGCGGCGACCACGGGGACTGCGCGTCTCTCGGGCACGCCGTACAGATCGCCGGCTCTGGTTCGCGTGTGGGCGAACGGACGGCGTCCCATAATGCTTGCCAGGAGTTGACTGAGAGGCGTCCCCGACGTGCCAGTAGGCGTGTAGACGTCGTTCGCCGAGCGCAGCCCGCGCTCAGCCAGCCGCCCGCCAAGGGTGGGCGCGAATGTCGGGGAGTCCTTCGTTGATGGGCGCGCTCCTCACCCACCCCACCGTCGCACACGTGCGGGTGCCGGCCTGGCCGCGTGCGGTGCGGGCCGGGCCAGCAAGGCTGCCACTCAACCGGCGGTAGGGGGCGCGCGGCGAGGCGCCGCTTCGTCAATGATGTGGCGGTGGAAGCAGAGTTGCTCGATCGAGCGACGAACATCTGCCTGGCCCTTCCAGAAGCAACCGCGGAC
>DATFVX010000371.1:0-6525 GCA_035259985.1 Acidimicrobiales bacterium | reverse complement strand
GCCCCCGTCCCGCCTACCGCTCGAGCGACTGGCGTGACGATCCGGCGCTGCCCCCACCGCCCCCACCACCACCTGATATGGGCGGCAACCACCTCGCGACATTGCCCCAGCTCACCGTGGCCGAAGACGCCTCCAGCCTCGAGGAGCGCATACGCGACATCGAGCGTCGGCTGTCCCGGATCGAGGCCGAGCTGGCGGCCCTGCGCTAGCGAATCGTAGGGCCCAGTGGGTCACGCGAAGCCCGGTCGGTGTGACGGATTCGCCTCTCGCTGTCGTCGCCGACCGTCGAGCGACCGGTATGGTGGGCGTCAATGACCGAGACCCACACGCTCGACGAGACGATCAGCGAGGCCTTGGCCGTCATCGACAAGGGCCTGGGCGATCTGCTCCACCGTGAGCTGGTGTCCTCGAACGAGGTTGCCGACCTGCTGCTCGACGTGCGCACGCTGCTCGCCAACCCGGGCTCGAGCAGCGACGACCGGGACGACTTCGACGTCCCGGTGCCGGGCTGAGGGTCCCTGCCATCCCCGCCGCCTGACGGCGGCAGCCCAGTGCGGGCGTTCAGCGCTTCAGCGAGGTGTGCTTGAACTCGTTGAGCTCGGGGAAGTCGGTCAGCAGCGCCACCACGCGCTCGATCGTGCGGGTCGCCAGCTCGGCGTCGCCGCGGGGGCGCTCCATGAGCCTCACGAAGACCGCCCCCTCACCTGCGATGAAGGTCGGGACGCCCCAGACCTCGTGATCCTCGGCCGCTGCGGTGTGCTCCGCCCTGACCCGCTCGAGCGGCTCCCCGCCCTCGATCGCGGCGAACACCTTGTCGGCGTCGACACCCGAGGCGGTGAGGACGCGGCGAACCTCGGCGGGGTCCTCCAGGTGCTTGCCCTCGTCGTGTCGCAGCCCGAACAGCGCTTCGTGGGCGTCGAGGAACCGCTCGGGGAACTCGTCCCGCACCACCACCCCGGCCCGCATGGCCAGGAGGCCGGAGTCGTCCTGTGGTCGGGTCCAGATGTCGGGCTCGCCCTCGGCGACGTGGACCTGTGCCAGCGAGAACGGCACGAAGCGGACGGTCCACGGGGCACCGGCGCGGAGTGCCTCGATGATGTGCTCGTGCGCGTTGCGGGCGAACGGGCAACGGTAGTCCCAGGTCACGGCGAAGTCAGTCATCGGTTGTGGTCAACGGGAAGGCCCGTCGACTCATTCCGACTCCGAAGGAAATGGCCACACGCGCCGGGCGACGCGGGCGAGCGCCAGGCCGAGGATGGCGCCGGCGATCACGTCGGAGGGGTGATGGATCTTCACGTACACCCTGCTGCTCGCCACGACCGCACCGATCGCGTAGTAGAGCGGCCACAGCGGGTCGCCCTGGCTCAGCACCCCGGCCGCGGTCATGGCTGCGGAGGCGTGGCCGGAGGGAAAGCTCGAGGTGCGCGGGCGGCGCAGCCGCAGCGGCCTCGCCTGCTCCCAGGCGGGCCGGTGGCGCCGGAACAGGCTCTTCACCGGGCCGTTCACCAACGCCGACTCCGCGCCGAGGATGGCGGCCACCCTGACCGCGTGGATGAGGCGGCGATCGGGGGCGAGGGCGCGACCCGTGTTGACGAGGTGCCAGACCAGGCTGAAATCGCCGAGCTCGGAGGCGGCGTACATCAGCCGGTCGACGTGTGGGTGCCCGCGGAGGCGGTCGACGCGTTCGTCGATGGCGCCGTCGAAGCGTCCGATCGCCCGGCTGACGTCGTCGAGGATGCCCGCCATCGGGACGGTCGCCGCGCTCAGGCGAGCTCGAGCTCCAGCTGCGGCGACGGCCCGGCCGCCGTGCTCCCGGCCAGCGCCCGGGCGGCGTCGGGGTCGCCACCGAAGGCCGGGCAGTAGGCCCGGAAGGAGCACCACTCGCAGAGTCGGGAGGGCTGGGGCCGGAAGTCCTCGCGGTGGCACGCCCGCTCGACCGCCTGCCACACGGCCCCGAGCGTGCGGCGGGTGCCGCGGGTCGAACGATCGCTCGGCTCGGTGATGATCGCCATGGGGTCGCGCAGGAAGAGCAGCTGCACCCTGGCAGGCCGCACCCCCAGCAGCTCCTCGCAGAGCAGCGAGTAGATGTGCACGCCCGAGAGGCGCTTGCGCTCGTACTGCGTCGACGGTGCGGAACCGGTCTTGTAGTCGGTGACCACGAGGCCGCCGTCACCGTCGAGCTCGAGGCGGTCGATGATCCCGCGCAGGGGCAGGCCGTCGACCTCGACGGTGAGCATGAGCTCGAGGCCGATCGCCCGCACGGTGCGAGGGTCCTCGAGCCGGAAGTAGTTGCGCACGAGTTGCGCAGCCTCGGTGTGGAACGCCACCTCGTCGTCGGCGCTCAGCTCGAGACCGACGTACTCGGGGTCGTCGCGCAGCTCGACCGCGGCGTCCGCTAGGCAGGCGAGGGCGGCGTCGACCGTGCGGTCCGCGGGTGGGAGGAGGTGGAGTCGCTCGAGGGCCGCGTGGACCAACGTGCCCCTGGTGGCCGCCGCCGACGGCGGTTCGGGCAGCCGGTCGATCACCGAGAACCGGAACGCCAGGGCGCAATCGGTGAACGACGACACCTTGGACGGGCTCAGCGATCGCGGCACCGGAAACGCCATGCCGCTGACAGTAGGCGCGGGGTATGACACCAGCGGCGGACCCCGGCGCCGTGTTGCGAGCCGCCCGGGCCTCAGCCGAGATCGAGGGCGGCGCGGACGGCGGCGGCGATGCCGGCCGGATCCTCCATCGGCCCGAAGTGCGTCAGCTCGGGGAACAGCTCGAGGCGTCCCTGAGGGAGGGCGTCGACGAGCAACGGCGCCACCCGTGCGGGCGCGCCGCCGTCCTCGCTGGCCGCGACCGTGACCGGGATCCGCACCTCGCCCAGACGGTCGAAGGCGTCGATGGCCAGTCCGTTCTCGAAGACGAGCGCCTCCACCTCGGGCGCGCACTTGAGCTCGACGGCGTGGTCGCCGTCGGCGGCCGGGCGCGGGCGCAGCCCATGGTCCACGTACGCACGCAGCGCCGCGGGGTCGAGTGCGTTGAGCGGCGGTTTGGCGGCGAAGTTGGTGTAGGCGGCTTGGCGGTCGGGGAACGTGGGGCGGCGCCGGCGAGCGGCGGCGGCGATCGGGTTGGCAGGCGGCACGCCGTCCCACCTGGGCATGACTATGGGCTCGTACAGCCAGAGCCCCGCGAACGTGCCGGGCCGGCGCATCTCCGCCATCAGGAGCGCCGCACCACCCATCGAGTGGCCGACCGCCCTCACGCCGGCGGTCCCCAGGTGGTCGACGACGGCGAGCACGTCGTCCGCCATGCCGTCCCACGCGAGGTCCATGGACGCCGGCAGCGAGCTGTCGCCGTGGCCACGGAAGTCGACGCCCCAGCAGTGCGCCACCCCCGCCAGGCGCTCGGCCAGCGGTGCCCAGACCATCCCGTGGAACCCCGTGGGGTGGCACAACAGCAACGGTGGGCCCTCGCCGCCGAGGTCGATGAGTGCGAGCGTGACGCCGTCGGTGGAGGGCACCTGCTGGATCGGGGACACGTCGCCATGCTGGCAGTGGCCCCGCCCGGCGGCACAACCGGCGCTGCCCGGCGCTCGTGGTCGGCGGCGGTAGGGTCGGCGTGATGCCCGAGTTGGTCGACGTCGAAGCGGTCTTGGCGGCCAACCGGGCCTTCTACGAGGCGTTCGAGGCCCGGGACCTCGACGCCATGTCCGACGTGTGGGTCCACGACGACGAGGTGGTGTGCACCCACCCGGGCTGGAAGACCCTTCACGGCTGGGGCGCCGTGGCGGGGTCGTGGTTCGCCCTGTTCGGCGGGCCCCAGCACCTGCAGTTCATCCTCACCGACGAGCGCGTGCACCTGTCCGGCGCGCTCGCCTGGGTGACCGTCGACGAGAACCTGATCGGGGAACAGGTGGGCGGGACCGTCGCGGCCGTGAACGTGTTCCGCCGGGTGGACGCCCGCTGGCGCATGGTGCTGCACCACGGTTCACCCGTTGCGCCCAGCTCACCCGGGTAACCTGCAGGGCGAGTGCAAGAAGCCGTCGTACCCACCGTGCCCGCCGTGCCCGCCGACGGGCGGGCCGCCCGGGCCCTGCGCACGCGCGAGGCGATCGTCGACGCGTGCATCGCGCTGGTCGAGGAGGGCGACCTGCGGCCGACCGCGCCGCGGATCGCCGAGCGGGCGGGGGTCTCCGTGCGCTCCGTCTTCCAGCACTTCGACGACCTGCCGTCGCTGCACATCGCCGTCACCGAGAACATCGCCGCGCGCATGGCCGCACTGGTCGTCCCGGTCGACGCCGCGCTGCCCCTCGACGATCGCATCGCACGCTTCGTCGAGCAGCGGGCCAACCTGCTCGAGGCGATGACGCCCTTCCGGGTCGCCGCCGGTGTCCACGGGCCGTTCGCGCCCGAGATCCGGAGGGCGATCCGTGCGGGCTCGGCAGCCCTGCGCGCCGAGGTGGAGCAGGTGTTCGCGCCGGAGCTGGCCCGCTTCCCCGAGGCCATCCGGGCGGAGGTCGCCGAGGCGCTGGCGACCGTCTCGTCGTGGGCGAGCTGGGAGACGCTCCGCAGGGAGTGGGACGACGATCCTGAACGCGCCCGGGCCGTGGTCGCGCGGCTGGTCCACGCAGTCCTGCGACACCCGCCGGCCTGATCGGATCATCCGGGCCCGTGTAAACCTCGGCGGGACGTGCGGCGAGTGGATGGCATGAACGCTGCAGGGGAGGCGGTTGTGCAGCGACCGCTGGCGGGCAGCACACCCGCGTCGGGCGTGACGTTCGAGGCGTTCGCGCGCCTGGAGCGGCGCCCGCTGGTGGCGTTCGCGTGGTCGCTGACCGGGGACCTCGGTGTTGCCGAGGACCTGGCGCAGGATGCGCTCGAGGCCGCCTGGCAGGCGTGGGACCGCGTGGGCGGCTACGACAAGCCCGGTGCGTGGGCCCGTCGGGTGGTCGCCAACCGGGCGGCCGGCCACCGCCGCCGCCGGGGACGCGAGCGGCGGGCCCTGGGCCGCCTGGCCGGGCGCCGGGGGGCGACGATCGAGCTCGAGGCCAGCGACGACCGCTTCTGGCGCGAGCTGCGAAACCTCCCCGAGCGCCAGGCGCAGGCCGTCGCGCTGCACTACCTGGAGGACCTTCCGATCGCCCAGATCGCCGTCGTCCTCGAGTGCGCCGAGGGGACCGTGAAGGTCCACCTCCACCGGGGCCGCCTCGCCCTGGCGCGCGCACTGGGCCTCGACCCGGGAGCTGGATAGATGAACGACCACGACGGCACCGCACTGGCCGAGCTGGACCGCCTGGGGGCACGGGCGGCCGTCGCCCTGCGCGAGCGCGTCGACGCCGCGATCGAACTGGAGCCCGTCCCGACCCGCGGCGACGTCGACCGCTCGACCGTCGGCACCGGCGCCGGCGAGCCGCTGGTGGTCGACCTCGGCCGGTCGAGTGCGCCGAGGGCGCACTCGGCTCGGGGCCGGCGGGCCTTGCTGGCCGCGGCGGCCGTCCTGATCCTGGTGGGCGCGTCTGTGGCGATCGTGCTCACGCGTGACGACAGACCGGCGGTCACCAGCGGGCAGCCGGGGTACCTGGTGCCGGGCTGGCTGCCGGAGGGCCTGGGACCCGAGCCGGACACCGTGGCGCTCAACGGCGATCAGGGCAGCGGCCCTGGCTTCGGCGGCGAGGTCGCCGTCTACGGGAGCGGGTCCGCCGACGATCCCTGGGCCGGGCCGACGGTGGGGGTGGTGCACGTCGTTCCCGACCCTTCGTCGTTCGGCGACGAGACCGACGGCGAGCCGATCACGGTCGGCGGCCACGAGGCGACGCTGACGCACGACGACCGCGCGTGGAACGTCCAGTGGTCCGAAGACGGCGGGCGCGTGGTCGTCAGGGGCGTCGACCTCGGCCGTGACGAGGTGCTGGCGGCCGCGGCGGCCGCCTCCGCGGCACCCGCCATCTCGCTGGCGGGCCTGCCGGACGGGTTCGCCGAAATCGGGCGCGGGCCGCTCGATGCGGTCGTCGCGGCCGGCTATCCGTCCGAGTCCGGCCTCTCGATCACGTATGCGGCTGCGGCGGCCGATGACGACACGTACCTCGCCGTGGTGCAACGCCCTGGGTCGGCCGCCTCGGTCGACCTTGCCCGGTGGGGTTCCTTCGACCTCGACAGTTCGTCGACGACGGTGCGCAGCGAGCACGCAGTCGTCGCCAGGTTCTCGGGTGCGACGCTCCTGCAGTGGCACGAGCCCGCCGGCGCGCTCGTGACCCTGGTGGCTTCCGGCCTCGACGACGATGCCGTGCGGCGCGTGGCCGAGGAGCTCCGACCGGCCGGCGGCGCCGAGATCGACCGCCTCGTCAGGGAGCACGGCACGCCTTCGCCGGCGCAGTCCGGGTTCTCGAGCCTGGAAGAAGGACAGGTCCAGGTCGTCTCGGGCAAGCGGGGCGACATCCAGTGGCGCCTGGTTGCATCGGTGGACCAGGAGCCGCGGCTCGGCAGCCTGTCCTACGAGGAGGCGTCCGCCAGCTCGGGGTCGAGCTCCGGTACCGGCGGG
>DATFVX010000370.1:0-15549 GCA_035259985.1 Acidimicrobiales bacterium | reverse complement strand
TGCCCGGGGTGAACTCCAGCTCCTCGGGTATCCGCGTCACGGTGAACGCCGTGCCCACCGGCAGGTCGCTGAGGGCGACGGCCGCCGGGGCGGCGTACTCGGATCCGGGGATCGGGTTGCCGTGGGGGCACGTCGTGGGGTGGTCGAGCAGGCGGTTGATCGCCCGCTCCACCGGTTCGGAGATCACGTGCTCCCACTTGCCGGCCTCGACGTGGGCGTCGGCCCACGACAGCCCGAGGATGTCGGTGAGCAGGCGCTCGGCCAACCGGTGGCGGCGGACCACCTGCTCGGCAAGGCGCCGGCCGTCGACGGTGAGGTTGATCGTCGAGCCGTCGACCGACACGAAGCCCTCGACCTGCATGCGCTTGATCATCTCCGACACCGCCGGCCGGGAGACGTGCAGCCGCTCGGCGATCCGCGCCTGGATGACGTTGACGTCGTCTTCCTTCAGCTCCCAGATCGCCTCGCAATACTCCTCGAACGCGGGGTGAAATTCGGGAGTCTGGTACTCGGGCACGGCGCCAGCCTACAGCCGGGCACCCCGGCCGACCTGGGCTACCAGGGCCCGGACGCGCCACCGGGCCGCCTGAGCGGCCCGGTGTCCGAAACAGCCAGGGGGGCGGGGCGGGCGGGCGGACAGGCACCCCGCCCCCAGCTGGCCTGTTCCTCCACGCTACCCCATGCCTTCGGTGGACAAACCCCGTCCGCCGAAAGTTTGGCGAAGACGTGGGAAAGGTCAGGTGATCTCGAGCGTCCGGCGGGAGCGGCCGGTCCGGTGCGAGCCGACGTGGCCGCACCAGCACACCCAGCGGACCTTGAGGGTGTCGCCGGCCCGATCGATTCCGACGATCCGACTCTCACTGAGCAGCACCTCGCTGCCGTGTCGGGGGCAATTCACGGTGAACATGGCCTAATCCTCCTTCCGGGGCACCGGCATGACGAGTGGCAGTGCCGCACATGTTCGAAAGGTTTCTGCCAAACTACACGGCATGTCAGCTGATCAGCGCCCCAGCGACCGCTTTCGTGAGCGGCGCGGGCGGCGCCCCCACCTGGTGGCGGCGGTGGTCGGCCCGCACGTCGCCGCCTTCGAGCTCGGCGTCGCCCACGAGGTGTTCGGGCTCGACCGATCCGAGTACTCCGATCCCTGGTACGAGTTCCGCGTTGTGGCCGTCCTCGGCAACCCCATCCCGGTGACCGACGGCGACTGGTCGATCAGCACCCCCTGGACGCTCGAGGACCTCGCCGGGGTCGACACGGTCATCGTGCCGACGTGGCCCGACCTGGATGCGCCGGCGGACCCGGCCCTCCTGGACGCCCTGCGCGCCGTCCACGCCCGGGGTGGCCGGCTCGTGAGCGTCTGCTCCGGCTCGTTCCTCCTGGCGCAGACCGGCCTCCTCGACGGACGGCGGGCGACGACGCACTGGATGTATGCGGCCGAGCTGGCCAGTTGCTACCCGGACATCGACATCGACCCGAACGTGCTGTTCGTCGACGCCGGCAACGGGATCTTCACGTCGGCGGGCACGGCCGCCGGCATCGACCTGTGCCTCCACATCGTGCGGCTCGACCACGGTGCCGAGGTGGCGAACAAGGTGGCGCGGCGCATGGTCGTGCCGCCGCAGCGTGACGGGGGGCAGGCGCAGTTCGTCGACGCGCCGGTGCCGGCCACGCCGGACGACGACGTGATCGGGCGCATCCTCGAGTGGATCGCCGGCCACCTGCACGAGCCCCTCACGGTGGACGACCTGGCGCGGCGCGCGCTGCTGAGCTCGCGCACGTTCTCGCGGCGGTTCCGCGCCGTCACCGGCACCACGCCCATGCAGTGGCTGCTGCGCCAGCGGGTGCTCCACGCCCAACGCCTGCTCGAGGCCACCGACCTGCCCATCGAGCTCGTCGCGCAGCAGTGCGGGTTCGGCACCGCCACCTCGTTCCGCACGCACTTCCGGCGCGTCGCGGGCACCTCGCCGGCGGCGTACCGGCGGACGTTCCGGCTCGACGCCGTCGCTTCGTGACGCGGAATGCCACACCGCCTCCGGCCGTTGTCGATTGTGAAGTGATTCACTAGCCCAGCGGGAGGTTTCCCATGGGTGTGCGACCGCACGTCGTGATCGTCGGCGCAGGGTTCGCCGGGCTCGCCGTGGCCCGGGGCCTCGAACGGCTGCCCGTCGAGGTCACGCTGATCGACCGCAACAACTTCACAACGTTCCAGCCGCTGCTCTACCAGGTGGCAACCGCCGGCCTGAACGCAGCCGACGTGGCCCACCCGATCCGGGGCCTGTTCCACCGGCAGCGCAACCTCCGGATGCTCGTGGGTGAGGTCACCGGCGTCGACTGGGACAAGCGCGAGGTCGTCCTGGCGGATCACCAGCCGGTGGCCTTCGACCACCTGGTCCTGGCGACCGGCGCTGTCGCCAGCTGGTTCGGCGTGCCGGGAGCGGCCGAGTACGCGCTCCCGCTGTACACGCTCGAGGACGCCGTCGAGGTCCGCAACCACGTGGTGTCGCGCTTCGAGGCGGCCGACGCCGATCCAGCGCTCGTTGACCGGGGCGAGCTCAACTTCGTCGTGGTCGGCGGCGGTCCCACCGGGGTGGAGATGGCGGGCGCGTTGTCGGAGCTGTTCGCCGTGGTGTTCAAGCGCGACTACCCGTCGCTGGGGGTCGGCCGGGCGCGGGTCATCCTGGTCGAGACCCGCGATCGGCTGCTCGAGCCCTTCCACGCTTCCTCGCAGCGGGCGGCGCTCGACGCGCTGAATGCCCGCCAGGTGGAGGTCCGCCTCGAGGAGACCGTCGACGAGGTGGCGCCCGACCACGTGCGGTTCACCTCGGGCGAGGTCCTGCCGGCGCGCACCGTGATCTGGGCGGCGGGCGTGCGGGCCCATCCGGTCGCCCGGGCCATGGGGCTGCCGACGACGCGCTCCGGCCGGGTGGAGGTTGCCGCGGACTTGTCGGTGCCCGCCCGCCAGGGCGTGTGGGTCGTCGGCGACGTTGCCGCGCCGCGCGCCAAGCGCGGGTCCGAGGTGCTGCCGCAGCTGGCACCGGTGGCGATGCAGTCGGGGGCGCACGTCGCCAGGCAGATCGGGCGCCTGGCCGAGGGCAAGCCCACCCAGCCCTTCCGGTTCCGCGACAAGGGCACGATGGCGACGATCGGGCGGCGGTCGGCGATCGCCGAGCTGCCCGGCCGCATACGGCTCCACGGCACGCTGGCGTGGATCGCGTGGCTGGGCCTCCACATCCTCTACCTGGCGGGCGCGCGAAACCGGGCCTCGGTCCTGCTCAACTGGGCGTGGGGCTACCTCACGTGGGATCGCGGGCCCCGCATCATCCTGCGAGGCCACCCGGACATGCCGGCCGCCGCGGCTACGGAACGTGCAAAAACGGCCCTCGATAACCGCAATTCCTGACGCTCTGTCAGCTAGCTTTTCGTGCCATGGCCGGCAGCCGCGACAGCATCATGACGACCATCGATACGTATATCGCCACCTACTCGGCCACCGACCGTGAGGGTTGGCTCGAGTGCTTTGCCGACGACGCGTGGATCGAGCACCCGGTCGGCAGCGAGCGGCGGCAGGGCCTGGATGCGATCGGCGAGTTCTGGGACGAGTCCCACGCCATTCCCGACAGCATCGAGCTACGCCTGGGCGACCTCCGCATCATCATCGGGCAAGAGGCGGCGTTCACCCTGGAGGCCCGCCCCAACCTCGGAGGCGAGACCTACCGGTTCGATGTCATCGACCACATGAGCTTCGACGCCGAGGGGAAGATCACGTCCAGCCGGTCGTTCTACGACGCCGCGACCATGCGCCCGGCGCGCGACTGAGCGCCGCTGTCGGACGGCTCAGCCGGCGGCGCCGTAGCGGCTGCTCGCCGCGCGTGTCAGCCGCGGGGCTGCTTCACCAGGCGGAGGTACGGCTTCTTGGTGTCCCATCCCTCGGGGAAGCGCTCCTTGGCCTCCTCGTCGGAGACCGCCGGGATGATGATCACGTCCTCGCCCTGCTTCCAGTCCGACGGCGTCGACACCTTGTACTTGGCCGTGAGCTGCAGCGAGTCGATGACACGGAGCAGCTCGTCGAAGTTGCGGCCGGTCGACTGGGGGTAGGTGAGCGTGAGCTTGACCTTGTTGTCGGGCCCGATGACGAAGACCGACCGCACGGTGACGGTGTCGCTGGCCTCGGGGTGGATCATGTCGTAGAGGTCGGAGACCTTGCGGTCGGGATCGGCGATCAGCGGGAAGTTGAGCCGTGACCCCGTGACGTCCTCGATGTCCTGGCTCCAGCCCTCGTGGTCGGCCACGGCGTCCACCGACAGGCCGATGACCTTGACGCCACGCTTGTCGAACTCCGGCTTGAGCGCCGCCACCCGCCCGAGCTCCGTCGTGCAGACCGGGGTGAAGTCCTTGGGGTGCGAGAACAGCACCGCCCAGTTGTCGCCCTTCCAGTCGTAGAAGTCGAGCTGGCCCTCCGTCGTCTCCGCCGTGAAGTTGGGGGCCTCGTCGCCCAGTCGAATCGCCATGCCTGCCTCCAGTTCCTTGGGTGCCCAGCGATCGTAGCCAGGATCGCAGCAAAAGGCGACTTGCCAGGTCGGGTTTACTCGGACTTGGCGGCGGGCTCGTCGACGGGCGCGCCGGCTGCCGACGCATCGGTCAGGACGGTGCCGGCCGCCAATGGCGCAGCGTCGTCGCTCGGCAGGCTGGTGCGGAACGTGTCGGGCTCGATGTAGATGATCCGGGCCGTCGGCACGGCCCGCCGCACGCTGGTCTCGATCCGGTTCACGGCCTCGGCGGCGTCGTCGACCGACATCCCGTGCACGAGCTCCACCTTGGCGCCCACCAGCAGCTCGTCCGGGCCGATGTGCTGTGTCCGCATGTGGATCAACCTGGCGACGCTCGGCTCGATCTCGATGGCGGCGGCGATCCGCTGCTGGTCGGTCAGGGACGCCGCTTCGCCGATCAGCAGGCCCTTCATCTCGATCGCCAGGACGATCGCGATCATGACGAGCAGGACGCCGATGCTGATCGTGCCGATGGCGTCCCAGAGGGGGTCGTCGGTGATCACCGACGCCGACACGGCGACGAGCGCGAAGAAGAGGCCAGTCAGCGCGCCGAAATCCTCCAGCAGCACGACGGGCAGCTCGGGCTGCTTGGAGCGATGGATGAACCCCCACCAGCTCGTGCCCGGCTCGCGGGCCCGCCTGGCCTCGACGACGGCGGTCCGCAGCGAGGCGCTCTCCAACACGATCGCGACCAGGAGGATGCCGATCGCGATGGATGCCGACTCGATCTCGTGGGGATGGCGGATCTTGGAGACGCCCTCGTAGATGGCAAACATGCCGCCGAGGCTGAACAGGATGAGCGCCACGACGAACGCCCAGAAGTAGCGCTCGCGCCCGTAACCGAACGGGTGCTCGGCGGTCGGGGCCCGGCGGGACCGCTTGTGCCCGAGCAGCAGCAGCAGCTGGTTGCCGGAGTCGGCGACGGAGTGGACGCTCTCGGCGAGCATCGACGCCGAGCTGGTGAGCAGGAATCCCACGAACTTGGCGATGGCGATGCCGACATTGGCGAGCAGCGCGGCCACCACGGCCCTGGTTCCGTGTCCACTGCCGGCCATGACGGGCAGGGTAGTGAGGTGTGATCCGGCGGCCACGCATCCTCGGGCCATGCAGGCGTGGGGCGCCTGGCGCCTGGCGCCTGGCGCCGGGCGGCCGTGGGCCGGGCCTGGTGCGCGGAGCCGCCCGGCGCCGCGGGGAGCGTGACGCCGGGCGGCCGATGGGGACGGCGGTCAGCAGCGCTGCCGCACCGTGTCGCCGTTCACCACCTTGGTGATCCGCTCCGTGGACCGGGCCACGAGCGCATCGATGACGTCCTGCGGGTCGACGCCGTTGGCCTCGGCCACCTGGGCGATGGTCTGGCCGTCACGCAGCGCGTCCCGCAGCTCGGTGGCGTCTATGCCGATCGCCTCGGCGGTCGCCCGGATCGCCGCGGACCGCCGTGGATGGCGGCGGGCGTCGCGCTCGAGCTCACCGTTCACGAGGTCGGCCGCCCGCTCCGGCAGGCTGGCCTTGCGCTCGTCGGCGGTCGCCTGGTCGATCCGGCCGGCGGCCACCGCGGCGTCGAGCCGCGCGGTGCCGTTGTCGACCAAGACATCGATGACCCGCTGCGGGTCGACGCCCTTGGCCTCGGCCACCTCGGCCAGCGTCTGGCCGTCACGGAGCGCAGCCCGCAGGTCGTCGGTGGAGACGCCGATCGCGTCGGCCACGTCGGCGAGGCCATTTCGGCACGGCGCAGCGCTGGCCGCGGCGCCGGCCGATGTCGCGCCTGCAGAGTCGGTGGATGGGCCTGCGGATGCCGGCCCCAGCAGCGCGACGCCGCCGAGCGCACCGGCGAGGGCCGCAGCGGCGAGCGTCGTGATTGCGATCGGTCGTGAGATCCTCATGGTTCCTCCGGCGTGCCGTGGAGTTGCGTCAGGGGTGACGATCGCTGCGGTAGCTCGCGGCCGGCTCACACGCGCCTGGGAATCAGCTGGGAGGATCGGCCGCAGGCAGGCGGATGGTCACCCGGGTGCCGGCGCCCGGCGCGGTGTCGAGGGCAATCTCACCGCCATGGGCGGCGACGAGGTCGGTGACGATCGCGAGGCCCAGTCCCGTCCCGCGGCGGGGGTGCGCTTGCGTGGCCTTCGCCTGCCAGAACCGGTCGAACGCCCGCGCGGCCTCGGCCTCCGTCATCCCCGGGCCGTCGTCGGCGACGACCAGCACGACGTCGCGACGGGTGGCCTCGAGCCGGACTGTCACCTGCGTCTGCGGATCCGTGTGCTCGCGGACGTTGGCCAGCAGGTTGTCGACCACCTGCCGGAGCCGGGCGCGATCGCCGGTCACCAGGGCGCGGCCGACGCCCGCAACCTCCACGGTTCGGCTCGGCTCCACCGCCCGCGCGTCCGAGACGGCTTCCTCCACCACCGCGGCCAGGTCGACGGGACGCCCTTCGAGCGGCCGGCCCTGATCGAGGCGGGCGAGCAGCACCAGGTCGTCCACCAGGGCGCCCATGCGGGCCGCGGCCCGTTCGATTCGGTCCATGGACGTGCCCACGTCGCCGGCATCGTCGCCGCCCTGCCGGTACAGCTCGGCGTAGCCGCGGATCGCGGTGAGCGGCGTCCGGAGCTCATGGGAGGCGTCGGCCACGAAGCGCCGCATCCGCTGCTCCGAGGCCGTCCGCGCCGCCAGCGATTCGCCGATGCGATCGAGCATGCGGTTGAGCGCCGTCCCGAGGCGGCCCACCTCGCTCTCGGGATGGGCGACCTCGATCCGTTCGTCCGTGTTGCCTGCGGCAATGGCTTCGGCGGTGGCGACCATCCGGTCGATGGGCTGCAGGCCGCGCCTGATCGCGAACCAGGTGGCGCCCGCGGTCGCGCCCAGGGCCACCAGGCCGGCGACGAGCAGCACGCGACGCGCATTGGACAGCGCCGTGTCGACATCGTCGAGCGAGATGGCGGTTGCGAACACGCCGCCCCCCGGCACCGACGATGTGACGACGCGGTAGCGGGGCCCGTCGCCACTGGCCCCCACGGTCACCGGCCCGGCCGGCGCCGACAGGCCCGCGACGTCCGGGAGCGGGTCGGGATCGCCGGTCGGCCCGCTGGGTTCCGACGCCACGACCCGGCCACCGGGGCCCAGCCGCACGAACGCGATCCGGCGGATGTCGAACAGCCCGGTGTCGCGTTCGGCCCGCCGCTCCATGCGGGCGGCGGTCACCCTGGTCACGGCGGCCGGAACGCGGTCGAGCTCCCGGTCGACGGCTGCGGTCAGGCGGGACTCGAGCGTGCGCAGGAACACGAGGGCGACGACCCCACCGATCACGGCCACAAGGACGACGATCGCGGCGGTCAGCCGGCGACGGATCATGGCTCCGTGCGCAACACGTAGCCGAAGCCGCGCACCGTGTGGATCAGTGGCGGGTCGACCGTGTCGACCTTCTTGCGCAGGTAGGAGATGTAGTTCTCCACCACGCCGGCGTTGCCGCCGAAGTCGTAGTCCCAGACCTGGTCGAGGATCTGCGCCTTGGACAGCACCCGCTCCCGGTTGAGCAGCAGGTACCGCAGGACCTTCAGCTCGGTCGGGGAGAGCTGGATCGGCCGGCCGGCGCGGGTCACGCGCAACGTCTCCTCGTCGAGCTCGAGGTCGGCGTAGCGGAGGCGGCTGGGGGCCGCCTGCGGTCCCGTCCGCCGCAGCACCGCCCGGACCCGCGCCACGAGCTCCTCGAGGCTGAACGGCTTCGTGAGGTAGTCGTCGCCGCCCTTGGTGAAGCCCGAGAGCTTGTCCTCGTCGGCGTCGCGGGCGGTGAGGAAGACGACCGGTGTCTGGTCGCCCTCTGCGCGCAGCCGACGGCACACCTCGAACCCGTCGACGCCGGGGAGCCCGACGTCGAGCACCACCAGATCGGGCCTCTGTCGCTCGATGTTGGCGAGGGCGTCGAGGCCGCTGCTCGACGTGGTGGTGGCGAAGCCGGCGATGCGCAGTGCGCTCGACGTCAGGTCACGGATGAACTCGTCGTCGTCGACGACGAGCACGGTTGCCTCGCTCATGACGTCAGTTGAGCGCCCCAACCTGGGAGGTTGCTCACAGAACTCTGGGAGCGCCGCCGCTCAGCGCCGGGCGTGGGCGTCAAGGATGTGGGCGACCGCGGCGGTGACCCTGCGGGCCGTCGGCAGGTGGAGGAACTCGTTGGGCCCGTGGGCGTTGGACTCCGGCCCCAGGACGCCCGTGATGACGAACTGCGCCTGAGGGAACTGGCGGCCGAGCATGCCCATGAACGGGATCGTGCCGCCCTCGCCCAAGGAGCGTGGCGCCAGGCCGAAGGTCGCGATCGACGCCCGGTCGATGGCCTGGGCCAGCCACGGCAGCTCGGGCGGGGCGTGCCACCCGGCCTCGGCGCTGCCGCGCCGCACCGTGACCCGGGCGCCGTACGGCGGGTCGGCCGTGAGTCGGCGCTCCAGGGCGTCGATGGCCACGTCGGCGTCGGCGGTCGGCGGGATGCGCACCGACAGCTTCACGGCGGTCGAGGGCCGCAGCACGTTGCCGGCCTCGGCGGGCGGCGGCGCCCCCTCCATCCCGGTCACCTCGAGCGACGGCAGCCAGGTGCGGGCCACCAGCTGCTGCTCGGTGGTGCCGCGCGCGGGACCGGTCCCGTCCGCGAAGGGGAAGCGCTTCGAGAAGTCGCCCAGCTCCGGCGCCGTGGCTGCGATCTGCCTCAGTCGGCCGTCGGGGATGTTCGTGTGGAGCTGGGGGAGGAGCAACTCGCCACTGGCGGCGTCCTCGACACGATCGAGCAGCTGCCGAAGGATGCGGAAGCTCGAGGGCACGACCCCGCCGGCCGATCCGGAGTGCACGCCCTCGGTCAGCACCTGGACCTCCAGCGTGAGGTCCACGAGCCCGCGCAGCGACGTCGTGATCCACAGCCGGTCGTAGTCGCCGCACCACGAGTCCAGCGCGACCACCAGCGACGGCTCGCCGAGCCTGTCGCCCAGCGCCTCGAGGTGCGCCGGGAGGTCGGGGCTACCCGACTCCTCGCTGGCCTCGATGAGCACCACGCAGTGGCGGTGGGAGCCGCCGGCGGCGCGCACGGCCTCCAGGGCGGCGATGGCGGAGAAGGTGGAGTAGCCGTCGTCGGCGCTGCCCCGTCCGTACAGGCGGTCGCCGTCCCGGACCGGCTCCCACGGCCCCAGGCCCTCGCGCCATCCGGTGAACGGCGGCTGCTTGTCGAGGTGGCCGTAGAGCATCACCGTGTCGCCGTCCTCGGCGGCGTCCGAACCGCCGTTCTCGGTCGGCGGCACGTCGATCAGCAGCAGCGGCGTGCGACCGTCGAGCTCGTGCACCTCGACCGTTGCGTCGGGCAGCGATGCGGTGACATGACGTGCGCACCACTGGCGGAGCAGCTCGGTGGCGCGGGTCATGTGGCCGGCGTCTTGCCAGCCGGCGTCATACGCGACCGAGACGTTGGGGATGCGGATGTAGTCGTTCAGCACGGGGAGGATGTCGTCGTCCCAGAGCTGATCGACATGGCGTGCGGCGGTGTCGGCGTCGAGTCCCACGGGTCACTTGCCTAGCCGACAGGGATCCACACGAGGGAACGAGCGGTGACCCGAATGTCCGAGCGCTCCAGCGGGACCTCGACGGTTTCGACCGCGCCTGCCTTGGCGGCCCACTTCTCGTCGATGGCTGCGAGGTCGCGCGCCAGGTCCGCTTCGAGCTCGGACAGCGCCTCCTGGCGTTCGGCGGCCCGATTCTCTGCCGAGCGCACGCGCTGTGCCGCCTCCTGCTGCCGGCCCTGGCCCGTGAGGACCCGGCTCATGTCCCGGGCCATCGTGCGGGCGCTCCTTCGCCCGCCGAGCACGGCACCGAGCAGGCTGCCGGCCCCGGCGACCATGTCGGACTGGCGGCGGGTGTTCTCGGCCGCCCGGGCCTGGGCCACCCGATCCATCGCCGACCCGACGGCATCCCGCGCCTTGCCGATCCGGCCCTCGTACCTCGTCTGGAGCGACACCTGGTCCCGGTCGGCGCCCTCGGCGGCGGCAGCGGTGCAGCGGGCGGCGAACTGCTCATGCGTCTCGCCCACGCGGGCGGCGAGCTCGAGCTCGCGGTTGCGCATGACCTGCATCGTGCGGGTGCGGTACAGGTGGTCGACGACGGCCCTCTCGGCACCCGTGAAGTACGACTTCTTGCCAAGCGGGGCATCCGTCAGCGAGTAGCTGGCGCCGGGCGGGGGCTCGCTGCGGAGGTCGCGGTCGTCGTGGTCCACGCCGATGCAGGCCGCTGGGTCGACGGTGGCGCCGAGCGGGAACAGCACCGCCTCCCACTCCTCGGTCTGGCGCAGGTCGAGCCTGTCGTCGTCGTAGAGCAGGGACACCCGCGTCACCAGCGACGGCGCCAGCCTGGTGCCGTTGGCCCAGGCCCGTCTTCCCCGACCCGGTCATGCCGACGACGACCCCGTGGGTCGTGAGGTCGGCTGCCTCCAGCAGCACCGGCTCGCCATTGCGCTTGCGAGTCTCGGGGTCGAGGTATTCGCCGAGGAACATGCGCCCGGCGGGAACGTCGATCACGAGGGCGATCGTACGGCCATGCCCGTCGCCATGTGCCGGGCATGCGCGTCACGCCGCCGGCGGCGGTTCGGCGGGCCGACCGCCACCGGCCAGCACCCGGCTACCGTCGCACCGACGCCCTCGTAGCTCAGGTGGATAGAGCGACCGCCTCCTAAGCGGTAGGCCACAGGTTCGAGTCCTGTCGGGGGCACCGCGAAGGCGCTCGTGGAGCGTGTCGCCGTTGGTCACCTACCCTCGGCTGCGACCCGACGCGGGGTCAAGGGCAGCGCTGGACATGCAGGTATTGCTGGCACTCCTCGTCGGTGAGGGTGCGCGTGAGCTCGTCCTCGGCGATCTGGACGAGCTCGGCTAGGTCGAGAGCCCAAACGCGCACGACGCCATTCGAACCGACGGAGGCGAGCTGGGAGCCGTCGGGGCTGAACGCCACCGAGAAGGCCGGGTAGTGCCCGCGCAGCACAAGGAGCTCCTCGCCGGAGGCCGCGTCCCAGATCCGCACCGTTCCGTCCTGACCGCTGGTCGCGAGACGCGATCCGTCGGCGCTGAAGGCGACGTCCAGCACGGCCCCGCCGCTGCCTGCCAGCGTCGCGACACGCCGCCCCGCGGCCGGGTCCCAGACATCGACCGGCCCGCCAGAGCCTGTCAGGGTCCCCTGCTGGGAGGTCGTCGCCACGAGTCGACCCGTGGGGCTGGCGAGCGCGAAGGCGGCCGGGGTGTCGATGATCGGCTCGACGTCTCCACTTCTCCAGTCCCACGTCACCACCCCGCCGGCGTCGGGCGTGGGTGGGCCGGTCGGCATGCGGGCCGTCACCAGTTGCTCGCCGTCGGGAGTGAACGTCAGGCCGCTGAGCGCGACGCCAAACTCCTCCTGGTGGACGGCGAGCACGCGGCCGGACCGGTCGATGACGGTGGCGCGCCCGGTGGTGCCGTCGTTGGTGGTGACCGCAAGAACGTCACCTTCGGGGCTCCAGGTCACGGTGCCGTAAGGTGGCTGGAGCGGGCCGGCGTCGACAATGAAGGCGTCGCGCCCGGTCTCCACGTCCCATACCCGCACGGTCCCATCGAAGCGGACGGCGGCGACGAGCCGGCCGTCCGGGCTTACATCGAGGGAGAACACCTCGGCGCCCGACGCCAGCGGCGCGTCGTAGCCGGGCGCCGCGCCCAGCGCTGACGACGAGGGGGACGGGGCGCCGAGCGTCCGCACGGGTGTGACCGACGGCGTGTCCCAGACCGTGACGGAGCCGGCCTTGCTGGTGGCGACGAGCTGGCGGCCATCGGAGCTGAAGTCGACGGCTCCGGCGGTGACGGCTACGGCGGGGATGTTGGCGACTTCGGCGTCCCCGGCAATGCCCACGTCCCATATGCGGGCTGCGGTGATGCCGGCGTCGCCGGTCAGGACGTGGGTGCCGTCGGGGGAGAAGGCCACTCCGGTCACGCCCTTACGCGTGTCCTGCGCAGTCAGCGTCATCTGCTCGCGCGCGCCCCCGCCGGTCACCTGCCACACGTTGGCCGTGCCGTCGCTCTTGCCGCCGACGAGCCGGGTGCCGTCCGGGCTCCAGTCAATGCTGTAGATGTGGCCGCCAGTGCCGAGGATCGCCAAGTGCTGGCCTCCGGTTTGGGCATCGAAGACTCGGGCACTGCCGTCGAAGCCCGCCGTGGCGATCCGCTCGCCGTCCGGGCTCCAGTCGATGTCCATGATCCCGTAGAGGAGATGCCCCTCCAGAGCAAGCACCGGGTTGCCCGACGTGATGTCGACGAGCGTGGCCGTTGGGCCGTTCCACGACGTGATCGCGAGGCGTGTTCCAGCCGGGTCGAAGATCGTGTCCTTCGGGATCGCGACGGAGCTGACTTCTCGGGCTATCCGCCCGGTTGCGAGGTCGACAACCTTGACAACCCCGCGCCCGGGGGCAAAGACGGGGGCAAAGGCGGCGGCGAAGAGTGAGCCGTCGCGGCTGAACGACGGGCCCGTTGCGGAAAAGCCATCGCTGACGGGCATCCGGATGGTGTGGATCATCTCGCCGGTCGCCGGGTCCCAGATGCGCGCCGCCGCGTCGGTGCCGGTGGTGGCGAGGAGCGTGCCGTCGTGGTTGAACGCGACATCCGTGATGTCGCCGTCATGCCCGTGGAACGACCGCACGGACTCACCAGTTCGGGCGTCCCGGATGTCCACCATGCCGCTGTTCTCCGGGCCTTCGGTCGCGAAGACGGTGCCGTCCGGGCTCCAGTCGACGCGGCCACCCACGCCCGGCACCCGCAACTCGACGCGGGACCCCGTCACGGCCCGGTGGAGCGCCTCCTCTGCCTCCGGCAGCACCGAGGCGCCGCCGTCGGTGCGAGCCCGCTCGACGGCGGCGAGCGCGAGCAGGATGCTGCGCTCGGGATCGACATCCACGTTGACATTGGCCGCCGCGGCCAGCTCGCGGGCGGTGGCCACATCGCCCGCCCGTTCGGCGCGGTCCCGCTGGCCGACAGCCACCAAGCCTGCGGCGAGTGCTCCCACCAGGAAGATCGCGGCGGCGGCGAGCAGGCTGCGCAGGCGGCGGTTTGAGCGGGCTCGGGCGGCGGCTTGGCGCCGGGCGTCGGTCAGCTCTTGGTCGCTTTGGGCTTGGCTGGCGTCCAGGAATGCTCGTTCGGTCTGGCTGAGCTCGTCGCCGTGGTGGGCGGCCCAGTCAGCGGCCGCACCCAGGCGGGTGCCGCGGTAGAGCTCCGACGCGTCGTGATCGGTGGCGTCCCAGGAACGGGCGGCGTCGTGCAGCCGCCGATGCAGGCGGCGGCCCTGGACGTCTTCGTCGAGCCAGGTGCGCAGGCGTGGCCACTCCCGCAGCAGTGCCTCATGGGCGACCTCGACGGAGTCACTGTCGATCGTGAGCAGCCTGCGGTCCGCCAGCGTTTCGAGGGCGGCGTGGGCATCGGTGTCGTCTTCGTCGATGGCCTCATCGAGCGGCAGGCGGCGGCGGAGCGTCAGGTCACCCCCCTCGCCGGAGTCGCACAACCGCAACAACAGGCGGCGCGTCGCGTCGCGGGGACCCGCGGGCAGCCCGGCGTAGGCGTCTTCGGCCATGCGGGCGAGCGCCCCGTTGACGCCACCGGCGGCCCGATAGCCGCCAAGGGTGAGGACGCGTCCCTCCCGGCGCTCCCAGGTCTCGGCCAGTGCCGTGGACAGCAGTGGCAACGCCCCGGCCCGTCCCGCGATCTCGGACACGATCAATTCGACGAGGCCGCCCTCGATCTCGAGCCCGGCGCGCTGTGCCGGGAGCTCGACGGTGCGCCGCAGCTCGCTGTCGCGCATGGGTCCCACCAGCACGTCGTTGCCGTCAAGCCGGTCGGCGAGCTCGGCGAACATGGTGCAGCGATCAAGATGATCGGCACGGACCGCGAGCACCACTGCGGTGTCGGGCTGGTCCGTGACGTCGACCAGGCGGGTGACGAACTCGTCCTGCTCGCGGCGGTCCGCGCCGGCGGAGAATGTCTCTTCGAACTGGTCCACGAACACGACGCGCGGCCCGTCCTCAGGGCCGCCTAGCTCGTGGAGCCTGCGGGCCAGCTCCCGGTACGGGCGTGGGCCGGGGCAGAGGATGGCCGAGCGCCACGGCTGGGTCCCCGGGAGTACGCCGGTGGCCAGCGCTGGCAGCAAGCCCGCCCGGATCAGCGATGACTTTCCGCTGCCGGAGGGACCGACGACGGCGAGGATCCGGGCCCCGGCCAGCCTGGCGACCAGCTCTGCAACTAGCCGCTCGCGGCCGAAGAAGCTTGCGGCGTCTGACTCCTCGAAGCGGGCCAGGCCCTTGTACGGGCACCCTGCGAGGGCGGCGACCGCGGTCGCCTGGAGCTGGGCCTGGCGGCCGGCGAGCTGGGCGCGGCGTTGCTCCAGCAGTTGCTGGATGCCCTCGACACCGTCGGCCACCTCGCCGCGCGACGCGAGCAGGCGGCGGCGGGAGGCGGCGACGCGGTCGGTGGCCTCGGCCATGCGGCGGCCGGCGCGCTCCCGGGCCCACTCGCTGGCCTGCTCGTGGACGAGCAAGGGGACGCCGCCGGTGAGTTCGTGGACCCGGTCGATGTCGTCGGCCGACCAGGGCTCGGTGGCGTACAACTCGCAGATGTGCCCGACCGCATCGCTGGCCAGTGGGCCGAGCGCCAGCTGCGATGCCTTGCTGCCCCGTGGCGCGGCAGGGGTCGGATGCGCCGCGTCGCTGCGGAAGGTCGCGATCACGAGCATGGGCGCGGCCCGGCACCAGCCGGCGAGATCGGCGACGGCTTCGAGGGTTTCGGCGTCGGCCACATGGAGGTCGTCGAGCACGACGAGCACCGGGCGGCCCTGCGACCACGTCGGCAGGTGGCGTGCCATCGCCTCGGCGATGTCCCCCTCGTCAGCCGCACCGCCGTCGATGTGTGTGACGGACGAGCCCGCGCTCTGCAGGGCTTGCCCGAGCAGGGCGCGGGACCCGCGGTGGGCGTGGTCACAGCGCCCG
>DATFVX010000369.1:0-4375 GCA_035259985.1 Acidimicrobiales bacterium | reverse complement strand
GTCGTGGTCGACGCCACCGTGGGCGGCGGTGGCCACGCCGAGGCGTTGCTCGACGCGCACCCCCACCTCTCGGTCGTGGGCCTCGACCAGGACCCCGAGGCCATCGACGCCGCCACCGAGCGCCTGCGGCGGTTCGGCCGGCGTGCGACGGTGCGGCACAGCCGGTTCGACGAGCTGCGGGCGGTGCTCGGCGAGCTCGGCCACGGGTCCGCCTGCGGGGCGCTGTTCGACCTGGGCGTCAGCTCGCCCCAGTTCGACCGGCCCGAGCGGGGCTTCAGCTACCGGGCGCCGGGCCCGCTGGACATGCGCATGGATCCGGGCCGGCCGGTGAGCGCGGCCGACCTCGTCAACGGCGCCCCGGAGTCGGAGCTGGTCCGCCTGCTGCACGCCTACAGCGACGAGCGCTTCGCGCGCCGGATCGCGGCCGCCATCGTGGCGGCGCGCCCGATCACGTCCACGGAGCAGCTCGCCGACGTGGTGCGGGACGCGGTGCCGGCACCCGCGCGTCGCCGGGGTGGACACCCGGCCCGCCGGACGTTCCAGGCCATTCGCATCGCGGTCAACGACGAGCTGGCGATCCTGCCCGCGAGCCTCGACGACGCCATCGACCTGCTGGTCCCTGGCGGCCGCTGCGTGGCCCTGGCGTACCACTCGGGTGAGGACCGCATCGTCAAGGAGCGGTTCCGGCGGGCCGCCACCGGCGGCTGGACCGGGCCCTCGCACCTGCCCACGCCGCCCGACGTCCGCCCCACCGTGAGGCTCCTGCGCCGGGGGGCGTGGCGGCCGCCCGCCGACGAGGTCGAGGCCAACCCCCGGGCGGAGGCCGCCCGGCTACGGGCCGTCGAGAAGCTCGGGCTCCAGGAGGTGGCGTGATGGCGACCGCACGCGTCGTTCAGCTCCCCAACGGCAGGACCGGTCCGCTCCCGGGCCGCGACCGCGGCGACCGCAGCGGCCGCAGCGACCGGCACCTGCGGGTCGTTCCCCCCAACCGGCGGGCCCGGCCGGCGCTCCGGCTCAGCCCGCGCATGGGCGTGATCCTGACCGTGCTGCTGTTCGCCGGCCTGTTCTGTGTGGCCGTGAGCCACGCGCTGCTCATCGGGGGCCAGGCCAAGGTCGACGACCTCGACCAGCAGGTGGCCGCGGAGCAGGCGCGCTACGAGGAGCTGCGCCGCGACGTCGCCGAGCTGGAGGCGCCGCAGCGCATCCTGAGCGAGGCCACCGACCAGCTGGGCATGGTCCCCGGCGGCGATCCGGTCTGGCTCTCGCCGGATGAGCCGGCCCCCAACGACGACCTGCCCGACGACCCGCCCGCGGAGTCGCCGGACACCAGCGCCGCCCGGGTCAAGCCCTACCTGGAGCCAACGGGGTGAGTCCGAGTGGTACCGACACGCGCTCAGGCCGCAGCCACCCGGGATATGACCGCCCGAGGACACCGGGTCGGGCGCGCACGAGCCACCGCTGGGACGAGACAGATCGTCCGCTGCCACGGCCATTCGGGCCGGAGGAGCGGATCCCACCTCCGGGTCGGGGGAGGCGAGCCAGCCGCGGGCCTCGCCTGCTCCGGCCCGGAGATCCCCGCCACCGCTCGCTGATCCTCCTGCTCGTGCTCGGGCTCCTGTTCGGAGTCGTGGTGCTGCGCCTCGGCTACGTCCAGACCATCGGCGCCCGGCAGTACGTCGCCTACGGCGAGGACCAGCGGACGCAGCCCATCGCCCTGCCGGCGGCGCGGGGCACGATCTTCGATCGCAACGGCCAGGACCTGGCGCTGTCGACGCCGGCCAAGAGCGTGGGCGCCGACCCGAGCGTGATCAGCGACCGCGCGGTCGCGGCCCGTCGCCTGGCGCGGGCGCTGAAGCTCCCGGCGAAGGACGTGGCGACCAAGCTCGCCTCCGACACCCACTTCGTGTACCTGGCGCGGCAGGTCGACGACGACGTGGCCAAGGGGGTGAAGGACCTCGACATCCCCGGCGTGCTCGTGTTCGACGAGTCGGCGAGGCTGCTGCCGGCGGGCGACATGGCCCGCGCCCTGCTCGGCAGCGTCGACCTCGACAACGTCGGCGTGTCCGGGCTGGAGTTGCGCTACGACGACGAGCTCTCCGGCGATCCGGGCGAGTACATGGTCGAGCGGGACCTCGAGGGACGCACGATTCCCGGTGGGCGACACCTCATCGACCCGGCCGAGCCCGGCGACGACATCGTGCTGACGATCGACCGCAGCCTGCAGTACGCCACCGAGGGCATCCTCGCCGACCAGGTGCGGGCCGTCGGTGCCCGGGCGGGCTGGGCCGCGGTGATGGACCCCCGCACCGGCGAGGTCCTCGCGCTGGCCAACGTGGAGGCCGACCCGGGGACGCACGCCGTCGCCAACACCGGCAACAACCTGGCGGTGACGCAGAACTTCGAGCCGGGATCGGTCAACAAGGTCATCACCATGTCGGCGGGCCTCGAGGAGGGGCTGGTGGCGCCGGACACGGAGCTGGAGGTACCCGACACGCTGCGGGTCGCGGACCACGTGTACACCGACGCCCACTCGCACCCGTCCCGGATGACCGCCAGCCAGATCCTGGCGCAGTCGTCGAACATCGGGACGATCGAGATCGCCCAGCGGGTGGGGATGGAGCGCCTGGACGAGTACCTTCGCCGGTTCGGGTTCGGGCAGGTCACCAAGCTCGGGTTGCCGCACGAGGAGCCCGGGATCCTGCTCGATCGCGACAACTGGTCAGGCACCTCGATCGGGTCGGTCCCGATCGGCCAGGGGATCTCCGTCACCGCCATGCAGATGCTCATCGCCTACAACACGATCGCCAACGACGGCGTCGCCGTGCCGCCGACGCTCCTGAAGGCCACGTTCGACGCCGACGGCGAGCGGCACGCGGCGCCGCCGGGCGAGGGGCGCCGGGTGGTGTCGCCGACCACGGCGGCATACGTGCGGGCCATGCTCGCCCAGGCCGTGACCTCGGGGACGGGCAAGGCGGCGGCGATCGATGGCTACGACGCCGCCGGAAAGACGGGCACCGCCCGCAAGCCCCAGCCGGGTGGCGGCTACCGGGACGCCCGGGGCAGGTACCACTACGTCTCCACCTTCGCCGGGTTCATCCCCGCCGGCAATCCCAGGGTGTCGATCATCGTCGTGATCGACGAGCCCACGACGTCCCCCTACGCGGCGGACGTGGCTGCGCCTGCGTTCGCCAAGATCGGGCGCCAGGCGCTGCGGACGATGCGGATCCCGCCGCCGGCGGGCGCCGGGGCAGCCGCGAGGCAGCCCACCCCGGAGGACTCGAAGGTCCGGGCCGAGCCGGTCGCCGAGCCCACGACCACGACGACCGTGCCGACCACCGTGCCGACCACCACGACGAGCGTGCCCGCGACCGCGACGACCACGACGGCCCCCGGTGCGGCTGCGCCCGCGGGGCGGCAGCCCGCCGCGAGCACCACCTCCGTTCCCCCCCGCGGCGGCTAGTGGGGTAGGCACTACCCCCGTGTTGCTCGGGCAATTGATCGCCGCGTACCCCGCCGCGCAGCGCGGGGGCGCCGACGGCGACCCCGACCTGCGCGCCGTGGTGCACGACACGCGCGCCGTGATCCCCGGTGCGCTGTACTGCTGTGTCCGGGGCTCACGGGCCGACGGCCACGACCTCGCTGCGGCCGCCGTCGCCGCGGGCGCCGCCGCGCTGGTGGTGGACCACGTGCTGTCGCTCGCGGTGCCGCAGGTCGTGGTGCCCGACGTCCGCCGGGCGATGGGCCCTCTGGCCGCCGCGTTCTGGGGCAACCCCTCGCACGACCTCATCCTGGTGGGCGTGACCGGGACGTCGGGCAAGACCACGGTGACGCACCTGCTCTGCCCGGTGCTGCGAGCATCCGGCGCCCCGACGTGCGCGATCATTGGCACGCTGTCGGGTGCCCGGACGACGCCCGAGGCCACCGACCTGCAGGCCCTGCTGGCGGCCGAGCGGGATCGGGGGAGCTCGGGAGCTGGGGTCGACCGGGAACCGGTAGCCGGCCGGGGAGCCGTGGCAATGGAGGTGTCGTCACACGGCTTGGCCCTGCACCGGGTCGACGGCACCCGCTTCGCCGTCGCAGTGTTCACCAACTTGTCGCAGGACCATCTCGACTTCCACCACACGATGGACGAGTACTTCGAAGCCAAGGCCGCCCTGTTCACGCCCGCGTTCACCGATCGGGCCGTCATCTGCTCGGACGACCCGCGGGGCCGGGAGCTGCTCGCCCGCCTGGGCGGGCCGCGATCGGGCGTGACGGCGACCGCCTATTCGCTGGGCGACGCGGAGGACCTGACCCTGTCGCCCGCCGGCGCGTCGTTCCGCTGGCGGGGCGAGCCCGTCCGGCTGGCGCTGGCGGGCCGGTTCAACGTCACCAA
>DATFVX010000368.1:0-9837 GCA_035259985.1 Acidimicrobiales bacterium | reverse complement strand
GATCTGGTCTGCAACCGTCCACCCGGGGCTCGGGGTCGGCAGCCGCCACTGCTCGGCGGTCAGGCCGGCCACGATCGCATCGAGGGTGTCCTGCTCGTCGCGCAGGTCGGCCGCCACCTGCTGCACATCGGTCATCTGGTCATCCTCCCGTTGTCCTCGCCTCCCCCGCACGGCTGCGCAGGCCCCGCAGCACCAGGTCGACGACCTGGTCGGCGGCCTCCTTGGGTGACGACCCCAGGCCGGAGATCACCCGGGGGCGCGATAAGAACCGGCCGAGGCCGGCGAGCACCCGTGCGACCGCGGCGGTGTCGACATCGGCGATGTCACCCCGCTCGGCCGCGAGGTCGAGCAGCGTGCGCGTCACGTCGAACAGGTACTCGTTGTGGCCCTCCTCGAGCTCCTGGGCGGCGGGGACCGCCGCCAGGTCGCGGGCGAACGCCTCGGTCCAGCCGCTGACCGCCACCGTCGCCGCCTGCAGGTAGGCGCGCACCGCGTCGAGCGGTGCCAGGTCCTCGTGGACGGCGTCACGCGCCGCCCGGCCGACGCGCCAGAGGCTGCGGTCGACGACGATCAGCACCAGCTCGTCCCGGCTGGGGGCCAGG
Organism: Acidimicrobiales bacterium; assembly: GCA_035259985.1. Classification (GTDB taxonomy): domain Bacteria; phylum Actinomycetota; class Acidimicrobiia; order Acidimicrobiales; family VFJN01; genus DASQUK01. The sequence continues at coordinate 9,235 of DATFVX010000368.1, read as the reverse complement.
GCGTAGAGCGTGCGCAGCGAGCAGTTGAGGCGGGCCGCCAGCTCCGCCATCGTCAGCGTGGCGAAGCCACCCGCGATCAGGCGCTCCATCTGGTCGAGGAGCTCCCGCTGGCGCTCGGTCAGCCCGCGCTCGCGGTCCCGACCCATGATCGGCCGCGGACGGCGGACGGCCGCGAGCCGCCGCCGCATGTCATCGACGACGACGGCGCTCATGCGGAATCGGGGACGAGTGCGGCGGGCAGGTCGACCAGCCGCGCCCGGAGCCACTCGCCCAGGCTCTTGGCCTGGGCGTCCTGGCGGGTCGAGGCCGCCACGCCCTCCTGGAGGAGGCCATGGATCACGAAGTTGAGGGCGCGGAGGTTCGGGAGCCGGTGGCGGTCGACTGCGAGCTCGGCCGTCTCGGGGAGCAGCTCGCGCAGCCGGCCGACGGTGAGGAACCCGTCCAGCCACGCCCACGACTCGTCGCTGCGGGCGAAGACCCCGAGGTTGGCGTTGCCGGCCTTGTCGCCCGAGCGGGCGCCGACGACCCGGCCGAGCGGCGCCCGCACCGTCGGGCCGCCGGGAGTGACGGCTTGGGGCCCGGGGGCGGGGGCCACGTCGACCGCCCGAGTGACGCCGGCGGGTGCAGTGGAATCGACGACGGTGCGGTGGCCCGTCGTCATGACCACCACGTGCTGTGGCACGAGCTCGGCGGGGACCAGCGCCGGCCGGAACACGCCGTACGGCCGAGCCTCACGCGGGCCGCCCGAGAGGCCGAAGAAGCCCGGGATGGTCGCAAGCCCGAGCTCGACCATGGCGTTGGACACTGCGCGCCCCACCTTGCGCTCGTCGGTGTCCTTGAGCGTCAGCCGCCACGCGGCGACGGCTTCCTCGTTGGTGGCCGGATCGGCCTTGTCGGTGCGTACCACCCGGGTGGCGACGCTGCCGAAGTCGTCCGGCTTGTACGGGCACGCCTCCCAGAAGGCGTCCTCCACGAGCTGGGCCTTGGCCTCGATGTCGAGTCCGGTGAGGGCGACGGCGATGTCGTTGCGGTAGCCACCCAGCTCGTTCATCGCGACCTTGAGCGTCGGCGGCGGCGGCTCGCCCCGCACGCCGTGGAGGCGGACGCGGTCGGGCCCGTCGGCCTCGAGCCGGATGGTGTCGAACCTGGCCGTGACGTCGGGACCGAGGTACGCCGGGCCCGCGATCTCGTAGAGGAGTTGCGACGTGACCGTCCCGACCGACACCTCTCCCCCGGTGCCCTCGTGCTTGCCGATCACCGAGGACCCGTCGGCGGCGATCTCGGCCCAGGGGAAGCCCACCCGGGTCATCCCCGCCACCTCGGTGAAGAACGAGTAGTTGCCGCCGGTCGCCTGTGTCCCGCATTCAATGACGTGGCCGGCGACGACGGCGCCGGCCAGGGCGTCCCACTCGTCGCGGGCCCAGCCGTGGTGCCACGCCGCCGGCCCGCAGACCACCGCGGCGTCGGTCGTCCGGCCCGTCACGACGATGTCGGCGCCCCGCCCCAAGGCCTCGACGACGCCCCAGCACCCGAGGTAGGCGTTGGCGCTGACGAACCGGGACGTGTCCCCCACCGGCTCGCCGGTGTCGAGGTGGGCGAGGTCGACCCCGGCCTCGGTGAGCTCTGCCAGCCGCGGCAGGAGGTCGTCGCCGTCGACGTACGCGATCGTGGGCGCGAGGCCCAACCGGTCGGCGACCTCGCTGACCGCCTCGGCGCACCCGGCCGGGTCGAGCCCGCCGGCGTTCGACACGACCTTGATCCCGCGGTCCAGGCAGGCGCCCATCACCTGCTCCACCTGGACGACGAAGCTGCGGGCGTAGCCGCTCCCGGGCCCCCGGCTGGCGCGGGTGCGGGCGAGGATGAGCATGGTCAGCTCTGCGAGCCAGTCGCCGGTGAGCACGTCGATGGGCCCGCCCTCGACCATCTCCCGGGCGGCCGAGAGGCGGTCGCCGTAGAACCCGGAGCAGTTGGCGATGCGGATCGGATCCTTCATCGGGCGCGCTCCCGTTCCCCGTCGCCGACCGGATCGAGGACGAGCAGGACCGCCCCGTTCTGGACGTGCTCGCCCTTGGCCACCCGCACCTCGGCCACGACGCCGCCGGCGGGGGCTCGGACGTGGTGCTCCATCTTCATCGCCTCGAGCACGACCAGCGTCTGCCGCGCGTCGACCACGTCGCCGGGGGCGCACCGGACATCGAGCACGATGCCAGGCATGGGCGCCACCAGTCCGCCGCTGGTCGCCGCCGCGGCGCCGGGCGCCACGAAGCGGGGGACGACGTCGAACGCCACCGTGCCGCCCGGCGCCTGCACGTAGAGCCGCTCGCCGTCGCGGGTGACCAGAGCCCTGGAGCGCCGGCCGTCGATCTCGGCGTCGATCGCCGTGGGCGTCCATCGATGGACCCGGGCCGAGCGGCCGCCGTCGCCGTCGGCGGTGCCGGCGCTGCCGTTGCCGTCGCCGTTGCCGTCACCGAGTGCGAACGAGCCGTCGCGCCGGGCCCGGTAGCGGACGGTGACCGTGCGGTCGCCGTGTGCCAGCGTGACGCTCTGGGCCGGGAGCCGCGCGTTGCGCCAGCCGCTGGGCACCGACGCCAGCACCGGCGCGTGCGCCCGGTTGTCCCCCTGCAGCCACAGCGCCGCCAGGGCGGCGACGCGTGCGACCTCGTCGTCCGGCAGGTCCAGCGCGGCGCGCGGGCCGACGCGGTCGATGAAGTCGGTGGTCGTCTCGCCGGCGAGGAAGGCCCGATGCCGGAGGGCTGCGGCCAGGAACTCGCGGTTGGTCGTCACGCCGCCGAGGTGGAGGCGCTCCAGCGCGCGGGCCAGGCGCGCCGCCGCCTCGCCCCGGGTCGGCGCGTGGGCGACCACCTTGGCGAGCATCGGGTCGAAGTCGACGCCCACCACCGATCCCGCCTCGACGCCGGAGTCCCAGCGGACCTCCGGCTCGGTCGCCGGGGTGAAGGCGGCGAGCGTGCCGGTGGCCGGCAGGAACCCCGCCGCGGGATCCTCGGCGTAGAGGCGGGCCTCGACGGCGTGGCCGCGGAACGTGATCGCCTCCTGGTCGTAGCCGAGCGGCTCACCGGCGGCGACGCGAAGCTGCTCGCGGACGAGGTCGATGCCGGTCACCTCCTCGGTCACCGGGTGCTCGACCTGGAGCCGGGTGTTCACCTCGAGGAAGAAGAACTCGTGGGTGGCGTCGTCGACCAGGAACTCGACCGTGCCCGCCGAGACGTAGCCGAGGGCCCGGGCCAATCGCAGCGCGGCATCGCCCATCGCCGCCCGCAGCTCGGGGTCGACGATCGGCGAAGGCGACTCCTCGATGATCTTCTGGTGGCGGCGCTGGATCGAGCACTCGCGCTCGCCGAGGTGCACCAGGCCGCCGTGGGTGTCGCCGAGGATCTGGATCTCGACGTGGCGGACGCGGGGCAGGTAGCGCTCCAGGAACACCCGGTCGTCGCCGAACGCGCTCGCCGCCTCCCGCCGCGCTGCGGCCACCGCCTCCGCCAGCTCGTCGGGTCCGCCCACGATCCGCATGCCCTTGCCGCCGCCCCCGGCGGCCGCCTTGACGACCAGCGGGTACCCGACGTCGTCGCCGGCCGTGGGGTCGTCCGACGACGGCAGCGTGGGGAGGCCTGCGTCGGCGGCGGCGCGCTTCGCGGCCAGCTTGTCCCCCATCGCCGCGATCACATCGGGCGGCGGCCCGACCCACGCCAGCCCGCCGTCTGCGACCGCAGCGGCGAAGGCGGCGTTCTCCGCCAGGAAGCCGTAGCCGGGGTGGATGGCGTCCGCATGGGTCGCCAGCGCCGCGGCGACGATCTCCGGCCCGTCGAGGTATCCGCCGGGCAGCCGGACCGCCTCGTCGGCGTCGGCGACGAAGGGTGCCGTGGCGTCGGCGTCGGCGTAGACCGCGACGCACCGCATCCCCATCGACCGCGCCGTGCGAAAGACCCGGCGGGCGATCTCCCCGCGGTTGGCGACCAGGAGCCCGGTGATCTGGCGTTGCATCAGACGACCCCGACCCTGGGTGGTGGCGAGGCAATGGGTTCCGGCGTCCGGAACCTATGACCTCGGGTATCTCGGATCCGCTGTAGCCGGCTCACAGGCGGAACACCCCGTAGCCGGACGCGCCCGCGATCGGGCGGTTGCGGACCACCGACAGGCACATGCCGAGGACGGTGCGGGTGTCCCGCGGGTCGATGATGCCGTCGTCGCTGACGGCGCCGGTGGCCACGAGGGCCAGCGAGCCCTTCTCCTGGATCGCCTCGACGGCGGCGACGACCCTGGCGTCCTCGTCCTCGTCGAACTCGGTGCCCTTGCGCGCCGCCTGCGCGCGGCGCACCTGCGACATGACCCCGGCGATCTGTTTGGGGCCCATGACTGCGATCTTGGCGGTCGGCCACAGGAACGTGAACCGGTTGCCGAAGGCCCGCCCCGACATGCCGTACGTGCCGGCGCCGTACGAGGAGCCGATGATCACCGTCAGGTGCGGGACCGTCGAGTTGGTGACGGCGTTGATCATCTGCGAGCCCTTCTTGACGATGCCCCCGGCCTCGAAGTCGCGGCCCACCATGTAGCCGGTGATGTTCTGGAGGAACAGCAGCGGGACGTCGGTCTGGTTGCAGAGCTGGATGAAGTGCGCCGCCTTCTCGGCGCCCTCGGGGTAGATGACGCCGTTGTTGCCGAGGACGCCCACCGGGTAGCCGTGGATGGACGCCCAGCCACACACGACCGTCGCGCCGTAGCGGCCCTTGAACTCCTCGAAGCGCGAGCCGTCGGCCACCCGGGCGATCACGTCGCGCACGTCCACCGGCTGGCGGAGGTCACGGCTGACGAGGCCGAGCAGCTCGTCGGGGTCGTACACCGGCTCGTCGACCGAGGGCGCGGGCGGCGGCCCGGCCTTGCGCCAGTTGAGGTGGGAGACCACCTCCCGGCACTGGCGGATGGCGTCCATCTCGTCGGTGGCCAGGTAGTCGCCGAGGCCGGAGACTCCGGCGTGGAGCTGGGCGCCGCCGAGCGTCTCGTCGTCGCTCTCCTCGCCGGTAGCCATCTTCACCAGGGGCGGGCCCGCCAGGAAGATCTTGGAGCGCTCCTCGATCACGATCACGTAGTCCGACAGGCCGGGCTGGTAGGCCCCACCCGCGGTCGACGATCCGAACACGACGCACACGGTGGGGATGCCGAGCTTGGACAGCTCGATCATCTCGTAGAACGCACGGCCGCTCTCCGCGAAGTGCTCGGTCTGGGCCCGGCGCCGGCGGCTCTCGCCGCCGCCCCCACCGGTCTCCACTCGCAGGTCCGCGCCGGCGGACTCGACGAAGCTGACGTAGGGGATCCCGTTGTCGCGTGCGATCTCGATGGCGCGCATCCACTTCTTGATGGCGTACGGCGTGAGCGCGCCCCCGAGGACCGAGGGGTCGTTGCCCATCACCACGCACTCGACGCCCGCGATCACGCCGATGCCCACGACCATGCCGCCGCCGACGGTGTAGTCCGAGCCGTAGCCGGCGAGGGGGCTGATCTCCAGGAACGGGCTGTCGGGATCGAGCGCGTTGGCGATCCGTTCCCGGATGGGCAGCTTCCCCCGCGACCGCATGCGCTCGACCGCGGCCGGCCCCCCACCGGCGTTGCCCTCGTCGAGCAGGTCCTCGATCACGGCCAGCTGCTCGAGCATGTCGGCGCGGTTGCGCCCGAACTCCTCCCCCTCGGTGTCGAGCGTCGAGGTCCAGGGCGGGGCCAGCAGTGCGGTCACGGACCCGACAGTATGGGGGTAATGCCCAGCTGTCCACATTACCTCCCCCCGGGCAACTGGTTGTAGCTGTGCGTTCATACGCCGCACGACTACAACCAGAACGGGCTACCGGCCCGGGAGCGGGCCGTTAGTGTCGGGCGCATGGCCTCGGTAGCGGTCGTGACCGGCGCGAACTCGGGGATCGGCCGCGCCACAGCCATCCATCTCGCCGCCGAGGGCTACTCCGTGATCGGCACCGTGCGGGACCGCAGCCGGGCGACCAAGCTCGGCACGATGGCCGCAGAGCGCGGCGTCGACGTTGAGCTGGTCGAGCTCGACGTCGCCGACGACGAGTCGGTGCGTCGGGGCTTCGAGGAGATCCACGACCGCGCCGGACGGGTCGACGTGCTCGTGAACAACGCCGGCGTCGGCGGCAACGGGGTCGTCGAGGAGACGCAGCCCGCCGACTACCTCGACGTCATGAACGTCAACCTCTGTGGCGCCGTGCGCTGCTCGCAGGCGGTGCTGCCCGGCATGCGCGAGCGGGGCAGCGGCGCCATCGTCAACATCACGTCGGTGGCCGGACGGGTGGGGGCGCTGGCCCAGTCGCCGTACGTCGCGTCGAAATGGGCGCTCGAAGGCATCAGCGAGGGCATGGCCCAGGAGCTGGCGCCGTTCGGCATACGGGTCGTGATCGTGGAGCCAGGCATCACCAAGTCGGCCATCTTCGCCAAGAGCGTCGAGTACCCCAACAGCACCCGGGCGTACGAGGCCCCGTACCAGCGGATGTTCCAGATGTACGCCACGGGGATCCCCAACGCCACCGACCCGTTCGAGGTCGCCGAGGTGATCCACCACGCCGTCACGACCGACGAGCCCCGGCTCCGCTACGTCACCTCGTGGGGCGCGGCGGAGCTCATCCAGGGACGCGAGCGCATGGCCGACGCCGACTGGGTCGGGCTCGGCGCGGCGGCCGACGACGACGCCTACTACGCCCGGTTCGAGGAGCTCTTCGGGCTGGACATCCGCCCGGCCGACTGACGTGCACTTCACCGTCGAGCATCGATTCGCCGCACCGGTCGACGCGGTCATCGCCGGCCTGACCGACCCGGCGTTCCACCGGGATCTCCAGCTGCCGGACATGAAGCTGCTCGATGTCGACGCCCGGACCGACCGGGCCGAGACCGTGCTGCGCCTGCGCTACGACTTCGTCGGCCACCTCGACCCGCTGGCCCGCCGGCTCCTCGGCAACCGGCGGCTCACATGGGTGCAGGAGCTGCGCCTCGATCCGGGTAGCGGCGCCGGGCGGCTGACGTTCGAGGCCGAGGCCGATCCCAGCCGCCTCCACGGCCAAGCCGACGTGGCGCTGAAGCCCGACAACGGCGGCACGCGTCGCACGGTGGGCGGCGACCTGGTGGTGGCGGTGCCCGTCGTCGGCGGCACGGCCGAGCGCCGCATCGTCCCCGGGCTGCTGCGGCGCCTGGACATCGAGGCCGCCGCATTGGACCGGCGTCTCCGATCCGGATGACACGACCCAAAACGGCTGATTGGATGGCGCCAGGAAGGTAAGCACCTTCCCCCGATAAGGAGGTCACGCCCATGGATCGCTTGAGCCCCCTGGACGCGTCGTTCCTCCACATCGAGGACGACGTGAACCACATGCACATCGGTTCGGTCGGGATCTTCGAGGGCCCGCCGCCCACATACGATCAGCTGACGAGCACGATCGGTGGCCGGCTGGCACTCGTGCCGCGCTACCGCCAGAAGGTGGCGATGGTCCCGCTGTCGCTCGGCCGCCCGGTGTGGGTCGACGACCCGCACTTCAACATCGAATATCACGTCCGCCACACGGCCCTGCCGGAGCCGGGGGGTGACGCGGAGCTGCGCCGGCTCGTCGGCAGGGTCATGTCGCAGCGGCTCGACCGCTCCAAGCCGCTGTGGGAGATCTGGATGGCCGAGGGGCTGGAGGACGGCCGCTGGGCGATGATCTCGAAGGTCCACCACTGCCTCGTGGACGGCGTGTCCGGCGCCGAACTGCTGGCGGTCATTCTCAACCTGTCACCCGAGATACCCGAGCCGGTCGATGACGGATGGCAGCCGAGGCCCGAGCCGAGCCCGGTCCGGCTGGCCCGGGACGCCGTGGTCGACCTGCTGACCAGCCCTTACGAGCAGGTGCGGGCGGCGGGGTCCGTCGTCCGGCGCCCGCGGTACGCCCTCGACGCCGTACGCGAGCTGGCGACCGGCTCGGTCGCGCTGTCGAGGATCGTCAAGCCGACCCCGCCGACCAGCCTCGACGGCCCCATCGGCCCCCATCGCCGCTACGCCTGGACCGCCGCCGACCTGGCGGACGTCAAGCGCATCCGGGCCGCCCACGGCGGCACGGTCAACGACGTCGTCCTCGCGCTGATCACCCGCGGCTTCCGCGACCTGCTGCGCTCGCGCGGCGAGGCCACCGACGGGCGGGTGATCCGGACCCTCGTGCCGGTGTCGGTGCGTGCCCGCTCCGGGTCGGGGCCCGCACAAGGCGACGGCACGATGGAGAACCGCGTCTCGGCGATGTTCGCCGAGCTGCCGGTCGGCGTCGACGACCCCGTCGAACGCCTTGCCGCGATCGCCAAGCAGCTCGACGACCTCAAGCAGTCCAAGCAGGCAGTTGCCGGCGAGGCATTGACGTCGCTGTCGGGGTTCGCTCCGCCGATGCTGCTCACGCTCGGCACCCGCGTCGCCACCCGGGCGGCGCGGCGCATGGGCCAGCTCGACACGGTCACGACCAACGTGCCCGGCCCGCAGTTTCCGCTGTACCTGTGTGGGCGCCGGATGCTGAGGGCGTGCCCGTACGTGCCGCTCGCTGCCCCCCTGCGCGTGGGCGTGGCCATCTTCTCCTACGACGGCGAGCTCGTCTTCGGTGCGACCGGTGACTTCGACTGCGTCCCGGACATCGACGTCCTCGTCGACGGCATCTCCCACGGCCTGACCGAGCTCCTGCCCACCAACGGGCACCGCAACGACGGCGCACGCCGCAAGGGGGCGAAGCGCGCGGCCAGACCCACGGGGCAGGGCAATCGCCGCCAGCGAGCGCGGTGACCAGGCGACGTGTCGATTCGCGCAGGCACTTAGGCCGCGCCTTCCTCCTCGCTGCCGCGCCACCACGTCGGTGCGGGGTACAGCGCCGCCGTCGCCCGCGGGGGCCGGAAGCGCCGGAAGGTCCCCTCCGGCTGCGCCAGCCGGTCCGCGATCGCCAGGACGACGGCGGGGTTGTGGCCGAGCCCGCAGTGGCTCCCCCTGACCTCGATGTTCTCTGCCTGAGGTCCTTCGGCCTCGATGCACAGGTGCCAGCGGGCCACGCCGTCGGTGCGGGTGTAGATCGCGGTCGACGGCACCGGCAGGGGCTCGTCGAGCGCCCTGGGGTGGCGCATGCCGGGACCCGGGTTGAGCCAGCCGAACAGGCGGGAGGCACTGCTGCGGTCGCCCGGTCGCATGCGAAACGGACTCCCCAGGGTGATGACGCGCCGG
>DATFVX010000367.1:0-4780 GCA_035259985.1 Acidimicrobiales bacterium | reverse complement strand
GACGAGGGCGGGGACTCGGTGGCGGCGGTCGGCTCGCATGGGCCTCCGTTCTATCCCACGGGCCGAGCCGGCGTGGTCCGCTCGGTCCGCTCGGTTCACCCCGAACGGGTGAAGGTCACATGCGTGACGCCGCTGGGCGAGGACGTGGCCTCGATCTCGTAGTCGTTCTCGAGTCCCTCCTGTCCGTCCCAGAGGCGCACCCCGCGGCCGAGCAGGAGCGGGACCACCGCGACGTGCATGTGGTCCACGAGCCCGGCCGACAGGAACTCGCGGATCATGGTGGGACCACCGCCGAGGCGTACGTCCTGGCCGCCCGCAGCCTCGCGGGCCTGCTCGGCCGCCTCGGCCGGCGAAGCGTCGATGAAGTGGAACGTCGTGCCGCCCTCCATCTCGATCGACGGGTGGGGGTGATGGGTGAGGATGAAGGTCGGGGTGTGGAACGGCGGGTTCGGGCCCCACCAGCCCTTCCAATCCGGGTCGTCGTGCCATCCGGGTGGGCCGAACTTCCCGGCCCCCATGATCTCGGCGCCGATCCCGGGAGCGAACAGCCGCAGGAAGGCGTCGTCGACGCCGCCCCCACCGCCGGGCTCGCCGACCCTTTCATGCCACCACCGGGTGTTGAACATCCACTGGTGCAGCCTTTCGCCGGCGTGACCGAATGGTGTCTCGAGGCTCTGACCCTCACCGGTGGCGAAACCGTCGAGGGAGACGGAGATCTGCTGGACGCGGACTGCTTGCTTGGTCATGCCCCTCAGTCGTAGCCGACGATGCGTTCTCGACACGCGGTGCTCAGGGGTCGGCCTTGACCGTGAAGGTCGCCTCGTCGTCGGTGCCGGCCGCTTCGACGCGCACGGTGAGGGTCCACTCCCCGAGCATGCTGAACAGCTCCCCGGTCGCCCGGTAGTGGCCGGGCTCGAGCTCGTCGGCGACGAGGGCGGGCCGGGTCATGCCCATCTCGGTCATGACCGGGGTGACGACGACCTGGTCGGCATCGACCGGATCGCCCTGGGCGTCGGTGATCTCGATGGTGGCGGTGCGCCGCCCGAGTGACGCGGCGTCGAGGTCGAGCTGGACGTGGTAGCTGGCCGTGTCCGCCTGCAACGACTGCGGCGGGGGCTGGCTGCACGCCGCCGCGACCGCCACGACCGCGATGGCGGCGATCGCCGCGAAGGCCGGGAGTCTGCGTCGGGTCTCCATGTCGATGATTCGGTGCATCCACCGCGCCGGATGGCTTCGAAGACCACTGGGGTCGATGACCCCAATCGACAAAGGAGGACACGTGGAGAACACGTCCGTCTGTGAAGCGGGGTCCCCGCTCGACGATCTGCGAGTCGAAGAGCTGGAACCCCGCTTGGAGTTCATGAGCGCAGCCATCGAATGCGGCTACATCTTTTGGCAGGAAGGCTGCGTGATCTGCTTCAACGACAGTGGTCCGGACATCATCTGCGGATCGGCTGTTTAGCTAGCTGATCTGTCCAACTTTCCGGCAGCTGACGGGCAGGCGCGGTCTGCCCGTCAGCACGCGTCGAGGAAGGGCGACCCGTGTGCGCAAACCTGTCCACGTCCACCGCGCTGCCGTACGGCCGGGCGACGGTCGATCCGTCGGACCGCCAGCAGAGCTACGTGGTGGAGGGCCGCAACGGAAGTTGCATCCGACTCTCCGCCACCGCGTATCTCGTGCTGGTCGGGATCGACAGCGGAGCAACGGCGGAAGAGGTGGCGCGTGACCTGACCGAGCGGCTCGGTCGCCGCGTGACCGCCGAGCATGTCGAGACGGCGTACGCCCAGGTGCGGCAGCAGGTCGACAGGATCACGGAGCGGGTCCGCCTCCGGCCCTTCGGCCTGTGGTTCCGGGTGCGTCTCCTGCCGGTCGCGGTGGTGGACCGGGTGTCCCGCCGGCTGTCCCCGCTGCTCCGCCCCCTGGTGGCGGTGCCCCTGGCGCTGCTGTGCGCTGCGGCGGCGATCTCCGCCCTGGCGGACACGTCCTCGCGGGCCAAGCTCGTCGTCCCCGGCGGATCGTTCCTGCCCCTCCTGGGGCTGCTGATCTTCTCGATGTTCGCCCACGAGCTGGGCCATGCCAGCGCCAGCAGCAGATACGGGACCCCGGCCCGCGACATCGGCTTCGGGCTCTACCTGGTCTATCCCGTGTTCTACAACGACGTCACCGCGGCCTGGCGGCTCACGCGGCGGCAGCGTCTCGTCATCGATCTGGCGGGCGTCTTCTTCCAATTCCTGATCGCCGCCTCCTACCTGTTGATCTATCACCTGACCGGTGTTCAGGCCTTCTTCCTGGCCGCCGTCACCATCTTCTTCCTCGGGCTCGTCGTGCTGCTGCCCATCTTCAAGTTCGACGGCTATTGGCTGTTGAGCGATCTGTTGGGCGTGCCGAACCTGTCGAGCCAGATCCGCCGGGTGGGCGTCCATGTCCGGGACCGGCTGACACGCAGGTCCGGAGAGCGGCTGCCGTGGCCGGGCTGGGTATCGCTGGCGGTGATCGCCTACGGCGCCTTCACGATCGTGTTCGTCTTCTTCTTCGTGCTGCGCCTGGCCCTGGTCGTCCCCGACCTCGCGGCCGCCTACCCCGCGCGTGTCTCCGGCCTGTTCCGTGACCTGGCCCTCCCGCCCCACAGGCCGGCCGCGGGCCGCCTGGCGAGCGTCCTCGGCCCGACCTACATCCTCCTCGGCGTGAGCTTGGCGGCGGTGACCATGGCGGTGCGGGCGATCCGCGCGCTGCGGCCCCGGGGCGGTGACGGCTCCTAGGTCGCGGCCGGGCGGCCTCTCCTACGCTCGGGCCATGACCGACACGGGAACGGACACCGTCGAGATCGCCGCCAACGGGCTGACGTTCCGGGCCCGGGTGGCCGGCCCCGAGGACGGGCCGGTCGTGCTGCTGCTGCACGGGTTCCCCCAGACGTCACGCTGCTGGGCGGCGCAGCTGGACGCCCTCGCCGCCGCGGGCCACCGGGCCGTCGCCATCGACCAGCGCGGCTACTCCCCCGGCGCCCGGCCCGACGACCCCGCGGCCTACGCCATGGGCCATCTGGTCGACGACGTGCTCGGCATCGTCGACGCGCTCGACACCGACCAGGTCGACCTGGTCGGCCACGACTTCGGCGGCTCGGTGGCGTGGACCGTCGCGGGCCACCACCCCGACCGGGTCCGCACGCTGACCATCGCCTCGACGCCCCACCCGCTGGCGTTCGTCCGTGCCTACCAGGCGCGGGAGGCGACGCCGTCCGACCAGAACCAGCGCTCCGGCTACATGCGCGCCTTCCGCGAGGCGCCCCGGGGTCAGACCGAGGCCCAGCTGCTGGCCGACGGCGCCGCGGGCCTGCGCCAGGCCTACGCCGGCCTTCCGGAAGCCTCGATCGCCGCCCACGTCGAGGACATGTCAGCCCCGGGCGTCCTCATCGCCGCGGTCGACTGGTACCGCGCCATGTCCGCCAAGGCCAGCGTGGCCGTCCCTGCCTGCCCGGTCCCCACGCTCTACGTCTGGAGCGACCGCGACCCCTCCATCGGCCGCGCCGCGGCCGACGCCACCGAGGAGCTCGTCACCGGCCCGTACGACTTCGTGGTGCTCGAAGGGGTCAGCCACTGGATCCCCGAGCAGGCCGCCGCCAGCTTCACCCCGCTCCTCCTCGCTCACCTCGCCGGCCGCCGTTCAGGGTGAGGACCTGGTCGGCGCGGGCGAGCGCCGCCGCGCTGTGCGACACGACCAGACAGGTCACGTCGTCTCGCCGGCTGAACAGCCGGGTCCAGAGCTCGGCCTCGGTGGTGGCGTCGAGGGCCGAGCTCAGGTCGTCGAACACCAGGAGCTCAGCCTGGCCCAGGAACATCCGCGCCGCGGCGGCGCGCTGGACCTGCCCGCCGGAGAGCTTCACGCCCCGGGGCCCGATGAGCGTGTCGAGCCCGCGCTCGAAGCCGGCGACGTCGTCGTCGAGCACGGCGGCCCCCAAGGCTTCCGACCGCGCCGGGGTGGTCCGGCCGGCCGAGGAGCAGGTTGTCGCGCAGCGCTTCGCTGAACAGCCTCGGCACCTGGGGCGTGAAGGCGCACCGGGGCGGCACCAGGAACGTGTCCGGCCGGTCGAGGACCCGGCCGTTCCAGAGCACCTCACCGGTGGCAGGGAGGAGCCCGAGCAGGGCGTGGAGCAGCGTGGTCTTCCCCGAGCCGATCCGGCCGGTGACGACCGTGAAGGAGCCGCGCTCGAGGGTGAAGGAAACGTCCTCGATGCCGCGCCCGCTCGCCGGATGGCGACAGGTGAGGCCCGCCACCTCCAGCCGCTCGAGGGCTTCCCTCGCGGGTGGCGGCTCGACCGCCGGCAGCTCGCGCCGCAGGTAGACGGGCGCGGGAGCGACGACGGCCTCCTGGGGGTCACCGGGCATGAGCGCGTGCATCCGCTCGATCGAGACCTGGGTGCGCTTGAGCTCGGTGATCACCCGTCCGATCTCGGCGGGCAGGAAGGTGAGCTGGCCCAGGAAGACGACGAACAGCGCGATGTCGCCGACCGTGAACTCCCCGGACCGGATGCGGGCGGCTCCGATGAGCAGCACCGCGCCGGTGCTGATGTGGACGAGGTGGTAGTTCGTCGAGTTGAGGGTCTCGGCGAACACGCGGTCGCGCAGCGACAGCCGCCGGCGGGTCTCGCCGATGTCGCTGAGGCGCCCGACCACTCGCTCCCTGGCCCCGCCGATGCGCACCGCGAGCTGGGCGTTGACCACCTCGCCGAGGAACCGGCTCAGGCTGGTGGTGGAGTCGAGGGCGGCGGCGCCGTAGCGGCTC
>DATFVX010000366.1:0-3726 GCA_035259985.1 Acidimicrobiales bacterium | reverse complement strand
CACCTTCTTCGGGGAGACGACGACGCTGCCGTCCGGCCCCGCCGTGCTGGCCCTGCGCACGGGTGCCCCGCTGATCCCCACCGGCGTCTACGACCAGGGCGGGGGGCGCCACCATGCGGTCATCCGCCCGCCCATCCCGGTGGAGCGCCGGGGCTCCTTCCGTGACGATGTGGCCCGCATCACCCAGGCCATGGCCGGCGAGCTCGAGGGCCTGATCCGCCGTCGGCCCGAGCAGTGGCACCTCCTCCAGCCCAACTGGCCCAGCGACCGCCCCGGCGCGCGGCGGGTCCGGCTGTGACTGCGCCCGTTCGCCCCGCTCCCGCGGCCCACCTACCCTGACGAACGTGCGCATCGGGCTCGTCTGCCCCTACAGCCTCACGGTGCCCGGGGGGGTCCAGGGGCAGGTGCTCGGCCTGGCTCGCACCCTGCGGGGCCTCGGCGAGGACGTCCGCGTGCTGGCGCCGTGCGACGGGCCGCCGCCCGACGGTGGCGTGACCCCCCTGGGCAAGAGCGTGCCAACGGCCTCCAACGGGTCGGTGGCGCCGCTGGCACCCGACCCCGCCGCCCAGCTGCGCACGATCAGGGCCCTGCGGGACGAGGCCTTCGAGGTCATCCACCTGCACGAGCCGTGTGTCCCGGGACCGACCATGACGGCGCTGCTGTTCCGCAACGCACCGATCGTCGGAACCTTCCACCGGGCGGGCGACAGCGCGGCCTACGCCGTGCCCGGGGTCCGCTGGCTGGCGCGCCGCCTCGACCTGCGCTGTGCGGTATCCAAGGACGCCCTGGCCACCGCCCGGCGGGCGCTCGGCGGCGAGTACGACCTGCTTTTCAACGGCATCGAGGTCGAGCGGTTCGCCAAGGCCACGCCGGCACCCACGACGGGTCCCACGATCTTCTTCGTGGGCCGGCACGAGGAGCGCAAGGGGCTGGCCGTGCTCCTCGATGCGCTGCGGCTGCTGCCGCCCGACGTCCGGGTCTGGGTCGGCGGCACCGGGCCCCAGACCGAGGCGCTCCGGGCCGCCTACGGTGGCGATCCCCGCATCGAGTGGCTCGGCCGGCTCACCGAGGCCGACGTGGCCTCGCGCATGCGCGGCGCCGACGTGTTCTGCGCGCCGTCGCTGCGCGGCGAGTCGTTCGGGGTCGTGCTGCTCGAGGCCATGGCCGCCGGCGCCGTGGTGGTCGCGTCCGAGCTCGACGGCTACTGCAACGTCGCCACCAACGGGGTCGATGCGCTCATGACGCCGGCGGGAGACAGCGACGCCCTGGGCCGGACTCTGGCGCGGGCCCTCAACGACAGCCGCCTGCGCGCCGACCTCACCGGCGCCGCGGAGCTGCGCGCACAGTCGTTCTCCATGGTCCGGCTGGCCGAGCTCTACGTCGAGCGGTACCAGCGGCTCGTGGGCTGACGGACCGTCGGACGGGGGCCGCTCACGATTCCCGGTGCCACCCTCCCCGGCGTCATGCGTTCGACGACCCCGGCCTAGGATGCGCCCGTGCTCGCCCTGATCATCATCCTCGTCATCGTGGTGCTCGTCGGGCTCTACGCCGTGTTCAGCTACAACGGGCTCGTCTCGCTGCGCAATCGCATCGAGAACGCCTGGGCGCAGATCGACGTGCAGCTCAAGCGGCGCTACGACCTGATCCCCAACCTCGTGGAGACGGTGAAGGGTTACGCGTCCCATGAACGCGAAACGCTCGACGCGGTCATCGAGGCCCGCAACGCCGGCATGACCGCCAGCGGCCCCCACGACCAGGCCGAGGCCGAGAACCAGATCACCGGGGCGCTCAAGTCACTGTTCGCCCTGTCGGAGGCCTACCCCGACCTCAAGGCGAACCAGAACTTCTCCCAGCTCCAGGAGGAGCTGACCGGCACCGAGGGGCGGATCGCCTACGCGCGCCAGTTCTACAACGACACGGTGTACCGCTATAACACCAAGATCCAGAGCTTCCCCTCCAACGTCCTCGCCAGGACCTTCCGCTTCTCCGAGCGTGAGTACTTCGAGGCCGACGACGAGTCGCGCGGGCCGACGCAGGTGCGGTTCTGAGCGTCCTCGCCCACCGTCGGTCCTTCGTGTACGACCAGGTCACCTCCAACAAGCGGCGTAGCTGGGTGCTCGTCGCCGGGTTCGTGATCCTGGTCGCCGCGGTGGCGACCGCCTTCTCCTACCTCATCGGCGGCGGGCCGGTCGGCATCGTCATCGCCGTGGTCATCGCGGCCGGGACCAGCTTCGTCGCCTACTGGAAGTCGGATGCGGTGGCGCTGCGCATGAGCCGCGCCCGGCCCGCACCGGTCGAGGAGTTCGCCCGTTACCACAACATCGTCGAGGGTCTGTGCATCGCGTCGGGGCTGCCCAAGCCCCGCCTCTACGTGGTGGACGATCCGGCGCCCAACGCGTTCGCCACCGGCCGCAACCCCCGCAACGCCGCCGTGGCGGTCACCACGGGCCTGCTCGAGAAGATGAACCGGATCGAGCTCGAGGGGGTGCTCGCCCACGAGCTGTCCCACGTCAAGAACTACGACATCCTGGTGTCGACGCTGGCCGTCACGATGGTCGGCATCGTGGCCCTACTCGCGGACCTCGGCATCCGCATGCTGTGGTGGGGCATGGGCCGCAACCGATACGGCGACTTCGACCGCCAGAACGGCGGCAACCAGGGTCCCCTGGCGATCCTGTCCATCGCCGGCTTCGCGCTGCTGTTGCTGTCGCCGGTCATCGCGACGGTGATGCAGCGGACCATCAGCCGGCGCCGCGAGACGCTTGCCGACGTGTCGGGCGTCGAGATGACCCGCTACCCGCCGGGGCTCATCTCGGCCCTCGAGAAGCTGCGGGACGACTCCACCGTCGTGCACGCCACCAGCCATGCCACCGCCCACCTCTGGATCGAGCAGCCGTCGGCCCAGACGCAGCGCGAGGGCCGGCTGTCGCGCCTCAACCAACTCTTCGACACACACCCGCCGCTCGAGGAACGCATCGCCCTCCTGCGGGAGCTCTAGCCCCCGAACTGGTTGTAGCTGTGCGGTCATATGCCGCAGAGCTACAACCAGAACGTCGGGGAACCCAGTGAATTGGTCTGGTAAGTGGCCGGGGACCTGCGGGGATGTCGCCCGTAGACTGGCCCCATGAGCGAAGCAGGTTCCCGCCTCCCTGCCCACGACACCGGCACCGTACGGGTCAAGCGCGGCCTGGCCGAGATGCTCAAGGGCGGCGTCATCATGGACGTGGTCACCCCCGACCAGGCCAAGATCGCGGAGGATGCCGGCGCCGTGGCGGTCATGGCCCTCGAGCGGGTGCCGGCCGACATCCGGCGTGACGGTGGCGTCGCTCGGATGAGCGACCCTGAGCTGGTCGAGGGCATCATCGGCGGCGTCACCATCCCGGTCATGGCCAAGGCCCGCATCGGCCACTTCGTCGAGGCCCAGGTCCTCCAGGCGTTGGGCGTCGACTACGTCGACGAGTCCGAGGTCCTGACCCCGGCGGACGAGGCCCACCACATCGACAAGTGGGCCTTCACCGTGCCGTTCGTGTGCGGCGCCACCAGCCTCGGGGAGGCGCTGCGGCGCATCAGCGAGGGGGCGGCCATGATCCGCTCCAAGGGCGAGGCCGGCACCGGCAACATCGTCGAGGCCGTCCGCCACCTGCGCTCGATCCTGGGCGACATCCGCAAGATCACCCAGGCCGACTCGGCCGAGGTCTACGACTGGGCCAAGCAGCTGCGGGCACC
>DATFVX010000365.1:0-6484 GCA_035259985.1 Acidimicrobiales bacterium | reverse complement strand
CTGGCCGCTTGTCCCGGCATCGGGCCGGCGAAGCTGGCTGCCTACGGTGACGAGCTGTTGTCGCTGGTCCGAGGGTTGGCCGCCGAGCCCGCCGCCGGCCCGAGCGACAGCTCCAGCGACAGCTGATGCAGGTCGTCCAGCGCGCCGTCGCCCGCGGCGCCTTCGAACGCTCCGTGCAGTGACAGCACCGCCAGGCCGTGGACGTGCGCCCAGAGGACGCAGGCCAGGGCGTCGGCCCGCCGGTCGGCGTGCCACCCCTCGGCCTGGGCGGCCTCCACCAGCGTGACGAGTTGCCGGAACGACCGATAGCCCTGCTCCCGGTAGGCGGCATCGCTGATGTCGATCAGCTCGCGCCGAAACGTCACCGCGAACACGCCCGGGTCAGACCGCGCGAAGTCCAGGTAGCCGGCGCCCGCCACCGCGATGCGCTGCACGGCGAGGAGCCGGCGGTCCCGTGCCGCGGCGCGGCGCTCGGCGGCGTCGAGGTGGGCGTCGATCGTGGCCACCAGGCGGGCGAAGCCGTCGGCGGCGACCGCGGCCAGGAGCGCCGCCAGGGAGGGGAAGTGGCGCAGCGGCGCCCCGTGCGACACGCCCGCCCGCCGGGCGATGGCCCGGAGGGTCAGGCCCTCCAGCCCGTCCGCCGCCACCACCTCGCGGGCGGCGCCCAGGAGGCGGGCGCGGGTGTCGGGCCTGGCTGCGGGGGTCATCCGGCGGCCAGCAGGCCCACGCCGAGGGTCGCGAACCCGACCGCCAGCACGATGGCGCCCGCGGGGATCAGCCGCACCAGGCCGTTGGGCTGCGTGGTGCCGGGCCGGATGACCGAGAGGAAGAAGCCGCCGGGGATGAGCAGGGCGGCGATCGCGACGCCGGTCCGGGCGACCCATTCCGCCACGCCGGACAGGTCCGTGGCGTCGACCAAGATCTGGGAGACGAGCGCCAGGGTCAGGAAGACGCCGGCATGAGCGTGGCCGGCGCGGAAGAACGTGGCCTGCAGAGCGGTGGCCTCCTGCCGGCCCCGCACGATGCGAAACATGAGGGCGCCGCCGGACTCGACGGTGATCAGGCTGAGCAGGAGGATCCCGGCCATGATCCGGGACGGGTCGGACAACATCATGTAGACAGTGTCTACCAAAATGTAGACACTGTCAACAAGCGTTCGTGGCCCACCCTCGGCTAGAACCTGACGCCATGTCAGAAACGCCGCAGCCCGCGCTGCTCGTGGAACGGGACGGTTCCGTGGTCACGCTGACCCTCAACCGTCCCGACAAGCGCAACG
Source organism: Acidimicrobiales bacterium (assembly GCA_035259985.1). Taxonomy (GTDB): domain Bacteria; phylum Actinomycetota; class Acidimicrobiia; order Acidimicrobiales; family VFJN01; genus DASQUK01. Next base: position 5,208 of record DATFVX010000365.1, on the reverse strand, counting down.
CCTTCAACGCCGAGATGCTGTGCCGGCTCTCGGACGCCTGGGACACGATCGACGCCGACGACGGCGTCCGCGTGGCGATCATGACCGGCGCCGGCGGCAACTTCTCGGCCGGTGCGGACCTCGATCGGCTCGTGGGGGCGATGATCGCGGGCAAGCCCGCGGAGAACGAGTTCGAGGAGCGCATCAGGGCCGACCCCGGCCTCATCTACAAGGGCTTCCTGAAGGAGCACCGGCCGGCCACGCCGATCATCGCCGCCGTGGAGGGCTACTGCTACGCCGGCGGCATCGAGATCCTCCAGGCGTTCGACGTGCGGGTGGCCGCCGAGGGTGCCCGGATCGCAGTCAGCGAGGTCCAGCGCGGGCTGTTCCCGATGGCCGGATCGACGGTGCGGCTGCCGCGGCAGATCCCATGGACGGTCGCCATGGAGATGCTCATCACCGGCGAGCCCATCTCGGGACGGCGCGCGTACGAGGTCGGCCTCGTGGGCCACGTGGTCGCCGACGGCAGCGCCCTCGAGCGGGCCCGCGAGATCGCCGCACGGATCGCCCGCAACGGCCCGCTCGCCGTTCGCAACATCAAGGCGTCGGTGCTGGCCGCCGACGCCGTCTCCGAGCCGGAGGCCTACGGCCGCGAGTCCGAGCTCGGCATGGCGGTGGTGTCGTCGAACGACGCCCGGGAGGGGCCCCGCGCCTTCCTCGAGAAGCGCGAGCCCAACTTCACCGGCAGCTGACGGCCTCAGGCGGTGTCGGCACGCGGCTCGGCGGCGCAACGGCGCCGGGCCTCGACCAGCGCCGGCGACGGCCCTCCGGCGAAGCGCAGGGCACCCATCAGCAGGTGGGTCGCCGGCAGGACCGTGGCCCAGTCCACCAGCGTGGGATGTCGCATGCCCAGCATGTCCCTCGCCCACGCCGGCAGCAGCCCCACGGACGCCTGGATCACCACCTGGTGGGCTCCCGACAGGAGCGGGTTGAGGGGATCGCGGCCCGGGCCGGTCAGGAACCGCACCGCGTCGAGCGTCTGCTCGCCGGCCTCGAGCTGGGGCCGCATCGCGCGGAGGTAAGCCCGCATCGCAGCACGGGTGCGCGGGACGTCGACGGCTCCCAGCCGCTGCGCGATGGTCGCCATCTCGTGGTAGTAGCGATCGGCCAGTTCACCGCGCACCGGAAGGGGCACGAAGCGCTGGTGGGCGCGGAGGAAGCTGAACACCTCGGTGACGTGCACCCAGGTGACCAGGTCGGGGTCCGAGGCCGAGTACGGCCGCCCGTCGGGCGCGGTTCCCCGCACCTTGCGGTGGATGCCCTTGATCAGCCTGATCAGGCGCTCGGCGGTCTCCGTGGAGCCGTAGGTCGTGCCGGTCACGAAGGAGCCTGTCCGGCCGAGCCTGCCGAGGGGATCCTCGCGGTAGTTCGAGTGCTCGGCGATGCCGGCCATCGCGAGCGGATGGAGCGTCTGCAGGAGCAGCGCGCTCAGCCCGCCGATGAGCATCGAAGGGTCTGCGTGGACCCGCCACGTGATGCTCCCCGGACCGAACAACCCGGGGTCGCCAGGCGGATCGGTGTACTGCTCGAACGGCAGGTGGTCGGCCGCCAGCGTGCGCACGATCGGGCCCAGGACCTGTTGCTGGAGCGCGCTGCCGATCAGCGGCACCTGGCCCAGCGACGGCATCCCGATCATCACGAGGAGTTTGCCGCCAGGATCGGGCGCCTGCTGCGTTCTGCCCAGGTCGCCGGCTGCGCTAAGCAGGTGCCCATGACCGACACTGATCAGCCGGACGCCGGTACCGGCAGGACCCCGAAGCAGCTCGCCGAGCTGATCGCAGCCACCACCGACGAGCCCCTGGTCGAGGGGGACGAGCCGATCTCGGTGTGGATGTTGGTGAAGTCCCGCGATGTCGACGGCGATGTCGTGTGGGGCGTCCGCAACGCCGGCGAGCCCTTCAGCTCCGAGGAGCTGCTGGGCGCCCTGACCGGTTTCGCCGATTCGCTGAAGCGGGACCTGTCCTCCGACTGGTCGTGATCCATGCGGCGCCCGCCCGGCCGGGCGCCGGCGCGGCGATGCTCACGACGCGTCGGTTGCCGCGGCGGCGTCGTCGAGCAGCACGACGCTCCGCAGCACCTCGCCACGCTCCATCCGGGCGAACGCGTCCTCGATGCCGTCGAGGCCGATGGTGTCGCTGACGAACTCGTCGAGCGGCAGGCGACCCTGGAGGTGGAGGTCGATGAGCAGCGGGAAGTCCCGCGAGGGCAGGCAGTCCCCGTACCAGCTGGGCTTGAGCGAGCCGCCGCGTCCGAAGAAGTCGATCATCGGGATGTCCGGGAAACGCATGTCGGGCGTGGGCACCCCGACCTGGACCACGGTCCCCGCGAGGTCACGCGCGTAGAACGCCTGCTCCAGCACCGTCGCGTTGCCGACGGCCTCGATGCACACGTCGGCGCCGAAGCCGGCCGTGGCCGCGCGCACGGCGTCCACGGGGTCTTCCCGGGCCGAGTTCACGGTGTGCGTGGCGCCGAAGCCGCGGGCCCACTCCAGCTTTCGATCGTCGAGGTCGACGGCCACGATCGTCGTGGCGCCCGCCAGCTTCGCCCCGGCGATGGCGGCGTCACCGACGCCACCGCAGCCGAACACCGCCACGGAGTCGCCGCGCTGGACGTTGCCGGTCAGCATGGCCGCCCCCAGGCCGGCCATGACCCCGCATCCGAGCAGGCCGGCGACCTCGGGTGCCACCGCCGGGTCCACCGGCGTGCACTGCCCGGCGGCCACCAGGGTCTTGTCGGCGAAGGCGCCGATGCCCAGCGCCGGCGACAGGGTCGTCCCGTCCGTGAGCGTCATCTTCTGGGTGGCGTTGTGGGTGGCGAAGCAGAGGTGCGGTGCGCCCTTGCGGCAGGCGCGGCAGCGCCCGCACACCGCCCGCCAGTTGAGGACCACGAAGTCGCCCGGGGCCACGTCCTCGACCCCCTCGCCGACGGCCTCGACCAGACCGGCCGCCTCGTGGCCGAGCAGGAACGGAAAATCGTCGTTGATGCCGCCCTCGCGGTAGTGCAGGTCGGTGTGGCAGACCCCACACGCCTGGACTGCGACCAGCGCCTCGCCCGGCCCCGGGTCGGGGACCACCACCGTGGCCTGTTCGACCGGTTCGCCCTTGCCTCGGGCAATCACCCCGCGTACCTCGTGTGCCATCGCCGGCCCCTCGCTCGTGCCGCTGGTGCCGGCCAGTCTGGCCGATGGGCCGCCGGTCAGCCGTCGGGCAGCGACTGAGCCTTGCGGCCCGGGAGCATCGCCCGGACGGCCTCGATGGTGTCCGCCTCGGCCGGCGACTTGTCGGGCCGGTAGCGCCGCACGCGGGCGAACCGCAGGGCGACGCCGCCGGCGTAGCGGGTCGAGGACTGCACGCCGTCGAGCGCGATCTCGACCACCAGCTCGGGCCGGACGAACACGACATGGCCCGTCCGGTGTGTCTCCAGCTCGAGGAACCGCTCGGTCTGCCAGGTGAGCAGCTCGTCGGTGAGGCCCTTGAACGTCTTGCCCACCATCACGAACTCACCCGGCGCCTCGGGGTCGCGGGCGCCGAGGTGGAGGTTGGAGAGCCAGCCCTGTCGCCGGCCGCTGCCCCACTCGACGGCGAGGACGACGAGATCGAGCGTGTGGACGGGCTTGACCTTGCGCCACGCGCCGCCGCGACGCCCAGCCTCGTAGGCCGAGCCGGCGTCCTTGACCATCACGCCCTCGTGCCCAGCGGCCAGGGCCTCGTCGAGCACCCGCTGCGCGTCGGCGGGATCGGCGGTGATGATGCCGGGGATTCGCCAGGGCCCCGCCAGCCCCTCCAGCGTCGCCAGCCGATCGCGGAGCGGCCGGTCGATGAGGTCTTCGCCGTCGAGGTGCAGGATGTCGAAGAACCTGGAGGCCAGGCCGGCGCCCGCACCGTCGGCCTGGCGGCCGAACTGGCTCATCGTGTCCTGGAACACCTGGGGCAGCTCGTCCTCGCCGACGCCGATGGCCTCGCCGTCGAGCAGGAAGCTCTCGGCCGGCAACGACCGGGCGAGGTCGACGATGCCGGGCAGGCGGGCCGTCACGTCGTTGAGGTTGCGGGTGTAGATCCGGACCTCGTCACCGACGCGGTGCACCTGGATGCGGGCGCCGTCGAGCTTCCACTCGACGGACGCCTCCTGCATCGAGCGGGCGTCGCCTCCGCTGCCGGCGGTGGCGAGCGCCAGGGCCTCGCTCACGTCCGCCGCGGTCTGCGCGAGCATCGGCTGGACGGGGCGGAGCAGCGTCAGGCCGATCGCCTCGAGCGCGGCCTCGCCCTCGGTGAGGGCGAGCGTGGCCACGGTGGGCAGGTCGCCGGCCAACATCGCGGCGCGTTGCATCGTCGGCAGCGGGACGCCGGCGGCCTTGGCGAGCGCGTCCGTGACCAGTCCCTCCAGGGCGCCGTGGCGAAGCTCGCCCACGAGGAGCCGACGGAGCAGGTCCTGCTCGTCCTCCGTGGCGCGGGCGAGCAGCGACCGGAGCTCGGCCGTCCGAGCCGCCTGGGACCCCGTGCCGCGGAGCGCGTCGAGCCGGTCGAGCGTCGCGTCGATGTCGGCCACCTCCAGCTCGGGTTCGGGCGCCGGCGGCTCGTCGATCGCGGCGACGGTGCGCCAGCCGATGCCGATGCGGCCCTGGCGCGGCGCCCCCGTCAGGATCGCCACCACGACGGGCACCTCCGCAGGGTCCAGGCGGGCGAACAGGCCGGCGAGCGCTGCGACCTTGCGGGACCTTGCCCGCGTGGCGGTGACCTCGGACGTGGTGGCAACGACGTCGGCGAAGCGCACACCGCCATCCTGGCGCACGCCGGCGCAGCGGGTCGCCAGGGGACCAGCGGGCGGTCCTAGGTCGCCGCCTCTTCGCCGGCCGTCTCGGCTGCGGAGCGTGGCTCGTCGGTTGCGGGCTCCCCGCCCTCGGGTTCGTCGGCCGGACCACCGTCGGCATCCGGGTTGGCGGCGACGGGTGGGTCGTTCGCGGCGTCGCCGGCCTCGGGATCGTTGCCGGCCGCGCCGGCGGGCTCCTCCACGGCGGGCCCCTCGACGGCGGCTTCGTCGTCGGCCGTGTCGGTGGTGCCCGCCGTCTCCGCGGCGTCGGCGGTATCGGTCGTCTCGGCAGCTTCGGCGGGCTCGGCGGCGTCGGGTTGCGCGTCGTCGCCGTCGGAAGCGTCCGCCGCGGCGTCGTCGCCG
>DATFVX010000364.1:0-2494 GCA_035259985.1 Acidimicrobiales bacterium | reverse complement strand
GCGTGGGCGGTGGTCGGACCGACGATCCCGCCGTTCGCGGCCGAGCACTTCGGCGCGTGGGTCGCAGGCGGGGCCCCGCCCGGCACGGACCCGGGCGCCTCGCACACCCCGGGCGGCTACCACAGCTTCGAGCATCGCTGGGCCGTCGCCGAGGCGTTCCGCTTCCACCTCGACGTCGGCAAGGCCGCCGTCGCCCGGCGCACCAGCGAGCAGGCCACGCAGCTCAAGTCCGGGCTCGCGGACCTGGAGGGGGTCGAGGTGGTCACGCCCGACGACCCCCGCCTCTCGGCGGGGATCGTGTGCGCGTCGGTGGGTACGACCGCCCCCGCCGACGTGGTGGGCTCGCTGCTCCAGCGCGGGATCGCGGCCAGCGTGACGCCCTACCGCGAGCAGTACCTGCGCCTCGGCCCGAGCATCGTCACCTCGCCCGACGATGTCGACGCCGCGCTCGAGGCGATGCGCGAGATCGTCTAGTGGACCCTCGCGCCCACTAGTGGGCGCTCGCGGAAGTTCCGTGGATGTATCGCCGTGTCAGATTCGTCGCTGGCGAGGACGCAGGAGGAAGGCGCAGCCAGCGGCTGCGGGGACGACGAGGACGACGTCCAGCGGCGAATCTGGCCGGCGAGACGCCACGATGACTTCCGCGAGGGCCCACTAGCCGGTTGCCGCGGCGCGCCCCGGCTCGGCCACCAGGCCGAGCGCGGTGTTGAGGTTGCCCGACCGCAGCCCCTCCAGGTCCAGCGTCACGTAGCGGTAGCCCGCAGCCCGCACCGCCGCGACCACCGCCTCGCGCAGGGCCACCACGTCGGCGAGACGGTCGAGCGGCACCTCGAGGCGAGCCGTGTCCCCGTAGTGCCGCACCCGCAGCTCCCGGAACCCGAGCGACCGCAGCGCCGCCTCCGCCCGCTCCACGGCCGCGAGCCGCCCGAGCGTGACCGGCGTGCCGTACGGGAGCCGCGAGGCGAGGCACGCAGCTGCGGGCTTGTCCCAGGTGCGCAGCCCCAGGCGCCTCGACCACGTCCTCACGTCGGACTTGCCGAACCCGGCGTCGACCAGCGGGAACGCGGCCCCCCGTTCGCTGGCTGCGCGCTGGCCGGGCCGGTGGTCGCCCAGGTCGTCGAGGTTGACGCCCAGCACCACCGTCGCGCCCTCCGCGACCGCCAGCGGCCCCGCGGCCCGCAGCAGCGCGTCCTTGCACCAGTAACACCGGTCGGCGTCGTTGCGGGCGTAGGCGGCATCGGCCAGCTCGTCGGTCTCGACCTCGCGCCAGCGCAGCCCCCACTCGGCCGCCAGCTCGGCGGACTCGGCGCGCTCGGCGGCGGGCAGCGACGGCGACACGGCGGTCACGGCCAGCGCCCGGTCGGGGCCCAGGGTGTCGTTCGCCATCCACGCCAGGAACGCGGAATCTGCGCCCCCGGAGAAGGCGACGACCACGCGCCCGAGCGCCCGCAGCCGGCCCCGCAGGTCGTCGAGGGAGGCGGGGGCGGCGGGGGCCGCCGGCACCGTCAAGCGTCCTCCACCGCGATGCGGATCCGCTTGTTGCCCTTGCCCTTCGACTCGGTCTTGACCACGCGCACCCGGCCGACCTCGCCGGTCGACCGCACGTGAGTGCCGCCATCGGCCTGCTTGTCCAGCCCGACGATGTCCACGACCCGGATCTCGGTCACCGACTCGGGCACCAGGCTGACCTTGGTGCGGATCAGCGCCTCGTCCAGGACCGCGTCGGCCCGGGGGATGAACGACACCTCGATCGGTCGGTCCGCCGCGATCTCGGCCGCCATCAGCGCCTCGGCGCGGGCGCCGAATCCCTCGGGGGTGGGGTCGAGCTCGAAGTCCATCCGGGCGGCGAGCGGCTCCATGTTGCCGCCGGTGACCGGGACGCCCCATTCGTTCCAGATGACGCCGCACAGCACGTGCAGCGCGGTGTGGGTGCGCATCAGCTGGTAGCGGCGCTCCCAGTCGATCTCGCCGTGCACGGGTGTGCCCACCTCCGGGAACGACCCACCACCCTCGAGCGTGTGCCACACAGCGTCGCCCTGCTTGCGCACGTCGCTCACCCGGGCCGACCCGCCGTCCCACCGCAGGACACCGAGGTCGTGCGGTTGGCCACCCCCGGTGGGGTAGAAGAGCGTGGTGTCCAGCGCGACCCGCACGTGGTCGTCGCCGGTGTCGACGTCGCTCACCACGGTAGTGAATGTTCGTGCGTACGCATCGTGCAGAAACGCCAGGTCGGTGGGCATCGTGATCGATCGTTAATGCAACCGGTCGGCAGATCGCAAGCTCCGTCGCGCCACGAGTGGTAGACCTGTGGCGACGCGGGGGTCGATCTCCCGCGCGTTCCATTGGTGGACAGGGAGATTGCAATGCGACAGCACAACCGGTGGTTGCGTCTCTTCGCCGTCCTTGTGGGTGTCTCGTTGGTGGCTGCTGCGTGCGGCGACGACGACGACTCCGCGACGGGTGGGGACACGACCGAAACGACAGCAGAAGAGGG
>DATFVX010000363.1:0-4165 GCA_035259985.1 Acidimicrobiales bacterium | reverse complement strand
CCGTGCGAGCCCGTGACCGCGGTCTCCGAGGCCACGTTGACGATGCTGCCGCCGCGATCGGCCATCGCCGCGGATGCCGCACGCGCGCAGAGGAACGACCCCCGCACGTTCACGGCGAACATGCGGTCCCACTCCTCCAGGTCGATCTCGTCGTAGGCCTTGCGGCCGACCAGCAGCGCGGCGCAGTTGACCAGGCCGTCGACGTCGCCGACCTCGCCGAACGCCGCGGACACCTGGTCCGCGTCGCTCACGTCGCAGCTCACGTCGGCGCCGGCCGCAACGTCGACCGTGACCGCCGTCGCCCCCCGGGCGCGCAGCTCCGTCACCAGCGCGGCGCCGATCCCCCGTGCCCCGCCGGTGACCACGACCCGCTTGCCCTCGAGCCCGTTCATCCCGTCGTCTCCTCTGCAGCTCGGACGACGCCCGCGAGCGCCGCGTGGATCAGGCCGTTGCTCGCCAGCACGTTGGCGAGGCCGGGCCCGAGGTTGACGGGCCCGCCGTCGAGATCCTCGATGCGGCCACCGGCCTCGGCGATCAGCAGCGCGCCCGCACCCACGTCCCAGGCGAACGTGGCGTCCCGCTCGACGAACGCGTCGATGCGCCCGGCGGCCACGTAGGCCAGGCACAGGGCGGGCGAGCCCACGCAGCGGACGCCGCGGCACTCCCGGCTCAGCGCCACGATGCGCCGTCCGAAGGTGGCGATCGCTTCCGGGTCGTCGGACTGGATGCCGGTGCAGACGAGGGCCGCTGCGGGCGCATCGACGGATGACACGGCCAGCCGCTCGCCCCCGAGCCACGCTCCCCCGCCCCGGGCAGCGGTGAACAGCTCCTGGCGGAACGGATCGAAGATGGCGCCGGCCGCCAGCCCGTCGGCGTCGCGGACGGCGACGGAGCTGCATGCGAACGGCACCCCGTGGGCGTAGTTCGACGTGCCGTCCAGGGGGTCGACGAGCCACGTCACCGGGTTGGTGGAGTGGTCGGCATGACCCTCCTCGGCGAGGACCGCGTGGTCGGGGAAGCGCTCGGCGATCACCGCGAGGATCGCCGCCTGCGCGGTGACGTCCGCCCAGGTCACGATCGAGGCGCGCTCGCTCTTGAGCTGCACCTGCTTGGGCCGGTGCAGGCCCTCGACCAGGACGGCACCACCGGCCCGCGCCGCGGCCACCGCGGCCTCCAGCAGGTCAGACACCGTCGTCACGCTCGACCTCCGTCCCGGCGCCGGTCAACGGGCCGCCAGCGCGGCCCAGATCCGCTCGGGGGCCAAGGGGGTCTCCAGGTGCCGGACGCCGAGGTGGCCGAGTGCGTCGACCACGGCGTTGTACACCGCCGGGATGGCACCGATGGTGCCGGACTCGCCGATCCCCTTGGCGCCGAGCTCGTTCACGAACGTGGGCGTCGCCATGGGCACCAGCTCCAGGGACGGCAGCTCGGCGGCCGAGATCACGGGGTAGTCGGCGAAGGTCGTGGTCAACGGCTGGCCCTCCTCGTCGTACCGCACGGCCTCGAGCAGCGCCTGCGCGGCGCCCTGGGCGATGCCGCCGTGCACCTGGCCCTCGGCGACCACCGGATTGATGATCCGGCCGGCGTCGTCGACGGCCACGATCCGCCGCAGGTCGGCCCGCCCGGTCTCGGTGTCGACCTCGACGACCGCCACGTGGGCGCCGAACGGGAACGTCGGCATCGCCGGCTGGTGGTCGGCCTCCGCCGACAGCGCCGCACCGCCGGCGGCCGCGAGGTCCGCCCAGCCGACGCCGCGCGCCGGTGCCCCGGTGACGTGGAAGCGGGCCGCCTCGCGATCGAACACCACGTCGTCGACGCTCGCCTCCAGCAGGTCGGCGGCGGCATCCCGGCCCCGCTCCACCAGCGTGTCGCAGGCCGTGGCGATGGCGGCGCCACCGAGCTGGACCGACCGGGAACCGACGGTCAGGCCGCCGCGGGGGACGCGCTCCGTGTCGCCGTGGACGACGTCGACGTCCCCCAGCGCCACGCCCGTCCGGTCGGCGACGATCATCGCCCAGGTGGTGTCGTGACCCTGGCCGGTCGGGGTCGACCCGCTCCTCACCCGGATGCGCCCGCCGTCCAGCTCCACGGCGCCGAACTCGCCCCCGCCGGCGGCGGCGGTGATCTCGACGTACGTGGCGATGCCGATGCCGAGGGCCACCGGGTCGCCTGCCGCCCGGCGCCTCGCCTGCTCGGCGCGCAGGGCACCGTAGTCAGCCGCCCGCAGGACCCGTTCGAGCGCCGCGGGGTAGTCGCCGACGTCGTACACCGTCCCGATCGCGGTCGTGTAGCGGTCGTCGAACCGGGCGACGAGGTTGCGGCGCCGGACGTCGGCCGGGTCCATCCCGATCTCGGCGGCGAACCGGTCGACCATGCGCTCGATCGCAACGGCGGCCTCGGGTCGGCCGGCGCCCCGGTAGGCGGTCGTGGACATCGTGTTGGTGACGACCGAGACGCCGCTGAACCCGGCGCTGACGACGTCGTAGGCGCCGGTCGTCATCAGCATGGTCATCGCCGGCAGGCGGGCCCCGAGCACCGGGTAGGCGCCGGCGTCCTGCACGACGTCGAGCTGGTAGGCCGTGATCCGCCCGTCCCGGGTGCCGCCCAGCCGGGCGTGCTGGACCTGACCGCGGCCATGGGCCATCGAGATCATGTTCTCGGAGCGCGACTCGGTCCACCGGACCGGACGACCGACCACCTGGGCGTAGAAACCCAGCGCCGCCTCGTCCGGGAAGGTGCGCGACTTGGCGCCGAAGCCACCGCCGACGTCGGGGACGACCACCCGCACCTGGGACGGGTCGAGCCCGTAGACCGTCGCCAGCACGTCGCGGGCGGGGTGGGCCCCCTGGCACGCCGAGTAGTGCACGAGGTGGCCGTCGTCGGTCCAGTACGCCGCCGCCGAGCGCGGCTCGATGGGCGCCGCCGTCAGCCGCTGGTTGACGATCCGCTCCTCGACCACGACGTCGCAGCCGGCGAAGTCCGCACGCGAGCCGGACGCCACACGCTGGACGACGTTGGTGCCCACGTCCGGGTAGATCACGTGCTCGTCGCGCAGTGCCACCTCGGGATCGACGACCGCGGGAAGCGGCTCGTAGTCGACCACCACCAGGTCGGCGGCGTCGCTCCCGCACGCCCGGTCCTCGGCGACGATGGCGACGACCGGCTCGCCCACGAACCGGACCACGCCGCGGGCGACGAACGGCCGCCGCATGGCGTCGGGGAAGCTGGGGCTGGAGTGGGGCGCCACGCCGAGCTCGGCGAGGTCGTCGCCCGTCAGCACGGCGAGGACGCCGGGTGCGGTCTTCGCCTCGGACGGGTCGATGGCGGCGATCCGCGCGTGGGCCACCGCGGAGCGGACGTAGGTGAGCCACGCAGCGCCCGGGAGCACCACGTCCTCGACGTACGTGCCGCCCACGGTCAGGAACCGGGGGTCTTCCAGGCGTGCCACCCGGTTGCCCAGGATGCTGCCCAACCGGTCCTCCCCTCGCGGTGCCCTCACGACGCCGGCCAGGACCCTATGGGCTCGCCGGACCGGTGTCAGAATGCCAGGCAACCTGACACTCGCACACCCCGGGGGTACATCGGGTGCACGTCGAGAAGGCCATCGTGTACGCGGAACGGGAAGGCTTCCGGGCCCTCGAGCTCGACGTCTACGCGCCGGAGCAACGCAGCGACGACCGCGCTCTGCCCCGGCCGTTGCTGGTGTACGTCCACGGCGGCGGCTGGCGCGTGAGCCACCGCAGCCGGCCGCCCCGGGAGACCCGGGAGTGGTCGCCTGGCGCCTTCGAGCGGCTGGTCGACGCGGGGTTCGTCGTCGCCACTCCGGGCTACCGCCTCAGCGGCGAGGCGCTCTTTCCCGCCCAGCTCGATGACACGCTGGAGGCGCTCCGCTGGCTCCACGCGAACGCCGGCGACCTCGGCGTGGCCCCGGCCCGGACCTACCTGTGGGGGGCGTCGGCCGGCGGCAACCTGGCGGCGCTCGCGGCGCTGGTCGCCGAAGCACCGCCGGTCGCGGGCGTCGTCTGCTGGTACCCGATCACCGACCTGCCGGCGCTGGACCACAGCGCCACCGACACCTACGAGGCCCACCTGCTCGGGGGCCCCATCGGCGAGCACCTCGACCTGGCGCGGGCCGCCAGCCCGGTCGCACACGTGCATGGCGGGG
>DATFVX010000362.1:0-5944 GCA_035259985.1 Acidimicrobiales bacterium | reverse complement strand
ACGCACCTGGCGTGGCAACTCCACGATGCCGCCCTGCGGGAGCGCCAGGTGCAGGCCCTGGTGCGGTTCGTGTCCGAGCGCACGGACGCGGCCGCACCGCTGGGGCCGGTCGTGGCCGGCGACTTCAACGCCGAGCCGGAGTCGAGTGCGATCCGCTACCTCTCCGGGCTCGCATCACTCGACGGCGCCAGCGTCTACCTCCAGGACGCCTGGCGGTTGGCCGGCGACGGCGGCCCCGGGATCACGTGGTCGAACGGCAACCCCCACGCCGCCCTCGACCAGGAGCCCGACCGGCGCATCGACTACATCTTCAGCGGCTTCCACGGTCGGGACGGTGCGGGGCGCCCGGTCGAGTGCCGGGTGGTGGCCGACGAGGCCATGGACGGCGTGTGGCCGTCGGACCACTTCGGGGTCCTCGCCGTCCTGCAGTCCTGAGGCGACCACCGGGTCGCTAGTGGGCGCTCGCGGAAGTCATCGTGGCGTCTCGCCGGCCAGATTCGCCGCTGGACGTCGTCCTCGTCGTCGCCGCAGCCGTTGGCTGCGCCTTCCTCCTGCGTCCTCGCCAGCGACGAATCTGACACGGCGATACATCCACGGAACTTCCGCGAGCGCCCACTAGTCGAGGAGCCCCGAGGTGTAGAACAGGCAGTCGCGACGGGCCTGTTGGACGGTCGTGGTCATCATGACCGGCATCATGTCCGCGACGGCGACCACCCGACCGTCGGGGGTGGTGCGGAACAGCTGGTCGGTGACGTCGGTGCCGGCCATGTCGGTGGCGAACAGCGGCATCGCCGCGTCCGGGTCGATGTAGCCCAGCGAGTGCGTCGCCGGGAGCACGTCGAAGTTGTACGTGTCCAGCCCCGGGGCGATCGCGAAGTCGGCGGCGCCGGCCAGGGCGTCGAACGTGAACGCGACCTCGGGACGGACCGTCACGCGATGCAGGATCTCGACCATGCGCGGGGGCTTCGGGTGCGCCCCACCGGCACGGACCGCAAACCGCTCGGCCGCGAGGAAGCGATGGACGACCGCGGCCGCATAGGCCGTTCCCTCCGGCAGGTGCGGGAGGCCGCACTCCACCGACACCGTCGGACAGGCCGGCGCCAGCGCCTCCATCAGCGTGTGGGCCCGCAACCGCCAGTGGAGCATCGTGTCGGCACACAGCGACGCAAGCAGGAGGCCCTCCGGGCTCAGCTGGGTCAGGATCGCGTAGCACGGGTTCCGGCCGCTGTTGTTGTGCAGGTCGATGGCGGCTTCGAGGTCCGCCGCCCGGAGCTCGTCGAGAATCCCGGCCGCGGCGCGGCGCATCCGGGTCGTGGCGGGAGCCACGTCCCACACCCGGTTGAAATCCTCCTGGTCGTCGAGGTGGCGGTGGGCGTACAGGCCGTCCTCGATCGCGGCGCGGACGTTGCCGATCAGCACCCACAGGTCGAAAGGGAATCGCTCGCCGCGCCGGAGGAGCTCCACCACGGCCTGGAACCCGGACGGCTCGTTGCCGTGCATGAGGCACGCGATCAGGCGGGCCCGGGGGGCGGCGGTGCTGGCCGCCGGGATCCGGACGAGCGCCGGCCTGTCGGCCAGCTCCAGGAGGATGTCCTCGTCCGATCCCTCCAGGAGCGCCTTGAGGTCCTCATAGCCGTCGAAGCGGTGATACAGCCCAGCCATGGGTCGCCAAGCTATCGGCTGCGGGAGGGCCTTCAGGCACGCATTGTCAGCCCCCCACGGGCCACGTGTGCACCGGCGTGCTGGCGTAGGAGCGTTGCGCGTAGATCCGGACCAGCTCGCGGCAGGCGTCGTCGCGGCCGAGCCGATCGCCGTGGACCAGCTTCTGCCAGGTGGCGATCTGCCAGGCGGCACCGTTCAGCCCGGACAGCGTGCGCTCCGCGATGATGCCCAGGTAGTAGTCGACGTCTCCCGCGTCGACGCCCCAATCGGTGAGCCCGTCCCGGGCCAGCGGCAGCAGGTGCCGCAGGATCAGCTCGGACACGGGCACCTGCGCGCCGACGCGCGGCCAGTAGAGCCGCGCACCGAGCCCGTCGCGGGCGGCCGTGTAGAAGTTCTCGGCCGCCGCCGCGAAGCTCATCTGCTCCCACACGTGCGGCCGGGGCCGCGACACCAGACCGTGAAGCAGTCCGTAGCAGAAGGCGGCGTTGGCGACGGCGTCGGGAACCGACGGCCCGGCGGGCAGGATGCGGTTCTCGATCCTCATGTGGGGGCGGCCACGGACCACCTCGTAGACCGGGCGGTTCCACCGGTAGATCGTTCCGTTGTGCAGCGTCAGCTCCGGCAGCGCGGGCACGTCGCCCGCCGCGATCACCGCTGCCGGGTCCTCGTCGTCGCAGATGGGCAGCAGCGCCGGGAAGTAGCGGACGTTCTCGTCGAACAGGTCCCACAGCCCCTCGCCCTCGTCGAGCCACTTCTCGCCGAACCACACCCGCGGCCGCACGCCCTGCTGCACGAGCTCCTCGGTGCGGGTGTCGATGGCCTGCTCGAACAGCGCGATGCGGGTCTCGTGGTGAAGCTGCCTGCCGAGGAAGAACGGCGAGTTCGCCCCCACCGCCACCAGCGGGGCGGACAGCACCTGGGCGGCGTTCCAGTACAGGCCGAAGTCGTGGGGGTCGACCTGCAGGTGCAGCTGCATCGAGGTGCACGCAGCCTCGAACAGGATCGACCTGGACTTGATCTCGACGACCTCGGCGCCGTCGATCCTGATCAGGATGTCCTCGCCCCGCGCGTTGAGGATCATGTCGTTGAGCGCCCGGTAGCGCTCGTTCGAGGACATGAACTCCTCCGCCGCGTCGAGGTCGCGGAGCGTCGGAAGGATCCCGATGATCATCACCTGGGCATCGAGATCCTCGGCGACGTCGTGGGCGTGGTTGAGCGAGCGGCGCAGCTCGGTGTCGATCGTGTCGAAGACGTGGCCGGTGAGCAGCCGCGGCTTCACGTCGAACTCGATCGTGAACTTTGCGAGCTCGGTCTGGAAGTCGGCCGACGCCATGCGGTCGAGGAGCTCCGCGTTGATCGGCACCGGCGTCCCCTCGCGATCGGTGATGTAGACCTCCACCTCGACGCCGCACGTGCGCCGGCCCGTCTCGAAGCCGCCGGCATCGACCAGCGTGCGGAGTGCCGCCAGGTCGGCTTTGACCTTCTCGCGGAACTGAAGCCTGTCGTCGCGGGTGAACTCGGTCGTCTCGATGTCCCGACCCATGGGTCGGCCCTCCCGACACCTCAGTTCCGGACAGTTTACGGGTGTTGGTGCGGCCTGGAACCCGGTGGCGCAGGGCAATTCTGGGCGGTCGGCGAATCGGCGCCGTGGCCGATGAGTTCCAGAGGTCGGCGGCGTCAAAGGCGGCATGACCACGACAGGCCCGCGGCAGTCACCCACCTCGAGCCCGGTCCTCCAGCTCCGGCTGGTCGTCGAGGCCCACGACTTCGACGAGGCGCTGGCGTTCTACCGCGACGTGCTCGGCCTACCCGAGGAGGCAGCGTTCGAGGGCAGCGGGAGCGAGCGCGTCGTCATCCTGCGGGCCGGGAGGGCGACGCTCGAGCTCGCCAACCCCGCCCAGCACAGGATGATCGACGACGTCGAGGTCGGCCGCCCCGTCGCACCGAAGCTCCGAGTGGCGTTCGAGGTCGCCGACTCGCGCCGGGCGACGTCCGAGCTCGTCGACGCCGGGGCGACCCTCGTGGCCGCCCCGGTGGAGACGCCGTGGCGCTCGATCAACGCCCGCCTCGACGCCCCCGCCGGCCTGCACATCACGGTGTTCCAGGAGCTGGACCCGTCGCCCGAATGACAGTCGGTCAGGCCCGCTGGGCGCGCAGGGAACGGTTGATGCGCAGCAGCGCCCATCCGATGATGATCATCAGGAGGCCGAGCCCGAACGCGAAGACGGCGACGCCGAACGACACCACCGACGTGTAGAGCGACGCCCGCAGGAACGACGCCGTCATCACGGTGTCGCGCCGGGGGTCGTCCTGGTCGAGCTGGGCGTAGGTGAGGCCGTCGCTCGCTTCGAGGGCGTGCTTGTTGATGACGTCCGCCTGTTCATAGGCGGTCCAGGGGTTGTCGACCGGATCGCCGGCGAAGCGGTCGGCGTCGTCCGACACGGTGATCTGCTCGTCCGAGAGCTGGTCGCGAACGACGTACCAAGTGAACGCCCCGGCGGCCATCAGGATCAGCCCGCCGAGCACCACGGCCCAGGCCAGGAGCCGCAGCGGCCCGGTGCCACGAGCCCTCGGCGCCGCCTCGGCGCGGAGCTCCTCGGGCGGCGGCGCCTCGCGGGCCGCCCATGCGCCCGCGGTCACGGGTGCCTCCGCAGTCACATCGGCGTCGGGCGGCGGCGCGACCGCAGGAGCTTCCTCGGTCTGTGACGCGTCGGCCGCAGGCTCCTCGGACGGCGGCAGGGCGGCCGCAGGCTCCTCCGGCGGCGGCGGTTCGGCGGCAGCAGGCTCCTCCGGCGGCGCTGCGGCGGCCGCAGGCTCCTCCGCCGGCGGTGTCTCGGCCGCAGGCCCCTCCGCCGGCGGTGTCTCGGCCGCAGGCTCCTCCGCCGGCGCTGCGGCGGCAGGCTCTTCCGCCGGCGGCGTCTCGGCCGCAGGCTCTTCCGCCGGCGGTGTCCCGGTCCCTGCTTCTGTGCTTCCCCCGTCGTCGGGCGGCGGCGTGCCGGCCGGGGATTCGTCCGGCGGCGGTGCGTCGGGTGGCGATGAGTCTGACATGCGGACCCTCCTCTGGCAGGCGACGGTGGTCCGGCCGGGCTGGCGCGCCGCGGCGCCGGATCACCCGGCGGGGACGGTACTGCGGCGTCGCCGCACGGACGTGGACACCCTCCCGGTGGCGCGCGGCGTCGCGTCGAAGCGCCCCGGTGATCCCGAACGCACGCTCCCGTCGAACGTACAATCCCGCAGGCCCGTCGACCCGGGTCAGGGGAGCCAGCGGATGCCGCGTCGGGACATGATCCGGGTCCGGACGTACAAGCCATCGACGGAGTCGATCCACCTGTTCGCGTCGGCGCCGCCGGAACCGCGCGGGCGTCGTCCGGTCGACGGCCTCCGGGCCGTCGCGTACGCGTTGCTGTTCCTGTCCGCTGCCGTCCTGTCCCAGATCGGCGACGACGTCGACCGGAGCCTGTCCGACGCGCTCACCTCGTTCCCCGGATTCCTGAGGGTGCTGTGGCTGGGCGGGTTCTGGCTGGCGATCGCGTGGTCCGCCAGCCTGCTCGTGATCGCTGCCTTCCGGCAGCGCCTGCAACTCGCCCTCTCGGGCATCGGCGCCGCCGCGCTGGCGATCGTGATCTCGCTCGTCGCCGGGGCGATCGTGACCGACCAGGCCGGCGACGTGATCACCCGGCTCTTCGATCCCGGCCAGCCGCCGGTGTTCCCGCTCGCGGCGCTGGCGATCACGAGCGCCGTCATCGCCGTGATGGCCCCCTACCTGACCCTGCCGCTTCGTCGCTTCGGCCGTGCGCTCATCGCCGCCCAGATGCTCGGCTCGCTGTTCCTCGGAGCGGCGCAAGCGTTCGGGGCCATCGCGTCGCTGGCCATCGGCCTGTTCGCCGGGGCGACCGTACACCTGGTGCGTGGTTCCCCGGGCGGCTTCCCGAGCGTCACGAGGGTGAAGGCGGCGCTGGGTGACCTCGGCGTCACGGTCGACCGGCTGGACCCGACAGAGCTGCGCCCCGAGGGGGTGGCGGTGCTCACCGGGACGGATGGTGACGGCCGGCTCGACGTGAAGGTATACGGGCGCGACGCGCTGGACGGCGAACTGGTCGCGGACCTGTGGCGGCTCGCCTGGTACCGCGGTCGCCGCCGGTCCGCCCGGCTCAGCCGCGGCGAGTACGTCGAGCACGAGGGCTTCATGACCATGCTCGCGGAGCGCGGGGGCGTCAGCGTTCCCGACGTGGTGACGGCGGGACTGGCCGACAACGGCGACGCGCTCATCGTCGTCCGACCC
>DATFVX010000361.1:0-2211 GCA_035259985.1 Acidimicrobiales bacterium | reverse complement strand
CGTGCTGCCCGAGCCGCTGGAGACCCCCGGCCCGCCCGACCCGTACGCCCTGTTCGAGCTCAGCCACGACGTCCGCCCGGCGGACTACGCGACCACGTACGCCCGCCAGGCGGCGACGCTGTCGGGCCTCGATGTGGCCCTGGCGGTGTGCGCCCGGGTGCGGCCGCCGTGGCTGGCGGCCGTCGCCGAGGAGCCCGGCGTCCGCGCCCTCGACCGCACCGAGGCGGTGGGGCTGTTCACCTCGTCCTAGCGGTCGGCCGCGGGGGTGACGGCGGTCAGGCGTCGCGCAACGCCACGAACCGGGCGAGGTCGACCAGCTCGTCGCGGGCGCGGGACGTGATGTCGGCGCTGTCGATGGCCTCTATGGCACGGGACGTGAGCCGCTCGATGAGCCGCTCGATCTCGTCGAGGGCGCCGCCGTCCACCAGCAGCTGCTGGATCGCCAGCACGTCGCCGTCGCAGAGGCCCGGCTGGCCGACCCGATCGAGGAGGTCGTTGCGCCCGTCGCTGGCGCGTTCGACCGCCGCCGCCAGGAGCGGCGTCGGCTTTCCCTCGCGCAGGTCCTGGCCCACCGGCTTGCCGGTCACCGCCGGGTCGCCGAACGCGCCCAGCACGTCGTCACGGAGCTGGAACGCCTCGCCCAGCGGATCGCCGTAGGCCGACAGCGGCCCCTGGAGGTCGCCGAGGCGCCCGGCGAGCGCCGCACCGACGTGGAGTGGGCGTTCGATCGTGTACTTGCCCGACTTGTAGCGGGCGATGCGGTGGGCGACGACCCGGTCGCGGTCGGCGCGGGCGGTGGCCAGCAGGTCGAGGTACTGGCCGACGTTGAGCTCCAGGCGCAGGTCGTTCCACACGGCGGCGGCATCGGGGCCGACGTCCCCCAGGAGCACGTCGGCGTAGACGTGCGACAGATCGCCCATGAGGATGGCGACGCCCTCGCCGTAGCGGCGGTCCTCGCCGCGCCAGCCGCCCCTCCGGTGCTCCCCTGCGAACTCGACGTGGGTTGTCGGCGCGCCGCGGCGAGTGTCGGATCCGTCCATGACGTCGTCGTGCACCAGGGCGAAGGCATGGAGCAGCTCGAAGGCGGCGCCGGCGTCGATGATGCGGGGGTCGTCGGGATCGCCGCCGGCGCCCACGAACGCCCAGTAGCAGAACGCCGGTCGCAGGCGCTTGCCGCCGGCGTCGACCAGCCGGCGCAGCGCCGCCAGCGGCGCAACGATCTCGGGGTCGATGGCCTGCCAGCGGGTGACCTCGGCGTCGAACAGCCGGGCCAGTCGCTCGTCCACGCGCACCGCGACGGCGCGCAGGCTCGGCGGCGACGGGGCGGATGAGCGGGAGCGCATGTCCACCCCCACGTTACGGCTCACCCAGGCCGGCGGGGGCATCGTGCCCTGCGTGGCTACCGTGCGGAACCGTGGTCGATCGGGGCCGTCGCCGTTTGGTCGTCGCGGCGGCGACGCTCGCCGCCATCGCCCTTGGGGGGTCGGGCGGGTGCGGGTGGGGTCAGGGCGACGAGCCCAGCGACGGGCTCGCCCCGGACACCGCCCGCTTCACGTACGGCGACCGCCAGGTCGAGGTGCCGCTCTCGTCGTGCGGGCGCGACGAGGACCGCAACGTGGTGGTCCTCGCGGGCCGGCGGGGCGCGGTGGTCGTCCAGGCCGCCGCCGACCTCGGCGACGACGGGCACGCCCGAACCGGGGTCACTGCGGACCTCGGCACAGCCGGCATCCTGGGAGCCTTCGGTGGCGAGCTGGACCACGGCCCGGCGGGCGAGATCAGCCGCGTGCGCGTCGACGGCGACCGGCTGATCGTCGACGGCACCTGGGTGACCCTGGATGCCAAGCTGGAGCCCACCGAGGACGCGTCCGCCGGCGTCGAGGGCGAGCTCCGAGTCCGGTGCCCGGCCGACGACGGGGACAAGGCGATGGCCTCGAGGTCATAGGTTCCGGCCTGGCGAGCCCGAGGTCATGGGTTCCGTGTTCGGAACCCATTGCCTCGGGCTGGGGGTGGCGGAACCTATGACCTCGGGCTCCGGGCCGGACCTCGGGCTGTGGGTGGCGGAACCTATGACCTCGGGCTCCGGGCCCGGCCCCGGGCTGGGGGGTGGCGGAACCTATTGCCTCGGGTCTGGCGGGCTCGGGACCCGCTCCTCGCCGTCCCCCGGGGTCTCGTCGCGGCCCGGCGCCCCCGCATCCGCCGCCTCGGCTTCGA
>DATFVX010000360.1:0-6435 GCA_035259985.1 Acidimicrobiales bacterium | reverse complement strand
AGCTCACACGCCTCGCCCTCGAGCGCATGGCACAGGGCCACGGCGGTCGTGTCGGACCCGCCGCGGCCGAGGAACGTGATGTCGTGGTCGGTGGACACCCCCTGCGCGCCGCCGATGACGGGCACCCGGCCCGCCTCGATCGCCTTGCGCAGCCGGTCGGGGCGCAGCTCGATGATCTTGGCGTTGGTGTGGTTCGTGTCGGTGATGAACCCGGCCTGACTGCCGGTGAAGCTGTCGGCCGGCACGCCGATCGCGTGCAGCGCGATGCACAGCAGTGCCATCGCCTTGCGTTCGCCCGCCGTGATGAGCATGTCCATCTCCCGGCCGGGCGCCACGTTCGAGACGTCGCCCGCCAGGCGGATCAGGTCGTCGGTCTCCTTGCCCATCGCACTCACGACCACGACCGGGTCGTCGCCCCGGCGCTGCGTGCGCGCGACATGATCGGCGACCTCGCGGATGCGATCGGGATCGGCGACCGAGGTGCCGCCGAACTTCTGGATCACGAGGGACACGAGCCGTGAACGTACCTGTGGCGGGGCGCGCCGATCGAACCCCTTCCCCGTGCCGGGGAAGGTCGGGTGCTGAGAAGGGTCGCCCGCCTACGAAATGTCAGCCGAGGTGCGAAGGGCTCTCGACGAGCGCCCTCCAGCCCTCGAGCCGCGCGATGGCTTCCGGCACGTCGAGCTGCAGGAGCGCACAGATGGCTCGCAGGTCGTCGCGGCGGATGGTCAACACGCGGCCGTTGTAATCGCCGCGCTCGATGATGATCGAGCGGACGAAACGCTGGACCGGCGCGGCCTCGGGCACCCGATTGAGCGCCTCCAGGTCGAGCACGAGCTTCGGCGGACCCTCGGTCGCCGGGGTCTGCTCACCGAGCAGAACCGACACGGGAACGTCGTAGAACTCGGCGAGCTCGTGCAGCCTCGGCAGGCTCAGGGTGCGGAAACCCCGCTCGTAGGCCCCGATGGCCGATGCGCTCCAGCGGCCGGCCGATTGGCGTTCGACGTCGTCGAGGGACATGTGTCGCGCCTTGCGCAGCGCGCGTAGCCGCCGACCGACTTCGATCGTCACGTTGGAGGCCGTGGTCTCTTCTTCTTCGTTGTTGTTCATCTGGTTCTTGGATGATGGTCCGTCACGGGAACCGCCTCGGGCGTGATTCTCCCACGTTCCGCTCCGAATCGTGCAGTCGGGAACCGGTTGGGTGGTCACGCCTGCCGGCGGCGACTGCAGCAGCAACGGCGCCGATCGCTAGCCTTGCGGCCTCGTGGGCACAGTGAAACGTGAGCGCCAGAGGCAGGGGAAACAGGCCCGATCGGTCGCCGAGCAGTCGGCGGCCCGGCGCCAGAAGACCAAGCGCACCGGCATCCGGTTGGGCATCGTGTTGGTGGTCGTGCTCGCGGCGGCGTTCGTGTATTCGCTGCTGAGCCGCGACGACGGGTCCGACAACACCGAGACCGCCGACACGACCACAACCTCGTCCCCATTCACCAACCCGGACCTGGCCGCCGAGGTTCTGGATCGCGAGCCGCCGGCGCCGGCCAACGCGCCGGCCGACATCGCACCAGACGCAGTGAAGGTCACGACGCTGATCGAGGGGGAGGGCGAGGGAGCGGCGGCAGGCGACACGGTCGTCGTGCACTACGTGGGCGTGCTTTCCGATGGCACCAAGTTCGATGATTCCTGGTCGAAGCAACAGCCCTTCCCGGTGGAGAACCTCGGGCAGGCAAGCGTCATCCCCGGGTGGAACGAGGGGCTGATCGGGGCGAAGATCGGCGAGCGGCGGCGCCTCGAGATCGGCCCCGACAAGGCGTATGGGGCGGCGGGACAACCCCCGGCGATCCCTGCCAACGCACCGTTGGCGTTCGAGATCGACGTCATAGACATCAAGAAGCCGGGCGGCTGACGCGCCGGCTGCCCTCAGACGGGCAGCGCGGCGAGGTCCGCTTCGTGCCCGTCGATCCAGACGCTGACCTTGCCGGCGCCCTGAGCCCGCCAGGCGGGGGCCCCGGTGGGCGCACCGTCCCGGATCAGCGCCGTGCGCTCGTCGACCATCGCCACCGGCACCCCGGCCGGCGCGAGCTGGCGGGTGCGATGCAGCTTGTCGTCGGACCAGGTGTCGGCGCGTGGGACCAGCCCGAGCTGGCCGACCAGCCCGAGGCCCACGGTGTAGGCGCCACCCCGGGGATCGACCATCGGATCGCAGAGGACCATCGCGCCGGCCGCCGTCCCGGCGACCACCGCCCCCTCGTTCCAGGCCGCCACCAGAGCGTCCCAGAGGGGGGTGTGCAGCAGCACCGAGCGCAGGTGCATCGGCGACCCGTCGGCGAGGTAGACGAACCGGGCGGCCCGCACGGCGGCCACGTTGCCCTCGTCGTTGGCGCCGGCACGATCGACGGCCATCACGGGACGCACCCGTGCGCCGAGCGTCGCGAACCATTCGGTGGCGGCGGCCACCGCGTGGTCCGGGTGCTCGTACGCGGCGGCGGTCGGCAGGACCGCGACCTCGTCGGCGCCGACAGCGGCGAGGAGGTCACGGTCGAAGTTACAGCCGGGCGTCCAGGCGGCGCCGCCCACGAGGGCCAGGGGTCCGCTCACACCCATTTTCTACGCGGGATCCGTCGTCCCCGCGGCCATTCCGGCCAGGAAGCGCCGTGGGCGGCTTGGGCAGCGGTGGTTACCGTTCGGTAGCCTCCGGCGATGGCAGTGGAGAGGGTCGGCATCGTCGGATCGGGGATCATGGGCTCGGGCGTGGCCGAGGTGGCCGCGCGGGCCGGGATGACCGTGGTCCTGCGATCGCGCAAGCAGGAGTCGGCCGATGCCATGGTGGCCGGGCTGGAACGCTCGCTGGCCAAGCAGGTGGAGCGGGGCAAGCTCGACGAATCCGAGGCCGGCGCGGTGGGCGCCCGCGTGAGGGCCACCGCCGACCTCGAGGCCCTGGCCGACTGCGACCTCGTCGTCGAGTCGATCGTCGAGGACCTCGAGACCAAGAAGCAGCTGTTCATGGAGCTCGACCGGCTGGTGAAGGACGGCGCCATCCTCGCCACCAACACATCGACGTTGCCGGTGGTGGAGATGGCGATCGTCACCAACCGCCCCGAGCGGGTGTGTGGGATCCACTTCTTCAACCCGGCACCGGCCATGAGCCTGGTGGAGGTGGTCCGGACCCTGCTCTCCAGCGACGAGACCATCGCCGAGGCGACCGCGTTCGCCGAGGCCTGCGGCAAGTCGCCGGTCGTGGTGGAGGACCGGGCCGGCTTCATCGTCAACGGGCTGCTGTTCCCATACCTCAACAACGCCGTGCGCATGCTCGAGAACCGCACCGCCAGCCGCGACGACATCGACGCCGCGATGACGGGCGGCTGCAACTTCCCGATGGGGCCGCTGGCGCTGCTCGACCTCGTCGGGCTCGACACGTCGCTGGCCATCCTCGATGCCCTCTACGCGGAGTTCCGCGATCCCAACTACGCGGCCGTGCCGCTGCTCCGGCGGATGGTGGCCGCCGGCCACCTCGGCAGGAAGTCGGGCCGGGGCTTCTACGACTACGCCAAGGGCTAGCTCGCCGAGGAACTGCCGCGGGATCGGGTGCTCCGGCCACCGTTCCCGCGGCAAGAATCGTCGGCGTGCGCCCGCTGGCCATGGCCCACCTCCCGGATGTCGACGAGCTGGCGGCGTCCGCCCGTCGCGCCGGCCGCCGTGCGGTGGTGAGCGGCCGTTGGCTGGCCGACACCGTCGTCGACGTGGCGCCCCGCCTACCCGTGCGCGATGCCGACCGGCTGTCGGCGCAGTACTACGGGCTGACGGGCGACGATCTGGCCCGAGAGCTCGTGCGGTCGGCGGGCCGCGTGTCCGGGGGGATCGCGGCCACCACCGGGGGCATCATCGCCGCCCAGGAGCTATCGGTCGCGGGCCTGATCTTGATCCCGTTCGAGCTCGCGGCCGAGACGGCACTGGTGGTGGCGACGGAGGTGAAGCTGGCCGCCGAGCTGCACCACGTGGCCGGTCGCCCGCTCCCGGGTGCGCCACACCAGCGGGCGGGCGCGGCGTTGGTGGCGTGGATGTCCGGTCGGGCCGTGCCGGCGAATCGGGTCGTCGCCACGGTCAGGGGAGACATGCTCGGTCGGGCCGGCCGCCAGGAGCTCCGGGAGGCGCTGCGCCGCCGGTTCGCCCGCAACCTGACGACGCTGGCCCCGATGCTCGCCGGGGCGGCGGCCGCCGGCTACCTCAATCGCAGGGCGACGCTCGACATCGGCGGCCGGCTGGCCACGGACCTCGGGTTGGACGGGCGCTCCGGTTGGGGGGCGAACGGCCGCGCCTCCACTGGCCGCTGATGCCCGTCGAGCCCGCGCCCACGGCGTGGGCGTTCCCGCGTGTCGAGGAGGCGGACGGCGACGGCCTCGTCGGGATCGGTGCCGATCTCGAGGCCGGAACGATCCTGGCGGCGTACCGCCGCGGGCTGTTCCCGATGCCGGTGGGCCGGCGGGGGACGCTCGGATGGTGGTCGCCGGATCCCCGCGCCGTGATCCCGCTCGACCGGCTGCACGTCAGCCGGTCCCTCCGGCGCAGCCGGCGCCGATTCGAGGTCCGGGTCGACACGGCGTTCGACGCGGTCATAGAGGCGTGCGCCGACCCCGCCCGGCCCCACGGCTGGATCAGCCCCGAGGTCCGGTCCGCCTACACCCGGCTGCACGAGCTGGGGTGGGTCCACTCGGTGGAGGCCTGGGACCGCAACGACGGCGAGCTCGCAGGTGGCCTGTACGGCGTGGCGATCGGCGGGCTCTTCGCCGGCGAATCGATGTTCCACCGCCGGACCGACGCGTCCAAGGTCGCGCTGGTCGGCCTGGTCGACCTGCTGCGCGACGGCCGGGGCGGGCAGGAGTCGCCCGTCGACCGCCTGCTCGACGTCCAGTGGATGACCGACCACCTCGCGCAGCTGGGCGCCGTCGAGGTCGCGCGGGACGATTACCTCGAGATGGTGCGGCGGGCCGTCGACCGACCGCTGCCCGCCGCGTTCGCCGGCTCACGCGCTCACTGACTCGTTCTGGTTGTAGGACTCGTTCTGGTTGTAGGACTCGTTCTGGTTGTAGCTGTGCGGTCATATGCCGCACAGCTACAACCAGTTTGGGGGGGCCCGGTTGTGACCGCGCGGTAAGTCGGGGGACCATGGATGCCATGAGCGATAGCGAGGCGCGCCTGGCCCAGCCGGATCGCCCCTGGATGATGCGGACGTACTCGGGTCACTCGACGGCCCGGGCCAGCAACGAGCTCTACCGCACCAACCTGGCGCGGGGGCAGACCGGGTTGTCCATCGCCTTCGACCTTCCCACGCAAACGGGCTACGACCCCGACGACCCGCTGGCCCGGGGCGAGGTCGGGAAGGTCGGCGTGCCGGTGGCCCACCTCGGGCACATGCGCGAGCTGCTCGACGGCATCCCGCCGGGCGAGATGAACACCTCAATGACGATCAACGCCACCGCCGCCTGGCTGCTGGGGCTCTACGTCGCCAACGCCGAGGGTGGGGGCGTGGCGTCGAAGGACCTGCGCGGCACCACCCAGAACGACATCGTCAAGGAGTACCTGTCCCGCGGCACGTACATCTTCCCGCCCCTGCCGTCGCGCCGGCTGATCGTCGACATGGTGGCGTTCTGCTCGGAGTGGATCCCGCTCTGGAACCCGATGAACGTGTGCTCCTATCACCTGCAGGAGGCGGGAGCCACGCCGACGCAGGAGATCGCCTACAGCCTCGCCACCGCAGTGGGCGTGCTCGACGCCGTCCGCGAGTCCGGGCAGGTCCCCGAGGAGCGGTTCCGGGCGGTGTTCGCGTCCATCAGCTTCTTCGTCAACGCGGGGATCCGGTTCATCGAAGAGACCTGCAAGATGCGCGCCTTCACGCAACTGTGGGACCGGATCGGCAGGGAGCGCTACGGCGTCGCCGATGCCAAGGCCCGGCGCTTCCGCTACGGCGTACAGGTGAACAGCCTGGGCCTCACCGAGGTGCAGCCCGAGAACAACGTCCAGCGGATCGTGCTGGAGATGCTGGGGGTGACCCTGAGCCGGGACGCACGGGCACGCTCGATCCAGCTGCCGGCGTGGAACGAGGCCCTGGGCCTGCCGCGCCCGTGGGACCAGCAGTGGGCGCTGCGCATGCAGCAGGTCCTGGCATACGAGACCGACCTGCTCGAGTACCCCGACGTGTTCGAGGGGTCGAAGGTCGTCGAGGCCCGCACCGCCGAGCTGGTGGGCTCGGCCACCGCCGAGCTCGACGACGTGCTGGCCCTGGGGGGTGCGTTCGAGGCGGTCGACGAGCTCAAGGGCCGCCTTGTCCGCAGCCACGCCGAGCGCCTGCGCCGCATCGAGGACGGCGAGCTGACCGTGGTCGGCGTCAACCGGTTCACCGAAACCGCCCCGTCGGCCCTGGTGGGGGACGGTAGCGAGCAC
>DATFVX010000359.1:0-4031 GCA_035259985.1 Acidimicrobiales bacterium | reverse complement strand
TGGCTCCCGCACGGCATCGTCTCCCGCCGCGGGCCCGGCGAGCTCGGTGAGCCTCACCGCCGAGGAGCTGGTCCAGCACAGCGGGTTGGCGATGCGGGACCTCCGCGACCTCGAGCGCTACGGGCTGATCGAGAGCTTCGCCGTGGGGGATTCGGCGTACTACGACGCAGATGCCCTGGTCATCGCCCAGACGGCGGCGGGCTTCCTCCAGCACGGCATCGAGGCCCGGCACATGCGCAGCTACAAGGTGGCGGTCGACCGCGAGGCCGGGCTGTTCGAGCAGATCGTGCTGCCCGTGCTCAAGCAGCGGAACCCCGAGGCCCGCCTGAGGGCCCGGGAGACGATCGCCGAGCTGGTGCGCCTCGGCCAGCAGATGCGCGGTGTACTGCTCTCGCGGGAGCTTCGGGACGTATCCGGACCCACCTGAGCGATCCCCCCGAGGGACGCCGAATTCCGCCGGCCGAGGAGTAGGGTGGCGATCGATGACCGTCGAGATGGAACTCGTCAGCGTCGAGGCGCCGGAGCGTCCAACGCGTACGCCGGTCGTCATCCTGCGCGAGGTGGCGGGGCAGCGTCGGGTCCTGCCGATCTTCATCGGGGTGCCCGAGGCGCAGGCGATCGCCCTGACCATGCAGAACATCGAGACCCCCCGCCCGATGACGCACGACCTCATGAAGAACCTGCTCGACGAGGTCGGGGCCCAGGTCGAACGCATCACCGTCACCGAGCTCCGCGAGGGCACGTTCTTCGCCGAGATCATCCTCAGCAGCCAGGGTGAGGTGCGCACGGTGTCGAGCCGGCCCTCGGACGCGATCGCCCTGGCGATCCGCATCGGCTCGCCGATCTATGCCGAGGAAGAGGTGCTGGAGGAGGCCGGGCGCGTCGAGCAGCCCGACGAGGAAGAGGCGGAGCAGGTGGTCGAGCAGTTCCGCGACTTCATCGACCACGTGAATCCCGAAGACTTCGCGCTCTAGCTCCGAGACACCCGGCGTTGACCCCGTCGCCGCCGGGCCGTACCCTCCGTGCCCGTGACACCGGCGTAATTCCGTTGATGTCACGCCCGCGGCAACAAGTAGGAGCATCGTCGTGACTACGACCTCGGACGCGTCCGTCGAGGGGTACAGCGGCAAGCGTGCGGCCGACATCGTCGGTATCAGCTACCGCCAGCTCGACTACTGGGCACGCACCGACCTGATCAGGCCGTCGGTGGCCGACGCCCACGGCAGCGGTAGCCGGCGGCGCTACAGCTACCGCAACCTGCTGGAGCTGAAGCTGGTGAAGACCCTGCTCGACAACGGCATCAAGCTGGAGTCGATCCGGGAGGGCTTCACGTACCTACGCGACCAGCTGGGCGAGGACGTGTCGACGGCCAAGCTCGTCATCGCCGGCACCAGCGCGGTGCTGGTGCGGGAGAACGACGAGCTGATCGACGTGGTCAACCACTACCAGGGCCAGGGGGTCCTCAACCTGCTCGCCCTCGACGGGGTGAAGGAGCAGGTCGACGCCGCCATCGTGGAGCTGTTCCCGGTCAACGGGGAGGACGTGCCGTCGTCCCCAAATGACCGGTCCGCCTTGCGCGGACGCGACCGGGCCGTCGACGGCCACCGCTGAACGTCCCGGTGACGTCGCGCACCTCGCCGCTCGACGCCCGCCACCGGGCACGCGGCGGCAAGATGGTCCCCTTCGGCGGGTGGGAGATGCCGATCCAGTACCCGACCGGCACGCTGGCGGAGCACCGGGCCTGCCGCGGCGATGCGGCGGCGTTCGACGTGAGCCACCTGGGCACCGTGCGTGTCACCGGGCCCGCCGCGTTCGACCGGTTGCAGGCGGCGCTGACGAACGACCTGGGCAAGGTCGCCCCCGGCCGCGCCCAGTACACCCACCTGCTCGACGAGGCCGACGCCTCGGTCCTGGACGACATCATCGTGTGGTGGGTCGCCGACGAGCGCTTCGACGTGATGCCCAACGCCTCCAACACCGAGCGGGTGCTGGGGGCGCTCGGGGGTGACGACGTGACGGCCGGGCGGGCGGTCATCGCCGTCCAGGGCCCGTCGGCCCGCCAGCGGCTGGCGACCGTCGCCCCGGAGGCCGCCGCAGTCGGCCGCTTCCGTGTCGCCGAGGTCGACGTGCTGGGGCGGCCGAGCGTGGTGGCGGGCACCGGCTACACCGGGGAGGACGGGGTCGAGCTGGCCGTCGACGCCGACCACGCCGGCGCGGTGTGGGACGCCGTCGTGGACGCCGGCGTCACGCCCGCCGGGCTCGGGGCACGGGACACGCTCCGGCTGGAGGCCGGGCTCCCGCTCCATGGCCACGAGCTGGGACCCGGGATCACGCCCCTGCAGGCCGGCCTCGGTTGGGTGGTGTCCTGGGACAAGGGCGAGTTCCGGGGGCGCAAGGCCCTGGCCGTCGAGCGGGAGCGGGGCGTCGAGCGCAGGCTCCAGGGCCTCGAGGTGGAGGGCCGGCGCCCACCGCGGGCCGACCAGACCGTGACGGCGGGCGGCGAGGCGATCGGGCGGGTGACGAGCGGCAACTACTCGCCCACGCTCGACCGCGGCATCGCCCTGGCGTTCCTGCCCCCGGACGTGGGGGACGACCGCGACGTGGCCGTCGACGTGCGCGGCACCGAGGTGCCGGCGCGGGTGGTGCCGCTGCCGTTCTACAAGCGGGACCGGCGGTAGGAACGCCGCCGCGGCGCGATTGCCCGCCCTCGCGTCCGGGTACGGGCCAGGGGAACGGCGAACCACCGCCGCGTAGCCTGGTTGGTACCACGACACAGGGGGTGGCGCGATGGCCTTGGCAGCGTTGGTCGGCGATGTCCTGGGAGGCGACCTCGCCATCGCGGTCGAGGCCTACGACGGCAGCCGTTCCGGCCCGGTCGACGCCCCGGCAACCATCGTTATCCGGTCGCCCGACGCCCTGAGGCGGATCGTGACCGCGCCGGGGGAGCTGGGCATGGCGCGCGCGTACGTGTCCGGCGACCTGGAGCTGCAGGGCTCGATCTGGGCGCTCCTCGAGCTGCGCGACCGCATCCCCGACGTGCAGCTCGAGCCCAAGGTGATGCTGCGCCTGGTCCACGAGCTCGGCGGGTGGCGCGAGGTGCGGCCGGTGTCGCCCCCCGCAGAGGAGGTGC
This sequence comes from Acidimicrobiales bacterium, assembly GCA_035259985.1. Lineage (GTDB taxonomy): Bacteria > Actinomycetota > Acidimicrobiia > Acidimicrobiales > VFJN01 > DASQUK01. Next base: position 901 of record DATFVX010000359.1, on the reverse strand, counting down.
GCCTCCGCGGCCGCCGGCACAGCAGGTCCCGGGACGCCGCCGCCATCAGTCACCACTACGACGTGTCCAACGCCTTCTACCGCCTGGTGCTGGGGCCCAGCCTCACGTACTCGTGCGCGGTGTGGCACGACCCGGACGACACGCTCGAGGCGGCGCAGGCCAACAAGTACGAGCTGATCTGCCGCAAGCTCGACCTGCGGCCGGGCATGCGCCTGCTGGACGTCGGCTGCGGCTGGGGCGGCATGGCCATGCACGCCGCCCAGCACCACGGCGCCAACGCCGTCGGCATCACCATCTCCCGGCAGCAGGCCGAGCTCGCCGAGAAGCGGGTGGCGGAGGCCGGCCTGTCGGACCAGGTGCAGATCCGCGTGCAGGACTACCGCGAAGTGGCCGACGGTCCCTACGACGGCATCAGCTCGATCGGGATGTTCGAGCACGTCGGCGAGGCCCGCCTGGCCGAGTACTTCGGCTGCCTGCGCCGCCTGCTGCGGCCCGAGGGCCGGCTGCTCAACCACGGCATCAGCCGCCCCGCCCGCAACGAGAAGGCGCGCCTGCCGCGCCGGAGCTTCATCAACCGCTACGTCTTCCCCGACGGCGAACTGCACGAGGTCGGTCGCGTGATCTCGATCACCCAGGACGCCGGCTTCGAGGTCCGCCACGTCGAGTCCCTGCGGGAGCACTACGCCCTCACGCTGCGGCGGTGGGTGGCCAACCTCGAGGAGCACTGGGGCGAGGCAGTCGCGGAGGTGGGGGCGCCGCGGGCGAGGGTCTGGCGCCTCTACATGGCGGGCTCGGCCGTCAACTTCGAGGCCGGCCGCTCACAGGTCCACCAGGCCCTGTCGGTGCCCCGGGAGCCCGGGGGTCGCTCCGGGCTGCCGCTCCGTCCCCGCTTCGAGTAGGC
>DATFVX010000358.1:0-8243 GCA_035259985.1 Acidimicrobiales bacterium | reverse complement strand
CCCCGCCATTGGGGCTGACGGAGCCCGCCGGCCCGTTGGATCCGACGTCGACCGTCTCGGACCCGGGTACCTCCCCGTTGGTCATCGGCAGCGCCATCGACACCTTCTCGTGGCGCACATGGGCGGCCTCGACCGCACCGTGATACGCCTCGAGCTCGGCCAGGAAGGTCGGCTCGTGGTAGGCGGTCCCGTCGATGAGCGGGCCCGGGGTGCCGTCGAGCACGGCGACCACGTCCTCGCCGGCGATCGTCTTGTGGGTCTCGAGGGCGTGGGCCAGGGCCAGCACCTCGGCGCGATGGTCACGCAGCAGGGCCTCGGCACGCTCCAGCAGGTCGCCCAGGTTCGACTCCACCCGCTCCCCGAGGTTCCCCTTCAGCAGGTCGCGCTGGTCGTCGTCGGAGCCGCCCGGCCGGCCGCCGCCGCCGATGCCCACCTTGTGGGTGACGCCGTGGGAGGCCACCGTGCGGCCCATCCCCCAGTAGCCCTCCATGAGCGTGGCCACAGTGGTTGCGGACTCGAGGTCGCCGGAGACGCCGGACGACGAGTCGCCGTCGAAGAACAGGCGCTCGCCGGCCAGCGAGGCCAGGGAGACCACGATGTCGGACTCGTACTCGCTGCGCCAGCGCGTGAACTGGTCCTCGGGCTTGATGCTCGACACCATGCCCAGGTAGCTGCCGCCCTTCTCGATGGTGGCCAGGTCGATCATCAGGTGCCGGCGGGTGCGGTACGCCGCCACCGCGTGGCAGGACTCGTGGACCGCGATGGCGTGGCGCTCGCGCTCGATGTACTCGACGTCCTCGGGCGGGCCCAGCTCCTTGAGGTGCTTGGCCTTGATGACGTCCTCCCAGGTGATGACCTCCCGGCCCTCGCGGATGCTGTAGATGAGGGCCTCGTTGACCAGGTCCTTCATCGACGCGCCGGTCGCGTACGGGGTGATCGTGGCCAGCTTGTCGATGTCCTCGGGGGTGAGGTCGTGCCGGACCGTGGCGAGGTAACCCTCGTAGGTGCGCTTCCGGCCGTCCTTGGACGGGTACCCGACCTTGTACATGCGGTCGATGCGGCCCGGCCGCAGCAGCGCCTCGTCGAGCGACTGCGGCATGTTGGTCGCCATCATCACGAGGATGCGGTACTTGGGCGGCGGCTTGGGCCGCATGCCCAGCGTGCGGCGGACGATGCGGTTGAGGAAGCCTCGGGGCTTCTTGAGCCCCGACATCTCCGAGAGCAGGGCCTGGAGGGTCCCCATGCCGCCGCCGCCCCCCATGCCGCCCATGATGATGCGATCGACGACGCGGGGCGGGCGGTCGTCGGGCGCCGCGGGGGCCAGGCTGGATTGGAGCACCGCCGCCTGTGATTGCGGCGACAGCCACCGCAGGTGCTCGGAGCCGTCGACCGACCAGGGCGATGCCGGCGCGGGCGTCGCGACTGGCTGCCCGAACGGCCCGGGCGTGAGCTGGCCGCGGTTGCCGAGTGCATCGGCCTCGTCGAAGAACACGATCACGCCGCCGTAGCGCAGCGCCAGCTTGCGCAGCTTGCGGAACAGGCCCTTCACCTTCAGGATGCCGACGCCCATGAACATGTTGGTGAAGGCACCGGGGTCGACGAACACGAAGGGCTTGCCGGTCTCGCCCGCGACCGCCTCGGCCATGAGCGTCTTGCCGGTCCCCGGCGGGCCCCAGAGCAGCAGGCCACCCGGCACGTAGCCGCCCTTGTCCTCGATGGCCTCGGGCCGGTCGAGGAAGACCATGTTCTCCTTGACCCGTTCCAGCACGGCGTCCTGGCCCCACACGTCGGAGAACCTGGTCTTGATCTCGTCGGGCATGTAGGTGTCGACGCCGCCGCGGGACAGGAACCAGAACAGCGCCGCAAACTGGCTGATGAGGAAGACCATCGCGAAGACCAGCTGGAACACGGTCGGGAGCCAGCTCCAGACCCGGGATGGCAGCTCGAACAGCGCGGTGATCGGCGGGACGTCGTAGATGGCGGCGAGGATCACGCTGGCCACGCCCAGTAGCACCAGGACCTTGACGACACGCGCGATGCGGTAGCGGTTCCAGTCGTTGAGCAGCCGTGTGCGCCGCTCCCAGCGGTCGAACAGCCTGTTCCAGAACCGGTAGTAGCGCGGCGACCGCTCCGCCAAGAGGTAGTGGAGTTGGCGCAGCAGCTCGGCGCCGATCGCGACGAGCAGCCACCACTTGGTGCGCAGGGTCTCGTGGAGGGCGTCGCCGAGCGTGTTGAACGGGTTGTCGTCGGACACGTCGGCCCAGACCAGGAACCAGAACAGGGCGATGAACAGCAGGAGGAACTTGACGCGATCCCACCAGGCCATCGGCTTGCGAGTCTCCGCCTCGGGCCCCGACCCGAAGCCGTGGTAGCCGGGCGCCGGTAGCCCCCGCCTCTCCTCCTCGGTCGGCGCGGGCGTGTGCTGGCCGTTGGGATGCGGCGTCATGTGTCGTTCTCCTGGATGGTCCACGAGTCAACGATGTCGGCGATCTCGTCCTTGTGGGTCCCGAGGTAGCAGTCCTCGGCGCACGCAACCTGGAACACGAACATGGTGGCGCTGTCGGCGTCGAGCAGGACCGTGCGGTCCGTGACCACGAGGTCCCCGCCCTCCCCGGCTACGGCGAAGACGACGTGCACGCCGTGGTAGCCGCCGTCGAACTTCACCGGGTCGTTGGCGAGCACCTGGACGGGCACGTTGGCGCGGGCGGCGGCCACCGGGTCGCCCTGGGGGTTGCCGAGGCCGCGCAGCGCGCTGAGGTTGATCTGCTCCCGCTCGTCGGGTGCCAGTGCAAGGACCTGCACGACGCCGGTGGGATCGGTGTCACCGGCTCTCGTCGACGCCTCGGCGCTGGGATCGTCGCTGCCGTCGAAGCTCCGGATCCACAGGCCCTGACTGCGCCGCTCCAATGCGCGCTCGGATTCGTCCGGGAACAGGTCGTGCTCGTCGTAGATCGTCCAGTCGCCCGGCAGCTTCGCGTAGACGCCGAGGTCGTCGTTCTTGACGAACTGGTAGCCGGATCCCCCGCACGCGCCGCCGACCGCCGCCCCCACCACCGCAGCGAGGCCCACGAGGGACCGTGTGACCCTCATCACCACAATTGTCGCTCACCCGACCACGGATAGCGACAGTGCGTTGGTCGACGTCAGGATCCCGGTGTCTCGGCCGCCGGTCCCCGGAGCAGCCGCCGCGGGATCTCACGGATCGTGACCTGCGAGGCGACCGGCAGTCCGTCGCGTGCGGACAGCTCCTTGCACAGGCGGTATGTCACCCACGCGACGATCGGGGGGACGGCCAGCACCAGGATGCGGAAGGTCCAGAGGATGGCGTTGACCGACAGGCCGAAGGTCGACGCCAGCACGTCGGCGGCGGCGCCGAAGAAGAGGATCATGTAGAAGGAGAGGGTGGCGGTGCCGAGCGCCGTCCGGACCGGGCGTTGTCGCGGACGGTCCAGCAGGTGGTGCTCGGCGTAGTCGCGCGTGACCCGCGCCTCCAGGAACGGCCACGCATAGAGGAGGGCGAAGGTCACCCCGGCCAGCAGGACGCCCGGGAAGAACGGGTTGGGGATCTCGAACCCGAAGGCGCGGATCTCCCATCCCGGCATGATCCGCAGCGCCCCGTCGAGCCAGCCCATGTACCAGTCGGGCTGGCTGGCGGTCGACACCTCGGCGGGATCGAACGGCCCGTACGCCCAGATGGGGTTGATCTGGAACACGCCGCCGAGGAACGCCAGCACGCCGGACGTCAGGAAGAACAGTCCCAGCGCCTTGAACGTGTAGGTCGGCCAGAACCTCTCGCCCACGACGTTGTCCTCGCGTCGCCCCGGCCCCGGGAACTGGGTGTGCTTGTGGCGGACGAGGATCGCCAGGTGGATGGCGATCAGGACGGCGATGAGCGCCGGGACCAGCAGGATGTGGATGACGTAGAGGCGCTGGATGATGTCCGGTCCGGGGAACTCGCCGCCGAACAGGAGCGATGCGGCCCACGTTCCCACCAGCGGGATCGAGATCGTGATCCCGTAGACGATGCGCAGGCCGGTCCCGGAGAGCTGGTCGTCGAGCAGCGAGTAGCCGAACAGGCCGTTGAACATCGCCAGCGGCAGCAGCGTGCAGCCGACGATCCAGTTGATCTCTCGGGGGCGACGGAATGCGCCCGTGAAGAACACCCGCGCCAGGTGCACCGTGATGGCCGCCAGGAACAGCAGGGCCGCCCAGTGGTGGATCTGGCGCATCACCAGGCCGGCGCGCACGTCGAAGCTCAGGTCCAGCGCCGAGCGGTAGGCCTCGGACATCTCGACGCCCCGCAGCGGCTCGTAGCTGCCGCGGTACACGACCTCGTTGGTGCTGGGGTCGAAGAAGAACGTCAGGTAGATGCCGGTGAGGACCAGCACCACGAAGGCGTAGAGCGCCAGCTCCCCGAGCATGAAGGACCAGTTGTCGGGGAACACCTTGTTGAGGGCGGTCCGGGCGAGCTTGGCCGCCCCGAGCCGGGAGTCGATCCAGCGGGCGATGCGGTGCGTGTACAGCCGCTCGGGCCCGCGGCGCTTCGGGGGCGCCGCGGGCCGGTCGCCCGCCGATGGGCCCTGGCCGGTCGCCCGGGTGGCCTGGTCGCTCATCGGCTCAACGCCCCCGGTCCCAGAACCCGGGGCCGACCGGCCCGGAGAAGTCGCCGGTGGCGATGATGAAGCCGTCGCCGTCGAGAGCCAGCGGCAGCTGGGGCAACGACCGTGCCGCGGGCCCGAACACCGGTCGGGCGTGCCGCATGACGTCGAACGTCGACTGGTGGCACGGGCACAGCAGGAGGCCGGACGCCGCCTGGTAGAGGCCGACGGGGCAGCCCACGTGGGTGCAGATCTTGGAGTACGCGACGATGTCGCCGACGGTCCAGTCCTCCCGGCCCGGCGCCGGTTGGAAGTCCTGGTCGCGTCGGAAGTGGATCAGCAGGGTGGAGGCGTCGGCATCGTCGGTGTGCCCGTCCGGCCACACGGTGATGAACCCGTCGACGGGCAGGTCGCGGGGACGGACCGGCATCCCGTCCTCGACCACGACCCGGATGTTCCCGCCCCTGTACGCGGTCTGCTTGAAGCCGCGCCCCGGGCGGGGACCGAGCGATCGGATCGGGAACAACAGCGCCACACCCAGGGCGGCGCAGGCGCCGCCGGCGGTCGCCACCAGCACGCGCCGTCGCTGCACGCTGCTGCCGCCGGCCTCGAAGTCGGCGGCGAAGGCGGCCACGTCGTCCTCGCTCGATGCGACGGGGGGCCGCTCCTCCGTGACGTCCTCCGACGGCATGAAGTGCTTGGCCCACAGGACGATGCCGACCCCGATCCCGCCCAGCACGACGGCGAGCAGGATGCCCTCCAGCTGCGCCTGCCCGCCCTGCCAGTAGACGATGGTGAGGCCGATGGCGGCCGCCGTCGCCACGACGAAGCTCACCGCCGCCGACCGCTCGGCCCGGGCTCCCCGGCGCGTGGGCTCGTCGTCGGGCTCGGCCCTTTGCGGTTCGGCACTCACCGGCGGACCGGCCCCGGGATCCGTCTGATCGGTCACCGCTCGCTCCCGCGGGCCGGCCGGATCGGGCTGCGCGTGCCGATCCAAACCACCAGGCCCAGCAGCGCCACCATGCCGATCAGCCAGGCCACGAAGCCCTCGGGGATCGGGCCGGTGCGACCGATCGGCAGGCCGCCGGGGTCCTCCGGGTCGGCGAGGTAGCGGACGTAGCGCACCAACCCGTTCAGCTCCTCGTCGTCGATCACGTCGGGGCCGAACACCGGCATCTCCCCCGGGCCGACCCTGACGGCCGAGGCGATCTGCTTCGGCGTCGCCGACGTCAGGCGCGGCGCCGCCCGCCCGTAGCTCAGCGCGCCGCCCGTGCCCGCCGCACCGTGGCAGGCCTGGCAGTTGGCCCGGAAGACCTCGCCACCGAGTGCCAGGTCGCCCGCTTCGGGGTCGACGTCCGGCACCGGGGGACCGTTGCCGAGCGTGCCGACGTACGCCACCAGCGCCTCGATCTCCTCGGGGCCGTAGGCCGGTTCCTTGCGCTTGGGCTGCTCCTCGCTGTTGGCGAGGGGCATCCGCCCCGTGGACAGGTAGTAGTAAGCGGCCGCCTCACCCGAGTTCTCGAGCGACGGGCCCCGCACGCCGCCGTCCTCCTCGACCACGCCCCTGCCGTTCGCGCCGTGGCAGCTGGAGCAGCCGGTCTCGTACAGCTCGCGCCCCTCGGCGATCAGGGCCTGGTCGTCCCCGTCCGCGCCCCCGGGGTCGCCGGAGTCGCCGCCCGGGCCGCCGGGGCCGACTCCGGCGAGGATCGGCGTCACGGCCGCCGTGACCACCAGCGGCAGGGCAACGAGCACCCGGTGGAGTCGGGCCGGTCTCACCGGAGCAGGTAGATGGTGGAGAACATCGCCACCCAGACGACGTCGACGAAGTGCCAGTAGTAGCCGCACACCTCGACCGTCTGGTGTGCCGGTGCGCGCGACCGCCCCGAGATGGCGACGGCCACGGCGGCCATGAACACCAGCCCGCCGATGACGTGCAGGCCGTGGAACCCGGTCATCAGGTAGAAGGCCGAGGCGTAGGCGTGGTCGTCGATGCGGAAGTCGGCCTGGGCATACTCCGTCACCTGGTTAACGAGGAAGATCGAGCCCAGGAGCGCGGTGATGGACAGCCAGGTCACCGCGCCGCGCCGGTCGTCCCGGCTCGACGCCGCCACCGCCATGTGCATGGTCCCGCTCGAGGACACCAGCACCAGGGTGGCGATCGCCGTCCGCAGGGTCTCGAGCTCGACGTCGGCGGGCGGCCACACGTCGTTCGCCGAGCGCAGGGTGAAGTAGGCGGCGAAGAGCCCCGCGAAGAACATCATCTCCGAGGCGAGCCAGATGATGACGCCGACTCCGAGCGTCGAGGGCGCAGGCTCCCGAGTCGCCTGCCCCGGCTGGGTCGGCTCGGCCGTCACCGACATTCCGACGTTTGTACCAGCTTCACGACGAACGGTGAGACGATTCCGTCCATTGCGGCACGGCTCGTGCCGTTCCTGGCGCCGAACTGGTTGCCCAGCAACCACGTCTGCGCCAGAAACCGTCACTGGGGCTTCCGGAGGTACGCCCGGATCATCCCGACGACGTAGCCGGGCCGCTCGACGACGTCTTCGTACGTGAACTCGACGACCCGCCAGCCTCCGAGCCCGAGCCGAGCCGAACGTTCGGCGTCGGCCTGACGTTGCCGGCGCGTGGAGTGGGTTCCGTGCCCAGCGAGCTCGACGACCAGCGTCGCGTCGTCCCAGAACAGGTCCACGCGGGCGATGCCGCCACCCACCTTGCGCGTCTTGACCTGCACCCTGGGGACCGGCAACCCGGCCGTCACGATGTGGCGGATCGCCGCCTGCTCGAGCCAGCTGTCTCCGAGCGGCCGGGCCTCGGTGCGATCGAGCAATCGTGCGAGGGCCGGAACGCCTGGCCGGCCGCGCCTTCGGAGCTCCTCGCTGCGCCAGCGCAGGTGCGGCCGCCAGACGAGGCCGCGACGCTCGCCGTCGTCCAGCGCGGCCTCGAGCTGGCCGGGACCGATGCGGCCGGCGAGGTCGAGCAGGGTGCGCGCGGCCGTCGTACGGGGGATGAGCGAGCCTGGTTCAACGTCCGCCGGCCTTAGGTCGAGCGTCCGGTGGACGATGCCGGGCACCGCACGCGGGTGGCGTGGTCGCCGGACCGTTACCTCGACCTCCTCGTCAGGGCCGGCTATGCCGTCGAGCCGCCAGAGGGCGGCGGCCGACATGTGCGACGCGACGGCGCCCTCGCCCGCAGCGAGCACCGCGGCCAGGATCCGTTGGTTCCCCGATGTCGGGTGGGCAGCGTGGCGGAGGACGCCGCCGCCAACAGGTAGGAGCACGCCCTTCGCCAGCAGTGTCCGCGTCCGCTGCCGGGAGACACCCAACGCGAAGAGTTGGCGCTTAGTCAGGAGGCCGAGCGACTTCTGGGCCCACTCGGCGATGGCCCCGTCACTGTCGTGTCATGGTCCGAAGGTAAAGGCCAGGTGAGACAGATTCGGACCGATTCGATCACCATCCGCTTCCTGGCGCCGAATTGGTTGCCGAGCAACCACTTCTGCGCCCCGAACGGTGAGCGGGGATACGGTCGGTGCGGTGTCCGGGCCCAGTGCCGCCGACCTCGCCCTCCGCTGGCAGCTCGACCCGGCGGCGCTGCTCGTGGTGGTCGTGACGGGGGTGCTGTACGCGGTCGGCGTGCGGCGGCTTG
>DATFVX010000357.1:0-5256 GCA_035259985.1 Acidimicrobiales bacterium | reverse complement strand
CCCGCCTGGTCGTGGGTGGCGCCTGCCTCGTGCTGGTCGGGTGGCGCCTGGGCTGGCTGTCGCGGGAGCCCGCAACCCGGGCCCAGCGCCATGAGGCCCGGGACGGTGGGCGCTCGCCGGCCTTCCTGGCCGCCGTCGCCGCCATGGCCGCCTACCAGCCGCTGTTCTTCGGCGGGGTGGCCCGCACCGGGGTCGCCGTCGGCACGATGGTGGGCATCGGCAGCTCGCCGGTGTTCGCGGGCGCGCTCGGCATCGCGGTCCGCGGGGAGCGCCCGGGGCGCCGCTGGCTGGGGGCCACGGCGTTGGCGGTCGCGGGAACCCTCCTCCTGGCCGGCGCCGGGGATCGCGACGACGTCGATCTCACCGGGCTGGCGCTGGCCCTCGGCGCCGGGTTCGCCTACGCGATCTACGTGCTGGCCACGAAGCTGCTCCTCGACGGCGGCAGCCGGCCCGAGGCCCTGACCGCCCGGGTCTTCGGCCTCGCCGGACTCGTGTTGCTGCCAGTTGGCCTGGCGGCCGGGATCGGCCCCCTGTTGTCGCCCGCCGGGCTGCTCATGGTCGCCCACCTCGGCATCGTGACCGTGGCCGTCGCGTATCTGCTGTTCACGCGGGGCCTCACGGGCGTCGGCGTGGCGGCCGCCGGCACGCTGACCCTGGCCGAGCCCGCCACCGCCACGGTCTGCGGCGTGGCCATCCTCGGCGAGCGCCCGGGTGGCGCGGCACTCGCCGGCCTGGCACTGGTGGCGGCCGGCATCGTCCTGTTGGTCACGAGCCGACGCCGGGGACGTGTCGCGGTCGACGCGGGTCCATAGGGTGGGGGCATGCTCGACGAAGCGGTCAAGAAGCTCGCCACCGGAAAGAACATCGCGGCGGTCACCACGCTGCTCCCCGACGGCACGCCCCTGACGCAGCCCCTGTGGGTCGACGCCGACGACGAGCACCTGCTGTTCAACACCGAGGTGCATCGGCAGAAGTTCCGCAACATCGAGCGCGATCCCCGCCTCACGGCGGCGATCTGGGACAGCGCCGACCCGTACTTCTACGTCGAGGTTCGCGGTGAGGTGGTGGAGACCGTCCGCGGCCCGGAGGCCCGCGCACACATCGACCAGCTGGCGCAGAAGTACACGGGTGGCGACTACGCGGGCACCATCACGTCCGAGCGGGTGATCCTCAAGGTGGCACCCACCAGGCGCCAGTTCATCCGCGGGCGTTAGCGCGGCGGCTCGTGACGCTCCACTAGCGACCGCCCGTCGGGTCAGGCCAGGTCCGCCAGCCGGACCTCGGGCCGCGCGCCGATGTGGCTGATCACCTCGGACGCCGCCAGCGACGCGAGCCGGCCGCACTCGGGCAGGGTCAGGGTGCCCCGGGTGTAGCCGTAGAGGAAGCCGGCGGCGTAGAGGTCACCGGCGCCGGTGGTGTCGACAACCCGGACCGGGTGGGCAGCCACCTCGTGGGTCTCGCCGCCGGCGACGATCACCGAGCCGCGGGCGCCCAGTGTCAGGCAGGTGATGCCGACCTCGGCCCGGGCCCGCTCGATGGCGGTCTCCGCATCGTCGCAGTCCCAGAGGATGCACGCCTCGGCCTCGTTGGCGAAGAGGATGTCGACCCGGTCCCGCACCAGCGGCAGGAAGTCCTCGTGATGGCGCTGCACGCAGAACGAGTCGGACAGGGTCAACGCGACCTTGCGGCCCGCCTCCGTGGCGATGTCGGAGGCCTTCCAGTACGCATCCATCGACTCGGACCGGTCGAACAGGTAGCCCTCCAGAAACGTCACCTGGGCGCTGCGCACCAGGTCGGCGTCGACGTCGTTGGGGCAGAAGAACTCGGAGGCACCCAGGTACGTGTTCATGGTGCGCTGGGCATCGGGGGTCACGATGATCAGGCTGCGACCCGTGGGAGGGCCCGCGGTGGCCGCGGGGCACTCGAACGCCACACCCTGCGCACGCAGGTCGTGGGCGAATACGGCCCCCAGCTGGTCGTCGTACACGCGGCCCAGGTAGCCGGCCCGGCCGCCGAAGCTGGCCACGCCGGCGATCGTGTTGCCGACCGAGCCGCCGGACATCTCGATGGCGGAGCCCATGGCGCCGTACAGCTCCTCGGCGCGGTCGGTGTCGATGAGCGTCATCGCGCCCTTCACCAGCCCGTGGGCGTCGAGGAACGCATCGTCTTCGTGGGTCAGGACGTCGACGAGCGCGTTGCCGATGCCGACGACGTCGAGGGAGGCCTCCAGAGTCACGGCGAGCAAGGCTAGTTGACCGTCGCCGGATCCCCATGGTGCCGGCCCCGAGGATCGCAGGCGGTGGGTAGCGTGGCGTGCCGTGCCCGAGCAGACGCCCCCAGCCGCGATCGACCCCCACGATCCGGCGGCCAATCCCTACCGGCTCCCCCGCACGGTCCTGCCCCGCCGCTACGACCTGACCCTCGAGCCCGACCTCGGGGCGGCCACGTTCGCCGGCCACGAGTCCGTTGCCATCGATGTGCTCGCCGAGACGAGCGAGGTGGTGCTCAACGCCGTCGAGATCGAGATCGACGAGGCGACCGCCGAGATCGAGGCCGACGGGGCGCTGGGCGGCGAGCCGCTGGTGGCGAAGGTCGCCCTCGACGAGGAGACCGAGCGGGCCACGCTGGCATTCGATCGCCCGCTCCCGTTGGGGCGGGCGACGCTGCGCCTGCAGTTCCGAGGCGTCCTGAACGACCGGCTGCGCGGCTTCTACCGGTCGACGTTCGTCGACGACCAGGGCGTCGAGCGGGTCCTTGCCGTCACCCAGATGGAGGCCACCGACGCCCGGCGGGCGTTCCCCTGCTGGGACGAGCCCGACGCCAAGGCCGTTTTCGGCGTGACCCTCGTCGTGCCCGACGACCTCCTGGCGATCTCCAACGCCGCCGAGCTGGAGCGCACGCCCGCGGGCGAGACGGCGGACGGCAGGACGAAGGTCGCCGTCCGCTTCGCGGACACGATGCCCATGTCCACCTACCTGGTCGCGTTCGTGGTCGGCCCCCTGGTGGCGACCGATCCGGTGGACGTCGACGGCAAGCCCCTGCGGGTCGTGTGCCCGATCGGCAAGGAGCACCTCGCCGGGTACGCGCTCGAGGTGGGCGCGTTCGCCCTGCGCTTCCTCAGCGACTGGTTCGACATCGTCTACCCGGGCGACAAGCTCGACCTCGTCGCCATCCCCGACTTCGCCTTCGGCGCCATGGAGAACCTGGGCTGCGTCACATTCCGGGAGCGTTACGTGCTGGTCGACCCGGAGACGTCGACGCAGGCCGAGCTGCAGGCGGTGGTCGACGTCATCGGCCACGAGATCGCCCACATGTGGTTCGGCGACCTGGTGACGATGAAGTGGTGGAACGGCATCTGGCTCAACGAGGCGTTCGCCACGTTCATGGAGATGACGTGCACCGACGCCTTCCGCCCCGACTGGCAGCGCTGGGTCGACTTCGGGCTGTCCCGTTCCGCGGCCTTCGACACCGATGCCCTGGAGTCCACCCGGCCGATCGAGTACCCGGTGGTCTCGCCGGCGGACGCCGACGGCATGTTCGACGTGCTCACGTACGAGAAGGGGGCGTCGGTCGTCCGCATGCTCGAGCAGCACCTCGGCCCCGACCGCTTCCGCGCCGGCATCCGCCGCTACATGGCCCGCCACCAGTACGGCAACACGGAGACGTCGGATCTCTGGGACGCCCTCGAAGCCGAGACCGGCGAGCCCGTGCGCCGCATCGCCGAGAGCTGGATCTTCCACGGCGGCTTCCCGGAGGTCGGCGTCGAGGCCGGCTCCGGCGAGACGTCGACGCTGCGCCTGTCCCAGAGGCGCTTCCGCTACGCGAGCGGCGACCGGGCGGGGGCCGCAGGCAACGACGGTCAGGGCCCCTGGTCCGTCCCGCTGGCGGTGGAGAGCTCCAGCGCCGCCGCGGCCACCGTCGACCGTGCGTTGCTCGACGGGGAGCCACTCGAGATCGATCGGCCGGCGGGCACGTCCTGGGTCAACGCCAACGCCGGGGCCCACGGCTTCTACCGGGTGCGCTACGACGCGTCCCTGCTCGGCGCGCTGCTGGATCACCTCGGCGAGCTGACCCCGCTGGAGCGCTACTCGCTGGTCGACGACGCCTGGGCGCTGGTGCTCGCGGCGGTCACCCCGGCGTCGTCGTTCGTGGAGTCGGCCGAGCGCTTCGTTGACGAGTCCGATCGGTCGGTGTGGGAGCGCATCGTCGGGGGCCTGGGCCAGCTCGATCGCCTGGTGGACGACGATGCCGCCCAGCGGCTGCACACCCGGGTCGCCACGCTGGTCGGCCCCGCCCGTGCGCGGCTCGGCCCGGACGTCGATCCCGAGACCGACGACGACCGCACCCGCTCGCTGCGGGGCCTGCTCCTGCAGACGGCCGCGCTGCTGGGTGACGACGCCGCCGCCCGCGACCGGTCGGCCGAGCTGCTGGAGGCGTACCTCGCCGACCCGCGCGGAGTCGACCCCAGCCTGGCGGCGGCGGCGCTGGTGGTCTGCGCCACATTTGGCAACGAGGCCCTGCACGAGCGCCTGGTCGAGCGGTTCCGGGCATCGGACAATCCGCAGGACCGGGAGCGCCTGCTCCTGGCGCTGTCGCGCTTCCGGAACCCGTCCTGCTTCCGGCACACCCTCGATCTGGCGCTGTCCGGCGCGGTGCGCACGCAGGATGCGCCGTACCTGCTCCGTGAGGCGCTGAGCAATCGCGACAACGGCGCCGACGCGTTCGACTTCATCGCCGAGCACTGGTCGGAGATCACCGAGCGCTTCCCGGCCAACAGCATCTCCCGGCTGCTGTCCGGCATCCGAGCGGTGCGCGACCCCGCACTGGCGGAGCGGGCCGACGCGTTCGTGGCCGAACACCCGGTCCCCCAGGGCGCCCTCCAGGTCCGCCAGCACGTCGAGCGCATGTGGGTGACCGTGGCGCTGGCGGAGCGGGAATCGGCACGGTTCGCCGCCTACCTGAGCGGGTAACTGCAGGGCACCGCCGCACTAGAGAGGGGGTGGCGCTCGGACCGGAGGGATCCGGGCACTCGCCTTGCTTCGAATGGGCCCTGTGCGCCAGCATCGTGCACTGATCCCGGCCGGAGTGACCGTCGTGGCCACTAGCTGTGGACCGGCCGTGAACGCGAATCGACCATCATCGCATGCACCATCCGCCGCTTGAGATTCCGCGCCTGCGCGCCCTTGCCCGACACGCACTGCCCAACCTCGTCGAGGCGACGGTCGTGCCGCTGCTCGTGTTCTACGCCGCGTTGTG
>DATFVX010000356.1:0-11075 GCA_035259985.1 Acidimicrobiales bacterium | reverse complement strand
CGGCTGCGGGGCACTACATGGTCGATGCTCTCCGCCGGGCCGTTGCAGTACTGGCAGCGGTGGTTGTCGCGGGCGAAGACCGACCGGCGGTTGAGCGGCGTGTTCCAGCGGTAGGGCACGCGCACGAACCGGCGCAGGCGCACGACCGACGGCACCGCGATGACGAGATGGGCGGAGTGCATGAGCGCGTCGCTGGCGTGGAGCATCTCGGCGGTCTCACCGAGGACGAGCACGACCGCCCTGCGGTCGCTGACGACGCAGAGGGGCTCGAACGTGGCATTCAGCACGAGCGCCCGGCTCATCGCCGCAACGCTACAAGCGTCCGCGCAGGTCGGGTCGGCAGTTTGCGCAGTTGCAACGCGCCTCAGGCCCGCGGCAGCGACCGGCACCACCGGAGGTAGGTCACGAGGTCGTCCGGGTCGGGATCCCGGTCCCCGGGTCCCCCGTAGGCCGTCTGGAGGCGGAAGCGGAGGTACTCGGGCGACGGCAGCGGCAGGAACGGGCGGCGGTGCCACCACCCGGGCGCGGCCAGCACCAGCGCCTGGCGCAGCCCGGTGCCCCAGAGGGAGGGGTGGCGGGCGACGGCGGCCGCCGCTCGCCACGCCCAGCGCGGCGGCGCCGGGGCCATCAGGCCCCAGACCCGACGGCGCGGCCTAGGCCGAGGCCCAAGTCGTGGCCGATGCCGCGCCACCCGACGGCGGCGGCCCCGACGAGAGGCCCGGAGTCGCCGAGCCCGGCCGGCCGGATGCGGGCGCCCCGGGAGAACTCGATCCGCGCCCGGGCGTCCAGCTCGGCCTGGGCGGCGCCGAAGAACGTCGCGCCGTAGCCCAGCGCCACCGAGCCGGCCACGACGGCGAGGCGCAGGTCGAGCAGGTTGGCGACGGTTGCCACCGCCCGGCCGACCAGGGTCCCCACGCGCCGCCGGACGTCCTCGCCGACGTTCTGGGGGTCGAGCCCGGTGGCGGCGCGGATCGACGGCCCGGACGCCTCCGCCTCGAGGCAGCCCTGCGCGCCACAGGCACAGGTCCGTCCCCCGGGCTCGACGATCACGTGCCCGATGTGGCCGGCGTTGCCCGTAGCTCCGTCGAGCAGCCGGCCGTCGAGCACGATCCCGCCGCCCACGCCGGTCGACACCACCATGGCGATGTAGTTGCGGACGCCGCGGGCGGCGCCGACCCAGCCCTCGCCCAGCGCCAGGGCCTTGGCGTCGTTGTCGATGTGGACCGGCAGGGCGGTCAGGACCCCCAGCCGGTCCCGCAGCGGGAAGCCCCGCCATGCGGGCACGTTCAGCGGCGACACCGTGGCTCCCCCGGGCTCCATGGGCCCACCGCAGCCGACGCCGACGACCACCTCGTCGCCGCTGCGCACCGACGAGACCAGCCCGGCCAGGACGTCCCAGAGCTCGCCGGCTGTCCCCCCGGCGGGCGTCGGCACCGACCGCCTGGCGGCCAGCACGCCGTGCCGGTCGACCCGCCCCGCGGCCAGCTTCGTGCCCCCGAAGTCGACCGCCAGCGCCTCGTCCACCATCGATGCGGCAACCTACCCGGCCCCCCGATGGCGACTCGCGCCCGCCTTGGGTCATCCGCGGCCTAACCTGACGTGGCTCACCCAACGACGGAGGGAGTACGAGGCTGTGGCAACCAGCCAAACCGCGGCTGCCCGGGGGGCCACCTTCTCCGACTACTACGACAGCGTGGTCGACAACGTCGAGCGCGTCATCCAAGGCAAGCGCGACGTCATCGAGCTCGTGCTCCTGTGCCTCGTGTCCGAGGGCCACCTGCTCCTCGAGGACGTGCCGGGCGTCGGCAAGACCAACCTCGCCAAGTCGCTCGCCACCTCGCTCGAGTGCAGCTTCGGGCGGGTGCAGTTCACACCCGACCTGCTGCCCTCGGACGTGGTGGGCATCACCGTGTGGAACCGGGGCGACGGTTCGTTCGACTTCCGGCCGGGGCCGGTGTTCAACAACGTGGTGCTCGCCGACGAGATCAACCGCGCCTCGCCCAAGACGCAGGCGGCGTTGCTCGAGGCCATGGCCGAGAGCCAGGTGACGGTCGACGGCGTGACCTATCCCCTCAGCCGGCCCTTCATGGTCATCGCAACCCAGAACCCCATCGAGCACGAGGGGACCTACCCGCTGCCGGAGTCGCAGCTCGACCGGTTCCTCATGCGGGTGTCGGTCGGCTACCCGTCGCCCGACGCCGAGCTCGAGATCCTCGAGACCCACGGCGACCACGACGCCTACCGCGACATCGGCTCGGTGATCGGCAACGACGAGGTGATCGGGCTGTCCACCGCAGCCAAGGGCGTGCACGTGGCACCCAGCCTCAAGGCGTACCTGGTCGACCTCGCGCAGGCGACACGCAGGAGCGCGCACCTCGCCCTCGGCATCTCGCCCCGCGCCACGCTCGCGCTGCTGCGGGTCAGCAAGGCCCGCGCCGCGTCCCAGGGACGCGGCTACGTGATCCCCGACGACGTCAAGGCGCTGGCCAGGCCGGTGTTGGCCCACCGGCTGCTGGTCACGCCGGAGGCCCAGCTCCAGGGCCTGTCACCGTCGGACGCGCTGGACGAGGTGCTGCGCGCCGTGCCCGTCCCCGGCGGCCACTGACGAGCGCGGGGTGGTGAGCGCCGCACGATGCTGACCCGGCAGGGGTGGCTGGTCGTCTGGGGGGGCGTGGCCCTGGTCGTGCTCGCCCGCGTGCTCGGCATCAACGAGCTGTACGTGTTCGGCGCCGTGGCCCTGGGCCTGGTCGTCTTCGCGCTGCTCTACGTGCGCCTGACGCGGCTCGACGTCGAGATCGATCGCACGGTCCACCCCGCCCGCGTCCATGCCGGCCAGGTCAGCCGGGTCGACGTCCGGCTACGCAACCTCCGGGCGACCGACACGCCGGTCCTGCGGCTCCGCGACCCGGTGTCCGGGACCGCCGGCGCCGAGCTGCTGGTGCCGCCGCTCGACCACGGCGCCGCCACGCTCGCCACGTACCGGCTGCCCACGGGGCGCCGCGGGATCGTGCGGGTCGGCCCGCTCCGGGTGGTCGTCGGCGATCCGTTCGGCCTGGTGCAGGCCAGCAGCGTCGGTGCCCCCGAGGTCGAGGTGACGGTGTTCCCGGCGATCGACGAGATCCGGCCCGTCCCGCTGACCTCCGGGCACGACCCGCTGGCCGGGGCCATCCGTCCCCACGCCCTGGGCAAGAGCGGCGACGACTTCTACGCGCTGCGGCCCTACGTCGTCGGTGACGACCTGCGGCGGATCCACTGGCCGTCCACGGCGCGCCACGACGAGCTGCTCGTGCGCCACCAGGAGCAGCCCTGGCAGGGGCGGACCACCGTCCTGCTCGACGTCCGCCGGGCGGCGCACGACAGCGTGTCGCTCGAGCTCGCGGTCTCCGCGGCGGCCAGCATCGTCATGGCCAACGGGGCGCGCCACGACCTGGTCCGGCTCGTGACCACCGACGGGACCGACTCGGGCTTCGGCGTGGGCGCCCCCCACAGCGAGGCGCTGCTCGAGCACCTGGCGGTGATCGACGCCACCGGCAGCGCCAGCCTGCGCACCATGCTCGACCTCTTGAACCGCAGCGGTGGCGGTGCGCTGGTGGTGATCGTGGCGCAGACGACGGCGGCCGAGCTGTCGGGCGTCACCCGGCTGCGTCGCCGCTTCGGCTCTCTCGTGGTCGTGCAGGTCGACGGCGCCGCCGGCGCCAGCCGCGCCCCGCTGCCCGCGGGCGGCTCGGCAACGCTGCTGCGAGTTGGTCCCCGCGCGCCGTTCGGCGAGGTGTGGGACCGCGCCATGGCCGCGACCCGACCCGGCCGCACCCCTGTGGACGACCCCCGCGCACCTGGCGGCACCGCCGCCGAGTCCGTGATCGCCCCGGTGCCCGACGTCCCCGTGGGGGACGGGCAATGACCGAGCGCACGGACCGGACCCGGGGGCACATGCTGCTGGCCACCGAGGTCGCCCTGGCGCTCGTGACGCTGGCCGCCATTGCCGGCATGCACCGCCTGTTCGACGACGGCTCCTTCCGCGGGCCGCTGATCCTGCAGGCCATCGCCGCCCACGTGGTGGTCGCCACCTTGCGCCGCCGGCGCGTGGCCCTGCTGCCGGCGGCGGCGATCACCGCCGTGGCGGCCGCACTCTTCATCACGTGGACCCGGTTCGGCGACACCGTCGGGTACCTGTTCCCGACCGGGGCGACGCTCACCGCCGCCGGGGACGACCTGAACGACGCGTGGCGGGTCTTCCAGGACGTCAAGGCGCCGGCGCCGGTCGTCAACGGGTTCATCGTGGCCACCGCCGTCGCCATCTGGTTCCTGGCGTTCGTGGCCGACTGGGCCGCCTTCCGCGCCCGGGCTGCGTTCGAGGCTCTGCTCCCGGCCACCACCCTGTTCCTGTTCGCCGCCGCCCTCGGTGCCCCCGGCGGCCGCGTGGCGTCCGCCGCCGTGTTCGCGGCGGCGGCCCTGCTCTTCGTGCTGCTCCACCGGACGCTGGTGCAGGAGGAGTCGTCCACCTGGGCGGCCAGCCATCGCGATCGCGGGCGCTGGTCGCTGCTCGGGACCGGCGCCGCGCTGACCGCCGTCGCCGTGGTTGCGGGCGCGGTGACCGGCCCGAGGCTGCCGGGCGCCGAGGCCGACGCCGTCATCGACTGGCGGCACATCGGCGACGACGAACCGACCCGGGTCGTGCCGAGCCCGATGGTCGACCTGCGCACCCGGCTCGTCGAGCAGCCCGACGCCCAGCTCTTCACGGTGCGCAGCGAGGAGCCCTCCTATTGGCGGCTGACCGCCCTCGACGAGTTCGACGGCCAGATGTGGAAGTCGTCGTACGGCACCGACGGCGCGGAGGGCGAGTTGCCCCGCTCCGTCGACTCGGCCACCGAGACCGAGTCCGTCCGCCAGACGATCACGGTCGATGCCCTGGGCGGCGTCTGGCTCCCCGCCGCCTTCGAGCCGCGTTCCCTGGATGCCGGCGACGTCGACGTCGGCTGGGACGAGGACTCGAGCACGCTGATCGTCGACCGCGACGTCCCCAGCTCCGACGGGATGACCTACGAGGTCACGTCGGCCCTCCCGCGCTGGGACAAGGAGGAGCTGCGCCAGGTCAGCGACGACGACCAGCCGGCCGAGTTCCGCGAGAAGTACACCGCGCTGCCCGACACGGTGTCGCCCGAGGTGAGGGGGCTGGCCGAGACGATCGTGGGCCGGGCCCAAGCCGATGCCCCCTACGACCGGGCGATGGCACTCCAGAGCTATCTCCGCGACGGGAACTTCGTCTACGACGACGACGTCGGGCCCGGTGCCGGGACCGACGCGCTGACGACCTTCTTGTTCCGGACGCGGCGCGGCTACTGCGAGCAGTTCGCCGGGGCGTTCGCGGCACTGGCACGGGCCGTCGGCCTGCCGACGCGCGTCGCCGTCGGCTTCACGTGGGGTGCGCAGGATCCCGAGGAGCCGACGCTCTACCGGGTCCGTGGCGTGCATGCCCACGCATGGCCCGAGGTCTACTTCCATGGTTACGGGTGGACGCCCTTCGAGCCGACGCCGGGGCGCGCCCCCGTGGGTAGCGATCGGTGGTTGGGCCTGACCCCGGCCGGACAGCAGGACGACACCGGCGGCGCCGCCGCTGCCGTGCGCCCGACCGACGACGGGACCGACGCCGGCACGCAGAACGACGGGCTGAGCGCCGGCGACGAGCAGCGCCTGAACGCCGGCCTAGGCGAGGGCGGCGGCACGACCGGGACCGACCGGACCGACGACTCCGGCCTTCCCGAGGGCGTGCGAAACGTCGGCCTGGGCATCCTGCTGATCCTCGCCGCCTATGTGGTGCTGGTCCCCCTGGCGATCGTCGGCCGGCGACTCGTCCGCCGCAGTCGGGCCAGGAGCCCCGCCGACAAGGTCCGGCTCGCGTGGCGCGAGTCGATCGAGCGGGCCGAGGCCGCGGGCGTCCGGTTGCCGGCATCCCTCACCGTCGGCGAGACGGCCAACCGGTTGGTCGCGGCGGTGCCGCGTTCGGGCGCAGCGGTCCAGGGCATGGCGCGCGCCATGGAGCGGATCGCGTACGCCGAGGAGGGACCCACCCCCGACGACGTGGCCGGCGCCCAGCGCGCCGCGGCATCGGTCAAGTCCGAGGTGAACCAGTGGGAGCCCCGCGGGCCCCGCGTGTTCCGCTACTTCGACATCCGTCAGCTGCGGAGCCGCGATCGTCGGAGCCGGCTGATCACGCAGCACCACGCAGTCGTGGCCCCGGGTCGCTAGACCAAGGCCACACTGGCGCTACTGCTGGCTATTCCTCGTCGCGCTCGTCGTCTCGCCGGAACCGCTCGCGGACTCGCCGCCCGGCCCCGCCGAGGGCCTCGCGCAGCCCGTTGGCCCGCACCGACTTGGACAGCTGGTCGAGCCCGGCGCGTCCCAGCTTGCGGAGGTTGCGCTCGAACAGCAGGGCGCTGCCGAGCATGCACACGAACCCGATGAACGACAGCCAGTACGACGTCGACAGCGTGGCGACCAGGAAGACGGCGCCGGCCACCAGGCCCACTACCGCCCACTTCATGCGGCCCACCGTGTGGCGGTAGAGCGTGGTCTCGCTCACCTCACGCGCGAACGAAGGATCGTCCTCGTAGAACCGCTGAGCGATTTCCTGGAGGATGCGTTCCTCGTCCTCGGATAACGGCACCGGAACCCCTTGTCACACGGCTGACCGAACCGGCACGATCAAGTGTTCCACAGGCCGCCTGGAACGACAACGCGTGGACCCATGGGAAAACGTTCACCCGGGGGGGTGGTCGGCCGCTCCCCAGTCGTCTGGGCCCCACTGCTGGTCGCCCCGCCGGGCCACGCGCAGCCCGCCCTCGTCCACCGCCGAGGCCGGGCCGATCGCCCGGTCCCCGAAACGCTCACGGATGGCGTCGACCGCCCCGCTGGCCTCGTGCCACGAGGAGCGGGCCCCGGCGGCCACGTCCTCGAAGCTCAGCTGCTGCGCCGCCCCCGTCACCAGGCCCGAAACGCTCACGCCCAGCAGCCGGACCCCGGGCGTCGGATCGACCCCCGACAGCAGCGCGAGGGCGGCGCGCGCGACGGCCGGGCCGTCGTCGACGCTGGTCGGCAGGGTCGAGGAACGGGTGATCGTCTGGAAGTCTGCGAAGCGCAGCTTGAGCGTGACGGTCCGGCCGGTCAGCCCCGCGCGACGCAGGCGCCAGGCCACGCCGTCCGCCATGCGCACCGCCTCGCGGCTGAGCGTCTCGTGCTCGTGATGGTCGTGGGCGAAGGTCTCCTCGTGGCCGACGGACTTGAGCTGCTGGTCGGGCTCGACGGGCCGTGGGTCGACCCCGCGCGCGAGCTGGGCCAGGTGCCGGCCATGCGCGGTCCCGAGGGTGGCGACGAGCGTGTCCTCGGGCAGGTCCGCGATGTCGCCGACCGTGCGGACGCCGAGCCGCGCCAGCCGGGCGAGCGTCGCAGGGCCGACCCCCCAGAGGGCGCGGGCGGGCAGCGGGCGGAGGAACGCCAGCTCGCCGCCGCGGGCGATCACGTGCACGCCCTCGCCGGGCAGCGGGCCGTCGACCGACGCCCGCGGCTTGGCCGCCTCGGACGCCAGCTTGGCCAGCATCTTCGACGGCGCCACGCCCACCGAGCATGTCAGCCCCTCCTGCTCGAGCACCTCGCCCCGGATGCGGTGCGCCACGGTCGCCCCGTCGCCCTGGGAGCGACGGGCGCCGGTGACGTCGAGGAACGCCTCGTCGAGGCTGATGGGCTCGACCAGCGGCGTGAACGACCGGAAGATTCGCATCACCCGCTCGCTCACGCTGCCGTAGTGGGCATGGTCGCCGGGCAGGAACACGGCATGGGGGCAGAGCCGCCGCGCCCGGGCGCTGGGCATGGCGGAGAAGACGCCGTACGCCCGTGCCTCGTAGCTGGCGGCCGCCACCACGCCCCGACTCCCGGTGCCGCCCACGACCACCGGCCGGCCGCGCAGCTCGGGCCGGCGCAGCAGCTCGACCGAGACGAAGAACGCGTCCATGTCGACGTGGAGGATCGTCCTGCCCGTTCCCGGTCCCCTCGGCCCTGGGACCGCTCCGTCGCGCCCGGGACCGGTCGGGGGACGGTCGGTCACCGCCGGCTGACCGTGGCGGTGCGGGGATCGTCGCCGTCGACGCAGTAGCGGTAGCGCCTGCCGCCTACCCACCGGTCGGACAGCCACTCCCCCAGCGGCTCGCTCACCCAGCGGTGGCAGCCGGCCAGGTGGCCCTCGCAGTCCTCGGCGTCGACGTAGGCCGCCTCCACCACGATGCCGTCGGGATCGTCGACGTGGAGGTCGCCGTGGGAGAATTCGAGGGCGAGGTGGGCCTCGACCCGCAGCCGCCAGCCGAGGCCCGGCGCCACGACCTCCACCTCGTAGACGGGGCCCTGCCAGCGCGAGACCTTGACCCCGGTCTCCTCGGCGACCTCGCGCGTGAGCCCGTCGATCAGCGACTCGCCGGCGTCGATCACCCCGCCGGGCGGGGTCCAGTCGTGCTCGCCGCTGCGGCGCAGGTTGCGCACCAGGAGCAGTCCGCTCCCGTCGAGGATCAGCCCGCCTCCTACCAGCCAATCCCGCATCGGTCCAGTGTGGCACGTTGCCCCTACGGCCCAGCAGATCCGGCGTACCTGTGGGCTCGAGTCCCTAGAGTGACCGCGTGCCACCCCCCGGTCCCCCACCCGCCGACGGCGGCTACGCGCCCAGCGCCCTGCCCTCCACGACGGCCCGCGTGCTGGCGTTCGTGTCCATCCTGGTCGGCGGCCTGTGCGGCGGCCTGATCGGCTGGGCGTTCGTCGACCTGACGTCCGACGACCCCGGCGCGCTCGCCGGGCTCGCGGGGCTGGGGGGCGCCATCGTCGGTGCCCTCGGCGTGGCGGTGGTCGCCACCCTGGCGCTCAGGGCGATGGGCGAGTGGCGCACGATCCAGCTGAGCCAGGAGGGCTCGCCCCCGTCCCCGACGCAGCCCGGCTAGCCGCCCGGCCACCCTCCCGGGCGGATTTCGCCGGCCTCAGCCGAAGCGCAGGCGGCGGAACGACTCGGCGTGGCTCACGCCGACCTGCGCGCCCGACTCGGCGGTGCGCGTCCGGAGCAGCTCGGCCACCAGTGCCGGATCGCCGCCCACCCGGCTCTCGTGGCACTGCACCGCCGCGACCTTCAGCTCGAGCGAGTCGGAGATGTCGACCCAGACGTCGGGCTCGAAGGTCCCCGACAGGAGCAGGGCGGCGACCTGGTGCGGCGGGCCGGTCTCCGGGAAGTACAGCGGGCTGCCCGCCGCCGGGGCGACGGCGTCGACGACGGCCCAACCCACCTCCCGGTGGTCGCGATGGTTGACGTAGCTGTCGCCGAAGAAGATCGCCGTGGGGTCGGGGCAAATGACGATGTCGGGGCGGTGCGTCCGGATCAGCCCCACGAGCCGGGCCCGCAGCGCCGGGTCGTTGGTCACCTCGCCGTCGGGCAGCCCCATGCGCTCGACGCCGGCCAGCCCGAGCACGCCCGCGGCGGCCTCGACCTCGCCCGCCCGGCGCTCCGTCAGCTCGGCGGGATCGGTGGCGGGGTCGGGCGATCCCTTGTCGCCGGCGTTGACCACCACCAGGCGCACGTCCGCGCCCGCCCGCGCCCAGTGGGCGAGCGTTCCCCCGCACGACACCTCGGGATCGTCGGGGTGCGCGTACACGGCCAGCGCCCGGGCGGGCGCCTCGTCGAGCAGCGCGGGGGGCATGGCCAGTGGACCCTGGCGGCCGCTAGGGCGCCCTACGGATGGCCGCGACGGCCCGGGCGATCGCGGCGTCGTCGACGTCGCAGTGGGTGACGAGCCGGACGAGCCGGGGCCCCAGCGTCACCGCCCACACCCCGTCCGCCGCCAGCGCGCCCAGCAGGGCAGCCGGATCCGGGTGGTGGAACAGCACGACGTTGGTCTCCACCTCCTTGGGGTCGCAGCCGGCGCCGGGCCAGCGCTCGGCCACGGCCTCGGCCAGCGTCCGAGCCCGGCCGTGGTCGTCGGCGAGCCGCTCCACCATGGTGTCAAGGGCCACGAGGCCGGCGGCCGCCACGATCCCCACCTGGCGCATGCCGCCGCCCAGCCGCTTGCGCTCGACGCGTGCCCGGCCGATGAGGTCGGCCGGCCCTGCCAGCAGCGAGCCGATGGGCGCGCCCAGCCCCTTCGACAGGCACGCGGTCACCAGCGTGGCCCGGGCCGCCAGGTCCGCCGGCGTCACGCCCGTGGCGACGGCGGCGTTGAACAGCCGCGCCCCGTCGAGGTGGACGGGGACGCCGACGTCGGCGACGGCGTCGAGGCCGTCGGGCGGCCAGGCGCGGCCGCCCGCAGCCAGGTGCGTGTTCTCGACGACCACCGCCGCCGGCGTCGGCCAGCGGTGCTCGGCGCCGGCGACCAGGTGTGCGATCTCGCCCGGGTCGAGCGTGCCGTCGGCGTCGTCCACGACGTGGAGCTGGGCGGCCTGGTTCACGCCGAACGCGCCGCCCTCGTGGGTCACGACGTGTTGCCGCCTGCCGGCCACGACCAGCGTGCCGGCGGGCGCCAGGACCCGCAGGGCGATCTGGTTGGCCATCGTGCCGGACGGGACGAACAGCGCCTCGGCCTTGCCCATCCGGTCGGCGAACACCTCCTGCAGGCGGTTGACCGTGGGGTCGTCGCCGAACCCGTCGTCGCCGACCTCCGCCTCGGCCATGGCCCGCCGCATCGCCGGCGTCGGGCGCGTCACCGTGTCGCTGCGCAGGTCCACCACGGCGCGGGCGTCGGGCGCATTGGGGGCCATCACGCCGACAGTACGGGTCGGTCGTAGACCGACGCCATCAGGGGTGGCGGCCGGGGTCGGGCCGGAGGGTCGGTCGCAGACCGACGCCATCAGCGGCCACGAGTCGGCCGCCAGGCCGACGCCGCTAGGGGCGGTGGTCGGGGTCGGGCCGGAGGTGGGGGTCGGGCCGGACGGTACCGTCGCTCGCCATGGCCGTGGGAACCGGTGCCGCTGAGCTCCTGGACCTCGCCACCGACGCTGCGCAGCGGGCCGCGGACCTGTTGGTCGACGGGTTCGGGCGGGCGCGCGCCACCGTCGAG
>DATFVX010000355.1:0-4762 GCA_035259985.1 Acidimicrobiales bacterium | reverse complement strand
GGGACCGGCAAGACCACCCTCGCCCAGGTGATCGCCCGGCACACCGCCAAGGCGTTCGAGCAGCTGTCGGCCGTGTCCGCCAGCGTGAAGGACGTGCGCGAGGTCGTGGCCCGGGCGGAGCAACGGCTGGGCGAGCGCGGGCAGGGGACGACCATGTTCCTCGACGAGGTCCACCGCTTCAACAAGGCCCAGCAGGACGCCCTGCTGCCGTCGGTGGAGAGCGGGCTGCTGGTCCTGATCGGGGCCACCACCGAGAACCCCTACTTCGAGGTCAACCCGCCGCTCCTGTCGCGCTCGACCCTGTTCCGCCTGCGGCCCTTGGATCCTCCGGCGGTGGAGCTCCTGCTGCGCAAGGGCCTGGAGGCGGAGGGCGCCGAGGCCGACCCCGAAGCGCTCGCCCACCTCGCAGACCGGGCCGGCGGCGATGGCCGCCAGGCACTCACCAGCCTCGAGGTTGCCGTGGCGCTGGCCAGGGCACGCCGCGACGGCGCGGCCGGCGACGGTGGGGCCGATGGCGACCGCGGCGCCGGACCCAGGGTCAAGGTGGCCGACGCCGAGGCGGCGCTGGGGACCAAGCTGCACCGCTACGGGCGCGACGAGCACTACGACGTGATCTCCGCGTTCATCAAGAGCGTGCGGGGGTCGGATCCCCAGGCTGCGCTCCACTACCTGGCTCGCATGCTCGAGGCGGGCGAGGACGCGCGCTTCATCGCCCGCCGTCTGGTCATCCTCGCCAGCGAGGACATCGGCGAGGCCGACCCGCTGGGCCTGGTGGTCGCAACCGCCGCAGCCCACGCCGTGGAGTACGTCGGGCTGCCCGAGGCCCAGCTCAACCTGGCCCAGGCCGTGGTCCACCTGGCGACGGCGCCGAAGTCGAACCGGTCGGCGGTCGGCGTCTGGCGTGCCCGCGAGGACGTCCGCAACGGGATCGGCGGCGAGGTCCCGGTCCACCTGCGCGACGCCCACTACCGGTCGGCGCACACGCTCGGGCACGGCGTGGGCTACGAGTATCCTCACGACGACCCGCGGGGATGGCTGCGCCAGCAATACCTTCCCGACGACGCCGCGGACGCCGTCTACTACCAGCCATCCGACCACGGCTTCGAGCAGGAGATCGCCACGCGCATGGAACGGCTCGCCAAGCAGGCCCAGGCAAACGAGCCCGACCACGAGCCCGATGAGGCCCGCGAGCCCGATCGCGACGGGGGCCGCGAGTGAGCGCCTCCGACCTCGCCGCGGTCATCGTCGCCGCCGCCAGCGTCGTGGCGGTGGTGCTCCTGGCCGTGGGGGTGGCGGCGCTGCTGCGGACCCTGCGTGCCCTGCGCGAGGTCGCCCAGTTGCTGCGGACAGAGACGGTCCCCGTGCTCGACGACCTGCGCGACACCGTCGCCGCCGCCAACGGGGAGATCGAGCGACTCGACCACCTGGTGACGACGGCCGAGTCCGTGACCGGCACGGTGGACTCCGCCTCCCGGCTCGCGTACATCGCCATGGCCAACCCGGTGATCAAGGGCGTGGCGTTCGCCAGCGGCACCGCGAAGGCGGCCCGGCGCCTGCGGGGCCGGCGAGGCGACAACGGCGCCTCGGAGCGCCCGGGCAACGCTGGCGGCGGCCGCTGATGTTCCTGGTCCGCCGGCTCGTGTGGTTCACCTCGGGGGCGACCGCCGGCCTCGGTGGGGCGATCTGGGTCCGCCGCCGGATCCGGCGAACGGCGCGGCGGTACGCGCCCGAGCAGCTGCAGGCCGAGGCGGCCGCCTCGGTCCGCCGGATCGGCTGGGACGTCCGCGACGCCGTGGTCGAGGGCCGCAGCGCCATGCGTGAGCGCGAGGCCGAGCTGCGCGCCGAGCTGCGCCCGGGCGCCCGGTAGGGCGGGCGCCGGCCTCGCATCCACTAGCTGGAACTTTGGCGTGGACGGTTGTCGCCTCCGCCTAGGCTGACACCACCTATGGCACCGCGGACATCCGCCGAACTACGCCGCGTCTGGGACGAGTTCTTCGCCGCCAGGCAGCACACGCTCGTCCCGTCGGCGAGCCTCATCCCGACGCATCCGACCGCGCCGATGTTCACCAACTCGGGGATGATGCAGTTCGTCCCCTATTTCCTGGGTGAGGAACCGGTGCCGTTCAATCCCGCCCGGGCGGCATCGGTGCAGCGCTGCGTCCGCGCCGGCGGCAAGCACAACGACCTCGACGCCATCGGGCGCTCGCACCGGCACCTCAGCTTCTTCGAGATGCTCGGCAACTTCAGCTTCGGCGACTACTTCAAGGCCGATGCCATCGCCTGGGCCTGGGAGTTCGTGACCGAGGTGCTGGGGCTCGACCCCGACCGCCTGTGGGTGACCGTCCATGTGGGCGACGACGAGGCGTCCGACATCTGGACCGACGCCGTGGGCTGCCCCCGCGATCGGGTCCAGCGGCTCGACAAGGACAACTTCTGGGAGATGGGCGACACCGGGCCCTGTGGCCCGTCGTCGGAGATCTTCTGGGACAACGGCCCGGACTTCGGTCCCGGGGGCGGCCCCGCCAACCCCAGGGCCGAGGAGCGTTACGTCGAGCTCTGGAACCTCGTGTTCCCCCAGTACAACCGCGGCGTCGACGGTGAGCTCAGCGAGCTGCCGAACAAGAACATCGACACCGGCGCCGGGCTCGAGCGCATCGTGGCGGCCCTCGCCGGCAGCCACAGCCTCTACGACTCCGACATCCTGAGCGCCCTCGTGGGCGAGGCGCAGTCGGTGACCGGCCACCGCCTCGGCGAGTCCGACCTCGGCGACATCGCCCTGCGGCTGCTCGCCGACCACGCCCGCACCATGACCTTCCTGGTGGCCGACGGCGTCATCCCGTCGAACGAGGACCGCGGCTACGTGCTGCGCCGCATCATCCGACGCGCCATCCGCTTTGCCTACCTGCTCGGCGTCGAGCGCCCGGTCCTGCCGCCCATGGTCGAGCGCACGATCGACCTGATGGGCGACGACTATCCCGTGGTGGTCACGGGCCACGACCTGGTGGTGCCGATCATCACCCGGGAGGAGGAGTCGTTCCGGCGCACCCTGGCGCGCGGGTCGCAGATCCTCGACACCCAGCTCGATCGCCTCGACCAGGGCGGCACGCTCCCGGGCAGCGTGGCCTTCCTGCTGCACGACACGTACGGCTTCCCGTTCGAGGTCACCCAGGAGATGGCCCAGCTCCGGGGCTTCGACGTCGACGTCGATGGCTTCGAGGCGGACATGGAGGCCCAGCGCCGCCGGGCCCGCGAGGCCGGCAAGACCGGGGGCGTCGCCACGGGGGAGGAGGTCGACGCGCAGCACCGCCTGCTCGTGGAGCACGGGCCGACCGAGTTCACCGGCCGGCGGGAGTACGAGACCGCGGCCACGGTGATCGGGGTCATCGGCGACGCCGTCTACCTCGATCGCACGCCCTTCTACGCCGAGGCCGGTGGCCAGATCGGCGACACCGGCACCATCACCACCGAGACCGGCATGGCCGAGGTCGTGGACACGACGTACGCCCTGCCGGGCCTGCACGCTCACCACGTCAAGGTGCAGGAGGGCACCATCGAGGTCGGGCAGCGGGCGGTGGCGCGCATCGACGGCGAGCGGCGCGACGCCATCCGCCGCAACCACACCGGGACGCACGTCCTGCACTGGGCGCTGCGTGAGGTGCTCGGCAGCCACGTCAAGCAGCAGGGCTCGCTGGTGGCACCCGACCGGCTGCGGTTCGACTTCAGCCACTTCGAGCCGGTCACCGACGGCCAACTGCGTGCCATCGAGGACCTGGCCAATCACGAGATCCTCAGCAACGCTCCCGTCCGGCACTTCGAGACCACCATGGACGAGGCGCGGGCGATGGGCGCCATCGCCTTCTTCGGGGACAAGTATGGCGACATCGTGCGCGTCCTGGAGGCCGGCGAGCACTCGGTCGAGCTGTGTGGTGGCACGCACGTGCGCCGGCTGGGCGACATCGGCCCCCTCAAGGTCGTGAGCGAGGGGTCGATCGGCTCGAACCTGCGCCGCATCGAGGCGGTGACCGGTTTCGGCCCGATCGAGCGCCTGCGCCAGGAGGAGGAGCTGGTGTCGAGGGCCGCCGACGTGCTGGGCACCACGCCGGACGAGCTGCCGGTCGCCGCCGAACGGCTCCGGGGCGAGCTCAAGTCGCTGCGCGACGAGCTCAAGGACCTGCGCCGCCAGGCCGCGGGCAGCCGGGCCGGTGAGCTGGCGGCCGCCGCTGTCGACGGCGTCGTCGTGGCGCGTGTCGACGACGTCGCCCGCGACGACCTGCGCGACCTCGCGGTCGCGATGCGTGAGGCGCCGGGAATGCGCGCCGTGGTGATTGGCGGCGTGCCGCCGGGCGGCGGCGTGACGCTGGTTGCTGCGGTCGCCAAGGACAGTGGCCTCGAGGCCGGCGCGCTGATCGCCGAGGCGGCACGCACGGTCGGGGGCGGTGGCGGCAAGGGCCCGGACCTGGCGGTCGCCGGCGGCCGCGACGCCTCGCGGCTCGACGAGGCGCTCGATCAGGCGCGCGCCGCCGCCGCGGGGTGACGCAGGGCCGCCGCCCGCTGCGGTGACCATGCGCGCGATCGGGCTCGACCTCGGGACCCGCCGGATCGGCGTGGCCCTGTCCGACAGCGCCGGCACGGTGGCGACGCCCTACGACGTCCTCGCCCGCTCGGGCGACAGGGCCGGCGACCACGGCAGCATCGCCGAGCTGGTGGCCGACGCCGGCGCCGACATCGTCGTGGTGGGGCTGCCGCTTTCGCTCGACGGGTC
>DATFVX010000354.1:0-3031 GCA_035259985.1 Acidimicrobiales bacterium | reverse complement strand
ACTGGTGCCACGTGATGGCGCACGAGTCGTTCGAGGACCCCGAGGTCGCGGCGCTGATGAACGAGCTGTTCGTCAACGTCAAGGTCGACCGCGAGGAGCGCCCCGACGTCGACGAGATCTACATGGAGGCGGTCCAGGCCCTGACCGGCCAGGGCGGCTGGCCGATGACCGTGTTCCTGACCTCCGACGGCCGTCCCTTCTTCGGCGGCACCTACTTCCCGAAGACCCGGCGGGGCGGCATGATCGCCTTTCCCGAGCTGTGCGGCCGCATCGACGAGCTGTGGCGCACCCGCCGGGAGGACATCGACGCCCAGGCGGGCCAGCTCACCGGCGCCCTCGGCCGCTCGGCGCTCGTGGAGCCGGGCGACGAGCCACCCGGAGGCGACACCCTCGACGGGGCGGTCAAGACGCTCCGGCAGCAGCACGACGACGCCCGGGGCGGCTTCGGCGGCGCCCCCAAGTTCCCGCAGGCGATGAGCCTCGACCTGCTGCTGCGGGCCCTGGCACGCCAGCCCTCCCCCGATCCCGACATCCGGGGGATCGTGGAGACGTCGCTCGACGCCATGGCCTCCGGGGGGATCTACGACCACCTGGGCGGCGGCTTCGCCCGCTACTCGGTCGACGCCGTGTGGCTGGTGCCGCACTTCGAGAAGATGCTCTACGACCAGGCGCTGCTGGCCCGGGCCTACCTGCACGCCTGGCAGCTCACGGGCCATGGGCGGTACCGGCAGGTGCTCGACGAGACGGTCGGGTACGTGCTGCGCGACCTGCGCCACCGCGACGGCGGGTTCTACTCGGCGGAGGACGCGGACAGCGAGGGCGAGGAGGGCCGCTTCTACGTCTGGACGGTGGACGAGGTGGTGGCGGCTCTCGACGGCGACCGGGGCCTGGCCGACGAGGCCATGGCCTTCTACGGCGTGACGCCCGCCGGCAACTTCGAGGGCCGCAACATCCTCAACCGGATCCACGCGCGGGGCCCGGGAGGCGCCGACCTCGCCCGCCCGCCCCGCATCGAGGACGCGAGGGCCCGCCTGTTCGCGGCGCGGGAGCGGCGCGTCCGGCCCGGCCTCGACGACAAGGTGCTGGCGGAGTGGAACGGGCTCATGCTGGCGGCGCTGGCCGAGGCGGCCGCCGCCACGGGCCGACGCGACTGGCTCGACGCCGCCGTCGGCACGGGCCAGTTCCTGCTCCGCTCGCTGCGCCGGGAGGACGGCCGCTGGCTGCGGTCGTGGCAGGCGGACGGGGGCGCCCGCCATCTTGCGTACGCCGCGGACCACGCCGCCCTGGTCGACGCGTTCGTCCGGCTGGCGGAGGCCACCGGCCAGGCCCGCTGGATGGACGCCGCCCGCACCACCGCCGACGCCCTGCTCGACCTGTTCTGGGACGACGAGCGGGGCGGCCTGTTCACCACCGGGAAGGATGCCGAGCGGCTGGTGGCCCGCAACAAGGACCTCATGGACAACGCCACCCCGAGCGCCAACAGCCTGGCCGCGGTCGGGCTCCTGCGCCTCGCGGCGCTCACGGGCGAGGGGCGCTACCGGGAGCGTGCCGAGCGGATCCTGCGCCTGACGGGGTCGCTGGCCTCCCAGCACCCGACCGCCTTCGGCCACCTGCTGGCCGCCGTCGACCTCGCCGTCCACGGGATCGACGAGGTCGTGGTGGCGGGCGAGCGTCCCGACCTGGTCGAGGTCGTGCACGACCGGTTCCTGCCCGCGGCGGTGCTGGCGTGGGGCGAGCGCTACCCCTCGCCGCTGTGGGACGGCCGCGAGGACGGGCGTGCGTACGTGTGCCGCAACTACGCGTGCCGGCTCCCGGCCGAGGACCCGGCGGGCCTGGCGGCCCAGCTCCACACCGGTCTTTGAAGAAAAAACGGGCTATGAGCCCGTTTTTTCTTCAAAGACGCGGATGACCGTCTTGCCGATGTTGTCGCCCGTGAACAAGGCGTTGAGGGCATCGACCGCCGACTCCAGCCCCTCGTAGACCTGGGTGCGGTATTTCAGCTTGCCCTCGGCCGCCCAACCCCCGAGGACCGCTGCCACCTCACCGAAACGGTCCCAATGGTCGAGGGACAGGAAGCCATGCATGCGGGCGCGCCGGTTGATGAGCTGGAAGTAGTTCGACGGGCCCGGTGGGCGCTCGCGCTCGTTGTAGATGGCGATGGCCCCGCACAGGACCACCCGGGCGTGCATGGCGAGCCGGTCGAGCACGGCGTCGAGGATCGGGCCGCCCACGTTGTCGAAGTAGACGTCGACGCGGTCGGGGCAGAGCTCGCGGAGCCGGGCGTGGACGTCGTCGGTCCGGTGGTTGATCGCCCCGTCGAGGCCGAGGTCGTCGAGCAGCCAGCGGGCCTTGTCGTCGCGCCCGCAGATGCCGATGACGCGGCAGCCCTTGATCTTGGCGATCTGCGCCGCCAGCGAGCCGGTGGCACCCGCGGCCGCCGACACGACCACGGTCTCGCCCTCCCGGACCTCGCCGATGTCGATCATCCCCACGTAGGCGGTCAACCCGGTGGCCCCGTAGAGGGCGAGGAGCGCCTCGGCGTCGACGTCCTCGCCCAGGGGTGTGGCCAGGGGGTCGTCGCGCACGATGCCGTAGCGCTGCCAGCCCGGCAGGGCGTAGACGACGTGGCCGAGGGGGAAGCGCTCGGCCCGGGTCGCCACCACCCGGCCGATGCCGCTGGCCCTGACGGCCTCGCCGATCTCGACCGCCGGCAGGTACCCCTCGGCCTTGGACAGCCACGTGCGGACGGTGGCGTCGATGCCGATCCAGTCGAGCTCGAGCAGCGCCTCGCCCTCGGCGGGGACCGGCAGGGCGACGCCCTCCTCCAGCTCGACGTCGTCGGCGGCCAGCAGGCCCTCGGGCCGCCGGCGCAGGACAACCCGACGATTGGTGGTGCCGTCGAGGTCGATTGCGGTCTGGAGCTCCACAGGCGGGCGACCGTAGCGAACTTGCGGCGGTTGGAGCCCCCATGGGGGCGCTTTCCACCGCAAGTTCGGCTGGGGCGGGGCTGGGGCGGGGCCGGGGCGGCGGG
>DATFVX010000353.1:0-11872 GCA_035259985.1 Acidimicrobiales bacterium | reverse complement strand
CGGCGTCGAGCCGCTGACGCGCTGCGGCCGCGAGCTCGTCCGCGTCGGCGGCGACGTCGGCGAGCATCGCGTCCATCGGCGCCGGCGCCGCGCCGCCCACGGCCGCGCGAGTGGCCACGATGGCCGCCGGGTCCAGGGCGTCGCCCAGCGCCGCGGCATCGATGGCCAGGGGTCCACCGAGCTGCTCGTCGGCGACCTCGTCAAGCAGGGCCGGGGTGAGGTCGGCGGCGCTGCCCCCGTCGGCGGCGAGCCGGCGCACGGCGCCGCCGACGATCCGATACGCCGTGCGGTAGTCGACCCCGCAGCTCACCATGACCTGCTCGGCGACGTCGGTCGACTGGCTGAAGCCGAGCGCCAGCGCCTCCCGCAGTCGGGCCTCGTTGACGGTCAGGGTGGCGACCACGCCGGTCGTCAGCTCGGTCATCCGCCGGGCATGGTCGAGGGCGCCGGGCATCTCGCCGTAGGCGAAGATGAGGTTGTCGCTGCGGGCCGACGGGCTCTTCTGGACCGCCAGCACCCCGGCGACGTGCCCGATGAGCACGCCCGTGGTGCCCCGGATCATCGACAGCGAGTACGGGTTGCGCTTCTGCGGCATCAACACGCTGGCGCGGGTGTACTCCTCGGCCAGCTCGGCGTAGTCGAACTCGGGGCTCGCCCAGATCTCGAGGTCCTCGGCGAGCGAGCTCTGCGTGAGGGCCAGGCTGGCAAGCGTCGACGCCAGCTGCACCAGGCCGTCGACCTGCCACATCGCGTCGCGGGTGTTGGCGATCACCGATGTGAAGCCGAGCCGCGCCGCGACGGCGGTGCGGTCGCGCTGTAGCCGGGTGCCGTTGACGGCGCCGGCCCCGGCCGGGCTGGCGTTGAGCCAGTCGAACACCTCGAGGAGGCGGCGGCCGTCGCGGATCACCGGATACGCGAACGACAGCAGGTAGTGCCCGACGGTCGAGGGCTGGGCGTGCTGGAGGTACGTCTGGTCGGCGAACAGCGTGTCGCGATGCTGGCCCGCCCGCTCCGCGAGCGTGCTCGCCAGCGCCGCTGCCGCGACCACCACACGAGCGGTGCGGCGCCGGAGGTCCAATCGGAAGGCCAGGCGCGTCGCCTCGCGCCGCGGGCGGCCGGCGTGGAGCCATCCCGCGGCCGACCCGATCTGCGCGGCGAAGGCGCGCTCGCGGGAGTTGTAGGGCTCGCCGTCGCGGGGGTCGTAGCCGATCGCGTCCATCGACGCGTCGAGCACGACCCGGAGCAGGGCGACCGCAGCGGGCCGGGGGATGATCCCCCTGTCGAGCAGGTCGAGCACGTGGGCAAGGTCGGCGTGGTTGAGCCCGTCGTGCAGCGCTGCCGCGCCACGCGACTCGTAGCCGAACCCGGCGCCGACGAGCTCGGGGGCCGGCGTCGACGAGATCGCGCGCCGCGCGCCGGTCATCCGTGCCCGGCCCCCATGGCGTCGCCCACGCAGCCCAGCCAGCCCCCGGTGTGCCAGAGCACGACCGGGCCGTCGAGTGACCCGAGAGCGGCGACCGCGCGCGCGACGTACGTCGTGTCGGCCATCATGCCCTCTGTGCGCACGGCGAGCCGGGCCGCGTCGCACGTCGCCCGGTCGGGCCGCCCGAAGCCGGCGCCCAGGCCGTCGAGCAGGCGGAGCCGGTCGCTGTCGGGCTCGCCGGCGCCGAGGGCGCGGGCCGCCTCGCCGGCCAGGCGGATCACCTCCCGGCGGGTCTCGGCCAGCGTGCGGCTGACGGCGACACCCACGAGCCTTCCAGGCAGGCCGAAGGTCGACCATCCGGCGAGCAGCCCCGCGAGCGTGCCGCCGGACCCGGCCGCGGCGACCACGTGCGCCGGCCGGAACGTGAGCTGGGCGGCCAGCTCCTCGGCCGCGAGCGCGTACGCCGTCGCCCCCGACCCGGACGCGGCACCGCGGGGGACGACGTACGGGCGGCGCCCGCGCCGGCCGAGCCGGTCGGCGGCCGCAGCCGCATGCTCGGGCGTGGCCGCCCGATCGGGGTCGCCCGTGAACCACGTCCGGGCCCCGAACGCCCGCATCATCGCCAGGTTGGGATGCGCCACCGCCGGCTCGCTGCCGTGCAGGACGAGCGTGCAGCCGAGGCCGGCCGTCGCCGCCGCGGCGGCCAGCACCGAGCACAGGTTGGACGCCGGGCCGCCGCAGCCCACGAGATGGTCGCACCCCTGGTCGAGCGCCTCGGCGACGATCACCTCCAGGGCCCGCACCTTGTTGCCGCCCAGGGCGAAGCCGGTCAGGTCGTCCCGCTTGATCCAGACCTCGCGGTCGAGCGCCGCACTCAGCCGCCGGGCAGGCACGAGCGGCGTGGGGAGGACCGCGAGCGGGAAGCGCGTCGGCGTCGTCAGCACCGGTCCTCCCGGAGGCGGTCGAGCACCGACCGGACTGAGGACGTGTCGCCGGGGGCGATCGGGTCCGCAACCACGGACTCCGCCTCGGCCACTGTCATCAGCCCCGCCGACGCGAGCGCCTCGGCCGCGGACCGACCGTCGCGCCCGGCCGCGCCCAGGACGTCGTGGAGCGCGGCCTGGGCCCGGTGCTTGCCCAGGCGGGGCGAGAGCGTGCCGAGGATCCGCTCCGACGCCAGCAGCCCGTGGGCGGCGGCGATGTTGGCGCTCATCCGGTCGGCGTCGACCTCGAGCCCCTCCACGCAGCCAATCGCGAGGCGCAGGGCGGCCGAGGTGAGCAGGCATACCTCCGGGAGCGCCACCCACTCGGCCTTCCAGGGACGGCCGTCGCGCTCGTGGAGCTGCACCTGGCCCTCCATCAACACGAGGGCGTTGGCGCGGATGAGGCGGGCCAGCGTGTCCAGGTGCTCGCTCGATTCCGGGTTGCGCTTGTGCGGCATCATGATGCTGCCGACGACGTCCGCACCAGCGGCTTCCCGCAGCTCGCCGATCTCGGGTCGCTGCAGCTCCATCACCTCGTTGCCGATGCGGGCGAGCGTGCCGGAGACACCGGACACGACGGTGGCGAACTCCGCGATCCGGTCGCGGCTGGTGAACCACGCGATGCCAGGGTCCGCAAGGCCGAGCCGCTCCGCGAACCGGGCCCGGAGCGCCGGCCCGGCGTCCCCGTAGAACCCGAGCGTGCCGACCGCACCGCCGAGCTGCACCGTCGACCAGCGGCGCCGCCCCTCCCGCAGGCGTTCCCGGTGCCGGCCGAGCTCGTCGGCCCACGTGGCGAGCTTGAATGCGAACGAGACGGGTGCGCCGGGCTGGGCGTGCGTCCGACCGGGCATCGCCGTGCGTTCGTGCCGGGCGGCCAGGCCGGCGACCGCACCGACGAGGCGGTGCACGTCCCGGTCGACGAGGTCGCTGACGTCGCGCATCGTCAGTGCGAACCACGTGTCGGTCAGGTCCTGCACCGTGGCGCCGTAGTACACGTGCTCGGCGACGTCCTCCGGCAGGATCCTCTGCAGGGCCCGGATCAGGCCCAGCGTGGAGTGCCCGGTGCGGCGCGTCTCCTCGGCCAGGAAGTCGAGGTCGAGGTCGTCGACCCGTCCGAGCTCGGCGATCGTTTCGGCCGACGATGCCGGGACCACGGCAAGGTCGGCCTGGGCCGCTGCCAGTGCGGCGAGGATGTCGAGCCATCGCTGCCAGCGCGCCCGCTCGTCGAACAGCGCGCGCGTCTCGTCGGATGCCCACAGGTGGGCGTACGCGGCGCTGTCGGTCAGGCGGGCGCCCATGCCGGGTCGTGTCGACGGGCCAGCGCGGCCAGGGCCTGCTTGACCTGTTCCAGGCTCGCACCCCAGGGAACCACGGCGACGTCCCCGTCGATCTCGGTGCGGTCCTCGAGCAGGCAGCACTTGGTGAGCAGCGGCCCGGACCCAGACGCCAGTGCCCTCGGGCAGGTGTCGGGACCGGGGGCCCCGCGCCCGTAGAACCAGCGGTGGAGCTGCCGGGAGCGGGAGCAGCCGAGCAGCATCCAGTCCCGTTCGGGTGGGCGCTCGTCAAGGTAGTGGACCTCGTGGCCGTCGAGCCGGACGCCCGCCCCGCGGCAGGGGAGCAACACCACCGCCGCGTCCGGTGCCAGCGCCTCCAGCTCGACGAGATCGGGGTCGAGCACCATAGGCGGCAGGTCCTCGGCGACGTCCAGGACCCGCTGTGCCTGGTCCAGCAGCTTGGGTGGGTGCGGCGGCACGACCTCGCAGACGCGGACGCGCAACGGGTCGGGATCGAGCAGGAAGCTCACGTGCGAGTAGCGGCCCTCGACCACCACGGCCCGCGCCGCGCGCCTACCGGCGGCGACCCTCGCCAGTTGCGAGGGCACGCCCGTGTCGACGTCGGGGAGGCGCAGGTAGACGGTCTCGGCCGGGAGCGCCAGCACCTCGACCGACGCCGCCGGCGAGAACAGCGGCTCGGGGTCGGCCGGCTCGACGCCCACGAGCGCGGTGGCGTCGCCGTTGCGCGCCACCACGTAGCGGGTGCGCCGGTAGCACTCCCGGCCCAGGAAGTGCTCGGTGAGGCCCTCGGCGGTCAGCGGAACCTCGACCCGCGCGACGGAGACCTCGCGGTAGGCGCGCGGCCGCCGGTTGGCCGTCATGCTCGGGTGACCCCGCCCGCCGGCGCGCCGGATGCCAGGGCGTGGAGGGCGATGGTCGTGTCGGCCCGCAACCCGAGCCGGAGCGCCTCCAGCCCCGCGACCTCACGCGGCGCCACGTTCGCCAGGTTGACGTCGGGGCCGATGCGGCGGATGAGCCACGCCTGCTGGTGCCGGTGGGGCGCCTCGAAGATGAGGTGTTGGGCGCCGATCCCGTCGACGAGGGCGTCGACCACGTCGCCCCTGATCGAGCCGTCGGCGGCGTAGAGCCCGACCATGCCGCTCTCCCGCCCCTCCGTGAGGACCGCGCTGGCCCCGGCATCGAGGTCGGCGCGCGCGAGCTCGACCCAGGTGGAGGGCGTCAGCACGGACGAGGGGTCCTTCATCCCCACCTCGGAGACGACGGTGAACGTGGCCGCCGCCCGGCGGATGAGGGCGGTCTTGGCGTCTTCGCCGAGGAGGCCCAGCCCGTCGCTGACCTCGACCTGGGTGAACCCGCACGCGGCCGCCCACTCGAGGCATGCCGCTGCGCGCCCCTGGAGGGCGGCGAGCTCGAGCAGCGTCCCTCCGGGGCAGGCGATGACGTCGTGTCGCCGCAGGAGGGCGAGCTTGGCGTCGAGCGCGGCGTCGAGGTACGCGCTGCCCCAGCCGAACTTCCACACGTCGATGTGAGGGGCGGCCGAGTCGAGGACCGCGCGCACGTCCGGCAGGGGCAGGCCGGCGTCGATCACGCAGGACAAGCCCTGGCGGCGAGGCTTGCGTGACCGGTCGGGCAGGCGTAGGAATGCCGCCGCAGGCACTGTTCCGATACTAGAGGATCGTTCACTATGGTGCAGGCCCTCGACGACTTGGCGGAGGCGCTGCGCTCGTCGTCGGGCTGGCGGGCGAAGGCCGACATCGCCATCGTGCGCGACGTGTTCGGCGGGAGCGACTGGCTGCGCGGCCCCGGTGACGACGGGGCGGCCGTGCGGGTCGGCGACGAGGACGTGGTCGCGTGCGGGGAGGCGATCCTGCCCGCCTTCGTCGAACGCGATCCCTACGGCGCCGGCGTCGCGGCGGTGCTCACCAACGTGAACGACGTGGCCGCGATGGGCGCCGTCCCCCTGGCGATCGTCGACACCGTCGTCGGCCCGCCCGAGACCTGCCGCACCGTCCTGGAGGGGATGCGGGATGCGTCGGAGCTCTACGAGGTGCCCGTCGTGGGCGGCCACCTGACGCGCAGCGCCGATCGCGCGGGTCTCTCGGCGTTCGCCCTGGGACGCTGCCCGGGTCGCCCGCTGTCGGCGACGCGCGTTGCCCCGGGACAGACGCTGGCGCTCGCCGCGTGCCTCGACGGCAAGATGCGGTCCGACTTCCCGTTCTTCCCGTCGTTCGACGAGCGCGGGCGCAGGCTGGCCGGCGACGTCCGGCTGTTCGCGGACCTGGCGGCCGACGGGATCGTCGAGGCGGCCAAGGACGTGAGCATGGCCGGCCTGTTCGGGTCGATGGCGATGTTGCTCGAGCCGACCCGCACTGGCGCATCGATCCCGGTCGATGCGGTGCCGGTCCCGGCAGGCATCGACTTCCGGGCCTGGTCGCTGTGCTTCCCGTGCTTCGCGTTCCTGGTGACGATGGCACCGGAGAACGAGGACGGCTGCCGCGAGGCGGTGGAACGGCGCGGGCTCACCTACGCGACGCTGGCGAGGATCGACGGGTCGGGCGTGCTGGGGCTGGCCGACGGTGACGAGGCCGCCGTGCTCGTCGACCTGAACGCCGAGCCCGTCACCGGGTTGTAGTGGGCACGGTCAGGTCGATCGCCATCGGGACGTGGCGCACCCCGACGTAGATCTCCCCCTCCCCGGCGATCCACCAGCCGAGGTGCTCGAAGAACGCGACGTTTGGCGGCTGGATGTGCGCGGTCATCAGGCGCCCGCCGGCGCCCGCCGCCGTCGCGACCGCGAAGCGCACCAGCGGGGCACCGAGCCCATGGCCCCGCGAGCCCGATAGGACCGCGAGCCGATCGCCCTGCCACCGGCCGGCGTCATCGAGCGGGTAGAGGCGCACCGCGCCGCCCGGGCCGCCGTCGCGGAGCCCGAGGACCTTGATCGTGGCCGCCTCGTCGTCCCGGCCATCGCGATCCGAGCCCCGGAACAGGCCCTGCTCGCGGACGAACACCTCCTCGCGGATGCGGTGGTGCTCGGCGCATGCCCAGGGGTCGCCGGCCACCTGGCAGTCGACGGTGGTGCGATGCAGGACGTCAGCCATGCGTGGCCACCGGCTTGGGCCCGATCTGGAGGCGG
This sequence comes from Acidimicrobiales bacterium, assembly GCA_035259985.1. Classification (GTDB taxonomy): domain Bacteria; phylum Actinomycetota; class Acidimicrobiia; order Acidimicrobiales; family VFJN01; genus DASQUK01. Next base: position 5,035 of record DATFVX010000353.1, on the reverse strand, counting down.
TCCTGGACCGCCGACATCGGCGAGCACGCCTGGCAGCGGGAGCACCCCGCCTTGGCGGTCTCCGCACCGAGGCCGCGCTCGTTCAGGTACGGCGTCACCCGCCGAACGATGCGTTCGACGTAGTCGTGGGCCGGCGGCGACCACTCGGCCATGAGGCTGCCGGCGACCGGCCGCAGCGGGACCACGAAGGGGTAGACGCCGATGTCGGCCGCCCGCCTGCAGCCCTCCACCGTCAGCTCCGGGTCCTCGCCCATGCCGAGGATCACGTACGTCGTGACCTGCCCCTCGCCGAAGCGCGGCACGGCACGTTTCCAGGCCCGGAAGTAGCCGTCGATGCCCGTGCGTGCCTTCGCGGGTGCCACGCGGGCGAGGACGGCGGGATCGAACGACTCGACGTGGATGCCCACGGTGTCGACGCCGAGGTCGGCCACCCGGTCGATCACGTCGAGGTCGTCGGGGGGCTCGAACTGCGTCTCGACCGGCAGCCCGCTCGCCTCCTTCACCGCGGCGGCGCACCGGGCGACGTACAGCGCGCCACGGTCGGGGGCGCGGGTGCTGCCGGTGGTGAGGGTCACGTCGACGGCGCCGTCGAGGTCCCGGGCGGCAACCGCGACCTCGGCGAGCTGCGCCGGGGACTTCTTGGCGACGGTGCGTCCCGCGTCGAGCGAGACCCCGATGCCGCAGAACGCGCACTGATCGTCGTTCCCCCAGTAGGCGCAGGTCTGGAGCACCGTGCTCGCCAGCGAGTCCAGGTGCAGCAGGGCGATCTTCCAGTAGGGGACCCCGTCGGCGGTGGTGAGGTCGTAGTAGCGGGGCCGGGGCTGCGAGCGCGCCGGTGCAACCCAGCGCCCAGCCTCGTAGATGCCGGCCCCGCCGCCGTCGTCCCGGAGCTCGAACGGCGACGAGGCGGTCCGGGCCGGGTTGGTGTCGAGCGTGACGGCGTAGTCGTCGACCCAGACCATGCCGACGTCGGACGGGCCCGCGCCCCCCGCCCGGCCCTCGGTCTCCACCTCGGTTCGCAGCCCGTGGGCCTGCAACCGGAGGACGAGTTCGGCGGTGTCTGGCTCCACGCTGCCTCCGCTCCCGTCGGCGACGTGTCGGATACTACGACGGCCGCGCTCACCATAGAAGACGGGTCAGGCCATGTCCGCTTGGAGCTCGCTCGCGATCCGTTCCCATTCCTCCGCGGCGCGAGCGGTGTGGACCGCCGCGTCGGGGTCGGTGGTGAGCTCGCCGGTCGCCGGATCGACCCGAGTCGTGGTGACGACGAGGACCGGCGCCCCCGTGGCCTGATCGGCACCCATCTCGGTCAGGATGGCCCGCCCGGTGCCGGCGTGGATCCGCAGCTCCGGCACCCGCGGGCCCAGCGGGTCGGCGTGGAGGTCGACCCAGTCGTCGCCGGCCGACCGGGCCTTCCGGATCGCGGCCAGCCTCGCCAGCCGCCGCTCCTCTCCTGCCAGTTCTCGATCGCGAGCGGCGGCCGCCGACCCGAAGATGTCGTCCGGTTCCAGGCCCTGCGCGCTCGTCCCCGTCGCATCGCACGACGCGGCCACGTACTCGACGGCCTGCGCCTGGCACCCCACGAGGTCGGAGGCGGTGGTGGTCACCGCCCGCAGCTGCTCGCACGTGGCGGCGACCAGCACCAGGGCCCGCTGGTAGCCGTCGACGTTGGTCATCGCGAGCGGATACAGGCGGGCCTCGGCCGCGCGCCACGACTGGCGGGCGCGCGCGAGGTCGTCGTCGCTCATCGACGCCATCGATTGACCATGCTGGAGGTCATGTCTACTATCCTCAACGTTCCGCCAAGCCAGCCAGCGAGGTGACGGCGTGGGTGGTCGTGCCCTCATCGCCCTGGGAGGCAACGCGTTGTGCGGCGCCGACCAGACGGGCACCTACACGGAGCAGCGCGAGAACGCTCGCGCCATGGCCGCTGCGATCGGCGAGCTTATCGATGGCGGCTGGCACGTCGCCGTGGTGCACGGCAATGGCCCGCAGGTGGGGGCCCTGGGGGTGCAGCACGAGGCAGCCGCGGGCGTCGTGCCCCCGCAACCCCTGTTCTCGCTGTCGGCCATGACGCAGGGCTACCTCGGCAGCCTCGTGGCGCTCGCACTTCACGAGCGCCTCGGACGGGACCAGCAGGTGGTGAGCGTGGTGACCCACGTGGTCGTGCATGGCGACGACCCGGCGTTCGCCGAGCCCTCGAAGCCGATCGGCCCGTTCTACTCGGCGGGCGAGGCCCGCCGGCTGGCGGCCGAGAGGGGCTGGTCCATGGCCGACGATGCGGGACGAGGGTTCCGCCGCGTGGTCGCCTCACCCGAGCCTCTCGACGTCCTCGAGGCCGACACCATCCGCCGGATCTTCGACGCTGGCCTCGTCGTCATCGCCTGCGGCGGCGGCGGCGTGCCGGTGACGATGAGCGTCGACGGGTACGTCGGCGTCGACGCGGTCATCGACAAGGACCTTGCCGCCCAACGCCTCGCCTCCGTGCTGGGCGTCGACGCCCTCGCGCTGGTGACCAGCGTGCCGGCGGTCCAGCTCGGGCACGGCACCCCCCGGCAGCATGACCTCCACGAGCTGAGCGTCGACGACGCCGAGCGCCACCTCGCCGACGGTCAGTTCGCGGCCGGAAGCATGGCTCCGAAGATCGCCGCCGCCATTCGCTTCATCCGTGAGGGCGGGAACGCCGTGGCCATCACGACCCCTCCACTCCTGGCACCCACCCTGGCCGCATCGGACGGGAGACCGGCGGGAACCCTGGTCACCGCGGCGTCGAGCCGCCGGGTCAGTCCCTGAGCGAGGATCGGATGCCCGCCGGAGTGCGTGTCCTCCGCGACCGCTATGTCGACTCGGTCGAGCTGCTGGCGATCACACGCACGATGCGCGAGGCCGACGGGATCGACTTCGCCACCGCCCTCATGGGGACGCCGGCCAACCTGGAGGCGCTGCGGGAGCAGGGGTTCACGGGCGACGCACCGGCGGCGGGTCCCAACGACCTCGTGCTCGCCGCCCGGGCCACGGACGCCGGGCAGGCGGAGCATGCGCTCGACGAGGCGGAGCGGGCGCTGTCGCCCGGCGCTTCCGCCCGCAACGCACCCGTCGAGCGTGAGCCCCGGTGCCTGCAGGCCGTCCTCGACGGCCCCGGCGATCCGAACGTCGCCATCGTGTCGGTTGCCGGCGGGTACGCCCCGCTCGAGGCGCACAAGGCCCTGTCCGCCGGGCTGCACGTCCTGCTCTTCAGCGACAACGTGAGCGTGGACGACGAGATCGTTCTGAAGGACCACGCCGCCAGCGTCGGGCGGCTGGCGATGGGTCCCGGCGCCGGCACCGCCAGCATCGGGGGCTGCGGCCTCGGCTTCGCCAACGCCGTCTCCGCGGGGCGTATCGGCGTGGTCGCCGCCGCCGGCACCGGGGCGCAGGAGGTCATGTCGCTGCTCGACCGGTGGGGCGCGGGGGTCTCGCACGTGATCGGCGTCGGCGGCCGTGACCTGTCCCGGCAGGTGGCGGGTCGCGGCGCGCAGCCGGCGATGCGGGCGCTCGCCGGCGACCCGGGCACCGACGTGATCGTGCTCGTGTCCAAGCCACCGTCGCCCGACGTGGCACGCGAGGTGGTGGCGGCCGGCGGTGCGACGCCGGTGATCGCGGCCCTGATCGGCCTTGCGCCCGGCACGCCCGTGCCCGGGGCGGCGGCGGTGGCGACCACCCTCGAGGCGGCCGCGGCACACGCAGTGAGGCGATGCGGGGGATCCCCACCCTCCGACTGGTCGGAGTGGCGGTCGCGCGTGGCGCTCAGCCTGGTCGACCTCGATCCGGCGCGGCGCACCGTCCGGGGGCTCTTCTCGGGCGGAACCCTCTGCTACGAGGCCCAGACGCTGCTGCGGGGCTGGCTCGGCGACGTGTGGTCGAACGCGCCGCTGGACGAGCGCCACCGGGTGCCGGCGCCCGCGGGCGCCCACGTGTGCCTCGACCTCGGCGAGGAGGAGTACACGAAGGGACGGCCCCATCCGATGATCGACGCCGAGGCCCGGCTCGGGTTGCTGGCCGAGGCAGGCGAGGACGACGGTGTGGCGGTGGTGCTGCTGGACGTGGTGTTGGGCTACGGGGGCCACGACGATCCGGCGTCGGTCCTGGCGCCCGCGTGTGCGGCGATCGCCAGGCCCGAGGGCCCGCGGGTCGTGGTCTACGTGCTCGGCACCGACAAGGACCCGCAGGGCCTGGTGCGCCAGCGCCGGGCGTTCGAGCAGGCCGGCTGCCTCGTCGCGCCGACGGCCGCTCGGGCGGCGCTCGCTGCCGCCGGGATTGCCGGGCGTCGGCCGCAGATCGTCGTGACGGACCTGGCGTGACGCCGGTCGGGCTGGTTACGTACTCCACAAAGCCGCGCGGCGGTGTCGTGCACCTGCTGGCCCTGGCCGAGGCCCTGGCGAGGCACTCATATCCGGTGGAGATCGTCGCCCTCGGCGACGAGGACGCCGGGTTCTACCGGCGGGTCGCCGCGCCGTGCTCCTTCGTTGCACCGCCCGAGCCGGCGCCGGAGCTCGAGGCACGGGTGTTCGCTGCGATCGATGCCCTGTCGGCGGGGCTCGCAGAGCGGGGCGGGGCGTTGCCACCGGTGCTGCACGTGCAGGACTGCATCGCGGCCCGCGCCGCCCTCCGCGTGCGGGATGCGGGTGCGCCGCTCCAGGTCGTCCGCACTGTGCACCACGTCGACGACTTCACGACGCCCGCCCTCGTCGAGTGCCAGCGGCGTTCGATCCTCGACCCCGACCGCGTCCTGGTCGTCAGCAGGACCTGGCAGCAGCGACTCGCCGACGAGTACGGCGTCAAGGCCGACGTGGTGACGAACGGCGTCGACGTCGACCGGTTCGCGGCCGTTCCGCCCGCCGGGGTCGTCGCCGCCCTGCGCGCCCGCGCCGGGGCCGACGGTCGATTCCTCATCCTGTCGGTCGGGGGCATCGAGCCCCGCAAGGGCACCGACCAGCTGTTCCGGGCGCTGTCGGTCCTCCGCCGGCGTTGGGACCGCCCGCCGGTGCTCGCGATC
>DATFVX010000352.1:0-3724 GCA_035259985.1 Acidimicrobiales bacterium | reverse complement strand
GCGCCCCTGATGATCAAAGTCCAGGCGTTGACCTGCGGTATTACCTGGTCACCCGCCAGATCCAGCAGTGCCCTCGGCGGGATTCGAACCCACGCACACGGCTCCGGAGGCCGATGCTCTATCCCCTGAGCTACGAGGGCGAGAAGGGAAAGGGTAGCGCCCGCCCCCGGCGGCGCCGAACCGGCGACACCAGCGTCCACGGGTGATCCAGCCGGAGGGCGGGCGCCGAATGCGCGGTGACCACCACCGACACAGGAGGCACGCCATGAACCGTCCCGTAAAGATCCTCGCCGGTGTCGTCGCCGCTGCGGCCACCGCCACGCTCGTCTGGATGCCCACGGTGATCCTCGCCGGCATCACCTTCAACGCCCTCGACTGAGGAGCACCGATGACCCGATCACTTCGATTCATCGTCGGCGCCGCCGTGACGGCGGCGCTGGTGGGCCTGGCGTCGCTGACGCCGGTGATCCTGGCCGGCATCGTCTTCAACGGCCTCGACTGACAGGCCGCGACACAGCGGCATCAGCAGGGCACGACCCGCCGGAACGCCTGCCGGCCCGGCGGGTCGTGTCGCTACGATCGATCCACCCCGTCCCTCCAAGACGACCTGGTGGTCCATGATCCGCGACGTCCTCGAAGCGTCCCTGCGCAGCGCCCTCGACAAGGCGGGCCTCGAGCCGCCTGACAGCATCACGCTCGAGCGCCCGGCGCGTCGGGAGCACGGGGACTGGTCGTCGAACGTCGCGCTGGCCACCGCCAAGGCGGCGGGCCGCAATCCCCGCGAGCTGGCGGCACGGATCGCCGAGGTCCTCGAAGCCGACCCGCCGATGCACGTCGAGCGGGTAGAGATCGCCGGGCCGGGCTTCATCAACTTCCACCTGGCCCCGACCTGGCTGCACGCCGTCCTCGGCGAGGTGGTCGAGGCCGGCGAAGCCAGCTATGCCCGTCACGACTTCGGCGTCGGGGAGCGCGTGCAGGTCGAGTTCGTGTCGGCCAACCCCACGGGCCCGATCCACGTCGGCAACGGGTGGTTCGCCTCCTACGGCGACTCGGTGGCGCGGCTGCTCGAGCGGTGCGGCTACGAGGTGAGCCGCGAGTACTACGTCAACGACACCGGCGGCCAGATCCGCCGCCTGGGCGAGAGCGTGCTGGCGCGTCGCGCCGCGGAGCCGGTGCCCGAGGGTGGCTACCCCAGCGGGTTCGTGAAGGGCCTGGCCAGCGCCTACGACGGGCCCGAAGACGTCGACCGGGCCGGGCGCTGGGCCGCCGACCTCATCCTGAAGTTCATCCAGAACCAGATGGCGTCGGTGAACATCGCCTTCGACGAGTGGTTCAGCCAGGCGTCGATCCAGGAGAGCGATGCCGTTGTCGAGACCATCGCCGAGCTGCAGGACCGCGGCCTGGTGTGGGAGGAGGACGGCGCGCTCTGGCTGAACACCGCCGACTTCGGCGACCCGAGGCGCAGGCGCGTGCTCCGCAAGTCGCTCGACCAGGGCGGTGACTACACGTACCTGGCGGGAGACCTGGCCTACCACCGCAACAAGTTCATGGTGCGCGGCTTCGACCGGGTGATCGACGTGTGGGGCGCCGACCACCAAGGCCAGGTGACGAGCCTGACCGCCGGCGTCGAGGCCCTCGGGGTGGAGAAGGGCCGGCTCGAGGTGCGCATCGGGCAGATGATCAGGCTCGCCGGCGGGCGTATCGGCAAGCGGCTCGGCAACGCCGTCGACCTCGACGACTTCGTCGACGACATCGGTGCCGACGTGATGCGGCTGCTGTCGCTGGTCAGCTCCATCGATCAGTCACCCACCATCGACCTCGACAAGGTGCGCTCCGAGTCGAAGGAGTCGCCCGTCTACTACGTCCAGTACGCCAACGCCCGGATCCACTCGATCGGCAAGAAGGCGGACGAGCTCGGCGTGACCCGGGCGCCTCTCACGTCGACGCTCGACCTGGCGCCGCTGACTCACGAGCGCGAGCTCGACCTGTTGCGCACGCTGTCCTCGCTGCCCGAGGTCGTCGAGCTGGCGTGCGTGGAGCGGGCCCCCCACAAGGTGACCGCCTGGGTGCGCGAGCTGGCCGACCGGTTCCACGGCTTCTACCACGACTGTCGCGTGCTGGGTGAGGGCGTGCCGCCCGGGACCACGCAGGCGCGGCTCTGGCTCGTCGAGGCCACCCGCATCGGCCTCGTGATCGGGCTCGACCTCCTGGGCGTCAGCGCCCCGGAATCGATGTGAGCCTCCGGCCCGGGATTCCTGCCGCGGACCCGGTGCCCCTGGCCACCGAAGCCGCGGCAGGTTTCGAGGAGGCCACCGATCCGGTCCCACGACGGCTGCTGCCGGACTCGGCCGCGGTCCTGCCCGACGGGTCGCTCGCCATCGGTGGCTGCGCCGTCGCGGACCTGGCCGCCGAGCTCGGCACACCCCTGTTCGTCTACGACGAGGACCACCTCCGCGCCCGCTGTCGCGAGGCGGTGGCGGCCTTCGGCGACGGCGTCTCCTACGCCACCAAGGCGTTCCTGTGCCTGGCCATGGCCCGGTTGGTCCACGAGGAGGGCATGCACCTCGACGTGGCGACCGGCGGCGAGCTGCACGTCGCGCTGGCCGCCGGGGTCCCGCCCGACCGGCTCGTCCTGCACGGCAACAACAAGAGCGAGCCCGAGCTCCGGCGGGCCCGCGCCGTCGGCGTCGGCCGGACCGTCGTCGACAGCTTCGACGAGCTCGACCGTCTCGACCGGCTGCACGCCGCCGACGGCCGGGTTCCGCGCGTTCTGGTCCGGGCGACGCCCGGGGTCGAGGCCCACACCCACGAGTTCGTGCGCACGGGGCAGCTCGACTCCAAGTTCGGCTTCGGCGTGGCGTCCGGCGACCTGGCCGCGGCGGTCCAGCGGGCCTCGGGATCGCCCGCCGTCGAGCTCGTGGGCGTCCACGCCCACATCGGCAGCCAGGTGTTCGTCGCCGACTTCTTCCACCAGGCCATCGACATCATCGCCCCGTGGGTGCGCGACCTGGACCTGTCCGAGCTGTCGATCGGCGGCGGGCTCGGCGTTCCCTATGTCGTGGGCGAGACCGCCCCGTCGATCGCCGACTGGGGGCGCACGGTGCTGGAGGCGTGCCGCGACGCGGGCATCCGCAGCCGGGTGACGGCCGAACCGGGGCGCGCGATCGTCGCCCGCGCCGCCGTCACCCTGTACACCGTCGGCACCATCAAGGAGATCCCGGGCGTGCGCACGTACGTCGCCGTCGACGGCGGCATGAGCGACAATCCCCGCCCGGTGCTCTACGGGAGTGGCTACGAGGCCTTCCTGCCCCGGGCCGTCGACGCACCGCGGCCCTGGAGGGGGACCATCGTGGGCAAGCACTGCGAGTCGGGGGACATGCTGGTGCGCGACGCCCAGCTACCGGATGGCGTGCGGGTCGGCGACCTGCTGGCGACGCCGGTCACGGGCGCGTACGGCCAGTCGATGGGGTCGAACTACAACAAGGTCACGCGGCCCGCAGTGGTGTTCGCGGCCGGCGGCGACGCCCGCTTGGTCGTGCGGCGGGAGACCGACGACGACCTGCTGCGACACGACGTGTGAGACGCCGAGCGAATGGGCCCGCACGTGGGCACAGAACAGTACGGAATTTGCAGCGCAAGCCCCGGCCGCACAGCTCGGCCTCCCGGCGACACTGACCACCCTGAGTCGAGACGGCGTGCCTATCCACGCACGCTCTGAATCGAG
>DATFVX010000351.1:0-9998 GCA_035259985.1 Acidimicrobiales bacterium | reverse complement strand
CCACGCCTTCTACGGCTTCGTGGCGCTGGCCTCCGTGGGGATCATCTTCAGCTACCGGCACCAGCTGGCCGGGCGCCGCTACCTGCTCTACGGGCTGGGCGGCCTGTTCCTCATGGGTCTCGGGATCCGCGCGATGGTGATCGGCCCCAACCGCTGACGAGGCTCACCGGCGTCCGTGCTAGAGGTGCACCACCGGGCAGGTCAGTGTGCGGGTGATGCCCTCGATCATCTGGACCCGGCTCACGACCATCTTTCCCAGCTCGTCGACGGTGTTGGACTCCGCCCGCGCGATCACGTCGTAGGGCCCGGTCACGTCCTCGGCCGACACGACGCCGTCGATGCCGCTCACCTCGCTGGCCACCTGGGCGGCCTTGCCCACCTCGGTCTGGATGAGGATGTACGCGCTGACTGCCATCGAGCCTCCCTCGTGCCGGCGGGGCGGTGACGCATCGTAGTGCGGACGCGCGGGCGTTCCCGGCGGGTCCGTGTTCCACTAGCCTCCCGGCCGGAATCGCTGGGAACTGGGGGGACGCATGCGAGCCGCAGGGCGGATGTCCGTGGTGGCGGCGCTGGCGGTGGCAGCGACCGGGGTCGCGGCCCCGGCCGTGGCTGGAATCGCGGCCCCGGCCGCGGCGCAACAGGCGGGACCGACCGTCAGCATCGACCCCGATGCCGATCTCGCCGACGGCACGCAGGTCACGGTCGACGTGTCGGGGATGGGTGCGCACGCGTCCGTTGCCGCCGTCCAGTGCACGGCCGGCGCCGACGACGTGTTCGAGCAGTGCGCCTTCTCGGACGTCGCGTTCGGCGATGCGGACGGAGCTGGTCACGCCGCACTGAGCCTGAAGGTCGACGCCGTGCTGACGCTCGGCGACGGCTCGCAGGAGGTCGACTGCCGGCCGAGCGCGTGCGCCATCGGGGTCGTCGCCGACCCGTTCGACCTCGTCGCCACGGCGACGTTGCACTTCGATCCCGACTCCCCCCTGGCTCCACCGCCGACCCTGACCGTCACGCCCGGCGAGGAGCTCACCGACCTCCAGACCGTCGAGGTCAGCGGGTCCGGCCTGGTCTGGTCGGACTTCGCGCGGGTGGCGCAATGCGCCACCGCGCCCGTCAACATCTTCGACTGCGACTTCGAGAACCTGCTCGAGGTCGACACGCGGGACTCCGACTCGTTCACGACCGACTTCCGGGTCTCGGCGGTCATCGCGACCGAGAACCGCGACGTCGTGGACTGCCGCCGGCCAGGGGCCTGCGTGCTGGCCCTGCTGTCGACGGAGTCGACGTCCCCGGCCAAGAGCGCCTTCGCGCCGCTCTCCTTCGATCCCGACACCGAGGTGATCGTCGGCAGCATCACGGTGGCGCCCGATCACGACCTCGTCGACGGGCAGACGGTGAGCGTGACCGGCACGGGCTTCCCGCCCGGCGGCGATGTCACCTTCTCCGTCTGCGCGCCCGATCACGTCGCGGACGGCTGTCAGTGGACGCCCGACTTCGCCCCCGTCGACGGCGCCGGGAACTTCCGCGCCGACGTCGTGGTCTCGGCCGTCGTCCCGAGCGGGGGCGGCGAGATCGACTGCCGCGCCACGGCGGAGCCGTGCATGCTCGTCGCCGGGGAGGGCTCTCCGTCGTCGCCGCGGGCCGCCCGTGCGCCGTTGCACTTCGACCCGGACGCGCCGTTGCTGCCCAGCCCCGAGATCGCGGTCGAGCCCTCCACGAACCTGCCGGACGTCGCCACCGTGACGGTCTCGGGCGAGCACTTCGCGCCCAGCGGCGGCGTGGAAGTCATGATGTGCCGGACCGGTTCCGACTTCGGGGGCTGTGACCCGCAGGCGGACGCGTTCCTCGAACCGGACGGCTCCGGTGCGTTCACGATCGACCTCGGCATCGCCGCGAGGTTCGAGTCGTGGGAGGGCGAACGCGTCGACTGCCGGGACGACCCGGGCTGCGAGGTGGTGGCCGAGGACTTCGTCAGGCAGCGCCGGGCAACCGCCCCCCTGACGTTCGCGCCGCTCGCGCCCCCGGGGTCGTCGGCGAAGCGCTACATCGACCCGGTGTTCGACGAGGTGGAGGTCACGCACGACGTGGTCTACCGCGACACCGTCGATGCGCACGGCAATCCCGTCCGCCTGAAGCTCGACGTCTACGAGCCCGCCGGCGACACCGCGTCGCGGCGCCCGGCGGTGGCCTGGATGCACGGCGGCTGGTTCTCCGGCGGCGACAAGGCCGACATGGCCGACTACGCCGAGGCCTTCGCCCAGCGGGGCTACGTGGCGGTCTCGATGGAGTACCGCATGCGCCCGGAGCTCCACTGCTGCCCCACCCGTGACGCGATCGGCGTGACCGAGGCGCTGGTCGACGGCCGTGAGGACGCGATGGCCGGCCTGGGGTGGCTCCACGAGCATGCTGCGGACTACCGGATCGATCCGCGGGCGATCGCGGTCGGCGGCGACGGCGCGGGGGCGGCGAACGCGTTCGGGCTCGCCTTCACCGCCCCGGCCCCGGGCCATGACGGCGGCGGTCACGCCATGCTCCAGCAGGGCGCGCCTCACGAGGGCGAAGGGCCGATGCCCGCCGCCGCACTGCCGATATCGGGCGTGAGCCTGGATCGACCGGCCGAGGGCTCGCCCCCGGTGCTGGCGTTCCACGGGTCCGAGGACAGCGTGGCGCCGCTGCACCTCACCGAGGCGAACTGTGCCCGGGCCGAGGCCGCCGGCTCCCATTGCGAGGCCGTCGCCTACCAGGGGGCGTTCGACGACATCGCGTTCACGCGCCAGCGGGACATCATCCGCCGCTCCGTCGACTTCCTGGCCGACACCGTCCTCGAGCCCCTCGGCTACCTCGAGGGGGCGCCGCAGCAGCCAACGACGACCACGACGTCCCACGGACCCTCCGGGCCCGCCACGACCGTGACGTCGCCGGATGCGCCGAAGGACGGGGGCAGGCTGCCGCGGACCGGATCCGACGCCCGGCCGCTGCTGTGGACAGGGTTCGGGCTGGCCGGGCTCGGCGTCGCGGCGCTGGTGGCCCGGCGCCTCGTGGTCCGGCGCCGCCGTGGCAGGCTCGGCGCGACGCTCCTCGTCGTCGTCCTGGTGGGTGGCCTGGTGGGAGCGCACGATGCGGCGGCCACCGAGCCCACGGGTGATCCCGCCGACCCCGCGTCCACCAGCCAGGCCACGACCCCGACGACGATCGCCGACCCGCCGGCCGGCGATCCCGCGCCTGGCACCACGGTGGTGACCGAGCCCGCGCCGCCCGTCGGGCAACCGACGCCCACGACCGCCGTCCCGGCGGAACCCATGCCGGACCCGACCGCGCCCGGGGAGATGCCGCCTCCTGCCCCTGAGGTCGAGGATCCCGGCCATGCGGATCCGGCCCACGACTTCCCAGCTGACTGGACACCGGAACAGGTGGCCTTCGCCACCAAGCTGATCGCCGACACCGAGATGGCGCTCGAGCGCTACCGCAACCCGGCGATCCTGGGCCTGCTCGGCTACGTCTGGATCACCGACGGCACACAGCCCAACGGGTACCAGCACTGGATCAACACCGGCTGGATCGGCGACCAGTTCACGCTCAACCCGGAGTTCCCAGAGTCGCTCGTCTTCCGCAACGCCGCCGACGGCCCCGTCCTCGAGGCGGCGATGTACATGCTGGGCCTCGGGCACACCATGGACACGATCCCCGAGGACATCGCGTGGCTACCGGGCTGGCACGTGCACACGAACCTCTGCTTCGAGGGGCTGAGGCTGGTGGGCATCGCGGTCGACGGCCGGTGCGAGCGGGGCGCGATCCTCGTCCCGCCCCCGATGGTCCACGTCTGGATCGTCGACACCCCGTGCGGCCGCTTCCCCGGTGTGGACGAGCACGGGCTGATGTGCGACCCCGAACATCCCGGCGGCCACGGCTGACCCGAGCGCAGCGCCGCTGCGGCTTGAGGTTCAGCCGGCGGCCAGCCGCTTCTCGAGCTCGGTGAGCTGCTCCCGCAGGTCCGCGGGCACGTGGTCGCCGAGCCTCCGATAGTGCTCGTCGAGCTGGGGGAGCTCCTGGCGCCACGACTCGGCATCGACCTCGACCAGCCGGGCGAGCGTCGCCGCGTCGATGTCGAGGCCGGTGGTGTCGATCGCGCCGGGTGCCGGAACCCGGCCGATCGGGGTGTCGACCGCGCCCGCCTCGCCGGCGACCCGCTGGACGACCCACGCGACCACGCGGCTGTTGTCCCCGAAGCCGGGCCACAGGAAGGAGCCGTCCTCGCCACGCCGGAACCAGTTCACCCAGAAGAGCCTGGGCAGCTTGTCGGCGTCGGTGGCCTCGCCGATCTCCAGCCAGTGGGCGAAGTAGTCGCCCATGTTGTAGCCACAGAACGGCAGCATGGCGAAGGGATCGAACCGCAGCTCGCCGACGTTGCCGGCGGCGGCCGCCGTCTTCTCGGAGCTCATGATGGAGCCGAGGAACACGCCGTGGGTCCAGTCGAACGACTCGGTCACCAGCGGCACGTTGGTGGCCCGGCGGCCGCCGAAGAGGACGGCCGAGATCGGGACGCCGTTGGGGTCCTCCCACTCGGGGGCGATCGACGGGCACTGTGACGCGGGCGTGGTGAACCGGGCGTTGGGGTGGGCGGCGGGGGCGTCGGACGACGGCGTCCAGTCGTTCGCCCGCCAGTCGATCGCATGGTCGGGCGGGGCCGACAGGCCCTCCCACCACACGTCGCCGTCGTCGGTCTTGGCCACGTTGGTGAAGATCGAGTTGGCGTACACGGTGGCCACGGCGTTGGGGTTGGTGTCCTTGCCGGTCCCCGGGGCGACGCCGAAGAAACCGGCCTCGGGGTTGATCGCGTAGAGCCGGCCGTCGGCACCGAACTTCATCCAGGCGATGTCGTCGCCGACCGTCTCGACCTTCCACCCCGGCAGGGTGGGGACCATCATCGCCATGTTGGTCTTACCGCATGCCGAGGGGAACGCCGCAGCGATGTAGCGCTTCTCGCCACTGGGCGGCGTGACCCCCAGGATCAGCATGTGCTCGGCCATCCAGCCGTCGTCGCGGGCCATGGTCGACGCGATCCTGAGCGCGAAGCACTTCTTGCCCAGCAAGGCGTTGCCGCCATAGCCGGACCCGTAGGACCAGATCTCCCGGGTCTCCGGGAAGTGGACGATGTACTTGCGGTCGGCGTCGCAGGGCCACGGGACGTCGTCGCGGGCGTTGCCCTCGGCGTCGACCAGCGGATAGCCGACCGAGTGCAGGCAGGGGACGAACTCGCCGTCGGGCCCGAGCACGTCGAGCGGGCCCTGGCCCATGCGGGTCATGATCCGCATGCTGGCGGCGACATAGGGCGAGTCCGTGAGCTGCACACCGATGTGGGCGATGCGGGATCCGAGGGGGCCCATCGAGAACGGCACGACGTACAGCGGGCGGCCGCGCATGGCCCCCGTGAACAGGCCGGTCAGCTCGGCCTTCATCTCGGCAGGGTCCCGCCAGTTGTTGGTGGGACCCGCGTCGACCTCGCGTTCGGAGCAGATGAAGGTGCGATCCTCGACCCGGGCCACGTCTGCCGGGTCGGACCGTGCCAGGAAGCTGTTCGGCCGGAGCTCACCGTTGAGGCGCTCGAACGTGCCACCGTCGATCAGCAGCTGCGTCAGCCGCTCCCACTCCTCGTCGGACCCGTCGCACCACTCGATGCGGTCCGGTTCCAGGATGCGGGCCCAGTGAGCAACCCAGTTCTCGAGCTTCTGGTTGGTGGTGGTCGCGGCCATGGTCCTCCGCGGCGATGTCGGGTCCGTCTCGTCAGGGGGAGGTCGCGTCGTCTCCCACCGGGAAGCGCTCGGGGTCGAGCCCCGGCGTCCCCATGTCGACCTCCGAGCCCAGCCGCAGGTGTGTGGCGCGACCCTCGCCGTCGAGGTCGAAGATCACACGCTGGCCCTGGCGGAGCTGGCGGAAGACGGAGCCTCGGAGCGCATCGGGGGCGAGATCGATCTCGGCGAGATCCGTGTCGCGCATCACGATCCCGTCCCTCGATCCGGGGTCGTACGACTTGATCACGCCTTGCACCGTGGGCTCCTCGCTGTGTTCCGCTTCTGCGGCCGGTCCGGCCGGGCTGGCTGGGGTGGGTCCCCCACCGTACCGGACAGGTCCAGCGGTCACCCAAGGGGCCGGAGCGGATAGGGACGCAGGTCGGCACCGAACAGACGGCACGCGGGCCCTCATCCGGGCCGGGCCCCGGCTGCGAAACCAGTCCGGACCTCGACCGCCGGAGCCCCGACCATGCAGCAGCGCAGGCCACCCCTCGGAGCCATGCTCTTGGGACTCACCGGACTGCTCGCGGGCTGGTCGATGGCCGCTCTGGCCGGGACCGGCGCCGATCGCGTCCCGGCCCGCGGCGACGCCGCCCCGCGCGACGTCCCGATGGTCGTGACGCCTCCCGGCGAGTCCGGCCCCCGAGGCGCGACCCCGCCGTCGCCACCCACGACGCGGCCCCGACCGAAGGCCGAGGCGCCCCGACGCGCGACGACGACCACACCGCCGCGCCCGACGCCCCCGACCACGGCTGTGCCTCCCGAGCCGGCTTCGCCCGCCGGCCACGCACCCCGGCCGGCACCGCCGACCACCGCGCAGCCCGTGCCGTCCGCACCGCCGGCGCCGCCCGTGCAGCCCGCACCGCCCGCGCCGCCGGTGCCCGTTCCCCCGCCGCCACCCGCGGGTGCGCCCGGGCCGCCGCCGGGCGGCCCGCGGTGCGAGGCGCCCCGAAATCAGCCGCCCTGGGCCGAACAGTCCGAGCTGCTCGGCGTCGTCGAGGCGACTCAGGGTGTGCTCGACGAGGTCGGCTCCGCGGGCTTCGCCGGCTTCGTCGCCACGCCCGAGGAGTGCCGGCTGGACCTCTACTGGGTGGGTGCGCCACCGCCGGAGGTGTCCGAGGTGGTCCGGCGGGACCGCCGGGTCGTGGTCCATGACGATGCCGACCACGACCACGCCGAGTTGGCGCGGGCGGCCGAGGCCCTGTGGCCGGGGTCGCCACTCGGGCGATCGGCCGGGGTCGAGATCACGAGCGTGGCCATCCAGCCCGAGGGCTCGGGCCTGCGCGTCGGGGTCGAGGCCCGCCGGGGACTCGACGTGCGCGCGACGGCCGCACGTCTGAGCGCGGCGGCCGGCGTCCCCGTGAACGTGGCCGTCGAGGGACCGTCGCGGCCGTTCGGCCGCCTCGACGACCGGGCGCCGTGGTCGGCCGGTGGCCGGGCTCTGACGCTGGTGAACGACGGCGGATCGGAGCGATGGACCGGATGCTCCGTGGGGTACGGCCTCCGCGACCCGCACACGATGAAGGAGTACACGATCACGGCGGCGCACTGCTTCGACGAGGCGGTCGACGCCACCGCCTGGAACGGCAGCCGCGACACGGCGATCGGGGAGCGGGACGCCATGTCGCTGGCACTCGACGTCGCCTACGTGGCGACCGACCGGTCGGCCGTGCGGCCGGCCACGTCGGCGCAGATGTGGTCCGGCGGCCCGGACGCCGGTGACGAGGGCGTGCGGACCGTGACCGGCACCGCGCCGACGGTCAAGGGCATGTGGGTCTGCGGTTCGGGGGCGGCCACCGGCGAGAACTGTGGCATCAAGGTCACCGACGTCGACGTGATGCAGCGGGCGACGCTGCCCCGCTCGGGCGCCGCCTACACCGTCCGCCACACCGCCCGGGGCTACCGCGTCGGTGGCGGGGTGGCGTCCGGCAGCGGCGACAGCGGCGGGCCGGTGTTCTCTCCCGGCGGACCGGGTGGCAGTGACGTCCGTGCGGTCGGCGTGATCCACGGCGGCGTGGCCGGAGCGGCCGTGAGCTGCGCAAGCGCGCCGGGCCCTGCCGAGTGCTCCGAGAGCGTCATCTTCGTGCCGGTCGCCGAGGTCCAGCGCTGGATCGGCGGGGAGCTCCGCGTGGCGGACGGGTGGGCGTCGGACCAACGGTCCGGGCCCGACCGCTGACCGCCCCGTCAGTGGGCCAGCTTCTCGATCTTGCCGGCCTTGATGCAGCCCGTGCAGACGTGGATCCGCTTGGGCGCGCCGTCGACCAGGGCGCGCACACGCTGGATGTTGGGGTTCCACCGACGCTTGGTTCGCCGGTGCGAGTGGCTGACACTCATGCCCCACGACGGGTGCTTGCCACACACCTCGCATACGGCTGCCATTGGACGCGTCACCTCTGTCTCGGGCGGGCTGAGGACCGAGCAACTGTACTGGCGGCCCCCCGGGGTCACAACTCGTGACCAGCGCCGATTCGACCCCGGGCCGGGCGGCCCGGGCAGCCTGACGTTCACCTACCATCCACCGTCGTGAGGGTCGATCACTTGGGCGCTGCCGGGCTGCGAGCGGTCGTGGATGCCTACAACGACGCGTTGGCCGCGCACCGGGAGCCCATCAACCGGCTCAACGTCTACCCCGTGCCCGACGGCGATACCGGCACCAACATGTCGCTCACGCTGGGCTCGGTGACCGAGGCACTGGGCGGCGTGGACGACGACCTGGCGGCCGTGTGCAAGGCCGTCAGCCATGGCTCGCTCATGGGGGCCCGGGGCAACTCGGGCGTGATCCTGTCGCAGGTGCTGCGGGGCTTCGTGGGTGTCGTGGCGGAGTCCGGGGGACTGGACGGGGCCGGGCTGGCCCGGGCGCTGCGCGCCGCCTCCGACGCTGCGTACGAGGCGGTCATGCGCCCGGTCGAGGGCACGATCCTCACGGTCGTGCGCGAGTCGGCGGAAGCGGCCGAGGAGGCGATCGCGGCCGATCCCGACGCCGACCTGGTCAGCGTGCTGGCGACCGCCCGCGAGCGCGGCGAGAAGGCACTCGCCGGCACGCCTGAGCTGCTGCCGGTCCTGGCGGAGGCGGGCGTGGTCGATGCCGGCGGGACCGGCTACCTGTTACTGCTGGACGCACTCCTGCACGTGGCCGACGGGCGACCGGTCCCCGAGCCGCGGGTGGGCGAGGGGGCGGTCCGTGCCGACGCACGCCTGGTCCATGCCGCAGCCGACGAGCATGGCGACGGCTCGGGCCTGCGCTACGAGGTCATGTACTTCCTGGAGGCGCCGGACGAGGCCATCCCGGCGTTCAAGGACGTCTGGTCGGGAATCGGCGACTCGATCGTGGTGGTCGGGGGCGATGGCCTCTGGAACTGCCACATCCACACCGACGACATCGGCGCCGCCGTCGAGGCGGCCGTCGACGCCGGCCGCCCCCGGAAGATCCGGGTCACGGATCTCGCGGAGCAGGTCGAGGAGGAGCGCTGGGTCCGCGAGGCCGCGGGGACCAGCGACGTCGTCGACCTGCCGCCCCACGCCAGCGAGCCGGTGCGCACCGCGGTGGTGGCCGTCGCCGCCGGCGACGGCATCAAGCGGATCTTCTACAGCCTGGGGGTGCAGGGGATCGTCGCCGGCGGGCAGTCGATGAATCCATCGACCGCGGAGCTGCTCGCAGCCGTTGAGGCCGTGCCCGCCGACGAGGTCGTCATCCTCCCCAACAACAAGAACATCATCCCGGTCGCGGAGCAGGTCGACGCCCACACCGATCGGGCCGTGCGCGTGGTCCCGACCCGGGGCATCGCCGAGGGGTTTGCCGCCCTCATGAGCTACGACCCCGAGGCGGGGGCCGACGAGAACGCCAAGGAGATGACGGCCCTGGCGTCGAACGTGCTGGCGGGCGAGGTCACCCGGGCGGTGCGGGACTCGACCAGCGACGTGGGCCCGATCGCAGAGGGCGACTACCTCGGGATCACCAGCGACGGCATCCTTGCCGTGGAACAGACCGCCGCCGCGGCGGCATGCCGGCTGCTCGATCGCCTCGTGACGGACGAGCACGAGATCGTGACCGTCATCGAGGGCGAGGGATCGACGCCAGCCGACACCCGCGCGATCACCGAGTGGCTCGACGAGCACCACCCCGCGGCTTCTGTCGAGATCCACCACGGCGGCCAGCCGCTCTACCCCTACCTGTTCGGCATCGAGTAGGAGCGGGTGAGCTCGACTGCC
>DATFVX010000350.1:0-2527 GCA_035259985.1 Acidimicrobiales bacterium | reverse complement strand
TCGCCCGCTACGCCCGGCGCCTCACCGGCGTCGACGCCGTCCACGCCGTGGTCGGCGGCTTCCATCTCAACGGCCCGCTGTACGCCGGGGTCATCGGGCCCACGGTCGAAGCCCTCGCCGACCTGGGCCCGCAGGTGATCGTCCCGGCGCACTGCACCGGCTGGGACGCGTCGCGCGCCATCGCCACCCGGCTGCCCGACGCCTTCATCCAGAACAGCGTCGGCACCCGCTACGAGCTGGCCGCCACCGCCTGAGCGCGGTTGGAGCTAGGGCCTGCGGCCGACCGCGGCGAACAGCGGGACGAGCTGGCCTTCGGGGAGGAAGGGCGGGTCGCCGTCGTTCCGCCAGTGCTCGACGGGGACCAGGCCGGGTTCGATCAGGTCGAAGCCCTCGAGCTGGTGGGCGATCGCGCTGCGGCTGCGGGCGATGTACGGCTCCTCCAGCGCGGCGTTGAGCACCTCGACCACCTCGGCCGCGCCCTCGGCGTAGATGTCGAGGCTGGTCTCGGCCACCACGAGGTAGCTCCCGGAGACGAGAGCGCCGCGCAGCGCATCCAGCAGCCCCTGAGCGTCCTCGTCGCTGAGGACGTTGAGCGAGGTCGGCAACAGGGCCGCGACCGGGTCGTCGAGGTCCAGGGTCTCGGCCGCTCCGCTGAGGATCCGCTCGGGGTCCTCGAAGCGGCTGTGCACATGGGCCACGGCGCCCTCGGGGGCGTCACGCCACAGGTCGTGCACGTGGGCGAGGGTGGTGGTGTCGTAGCTGGCATACACGACGCGGCTGCCGGGGACGAGCGGCCGCAGCTGCTCGTGCACCATCCCGGTCGACGATGTGGCGGTGCCGATGTGCAGGAACTGGCGGATGCCCGACTCGGCGGCGACCGTGCGCACCGCCCGCGCCTTGAAGCGGTGCAGCGCCTCGAGCACGGCTTGCAACCCTTCGAGGCCGGACGGCGCGGCGTCGGCCAGCTCCTTCACCACGGTGCGGTCGGCCGAGAAGTTCGCGTCGCCACCGCTGATGGCGTTGCGGATCCGGGCCAGACGCGGGACGTCGGGCTCGATGGGGAATGGATCGCCGCCGTCGTCGCTTCGCTCTGGCTCGTCGCTCACCGTTTGATCCCCGGTCCCCCGTTTCACCCTGTTACCCCCCCATTTGACCACGCGCGTGCAAGCCTGACGCCATCGTCATTCAGTTGACACACGCCAATTTTTATATTGACGGTTGTCAACATCCCTCTTACGGTGAGCCCCAGACCAGAGGGGGGATGTCATGCCGGACATGGATCGTCGCAAGTTCCTCACCCAGGCGGCCGCCGTCGGCGCCACCGCCGCGGTGCTCACCAGCACGCCGGCCCGCGGGATCGTCGGCCTCACACCCGCGGCGGGAGCCTCGGGCGCGGCCTTCGCCGACTTCGCGGGGAAGCGCCACGTCGCCATCCTCGGCGGCGGCTGCGGGGGGCTGAGCGCCGCCCACGAGCTCATCGAACGCGGCTTCACCGTCGACATCTACGAGCGCTACCCGGTGGCCGGGGGGAAGTGCCGCTCGATCCCGTCCCCGGGAACGGGCTCCGGGGGGCGGGCCGACCTGCCCGGCGAGCACGGCTTCCGGTTCTTCCCGGGCTACTACCGCCACGTGATCGACACCATGTCCCGCATCCCCTACGGGTCGAACCGCAACGGGGTCAAGGACAACCTGGTGTTCGGCGAGCAGGCCCGCTTCTCGCGCCGGGACGCGCTCGACATCCCGTTCCCGTACAAGAAGCTCAACTCCGTCAACCCGTTCACCGACCTCACGCAGGCGCTGATCGGGCTGCTGGGCGTGATCCCGGGGCTCGGCGTGAACGAGGTCGCCTACTTCGCAACCCGGCTGACCGAGTTTGTGACCTCCAGCGACGCCCGCCGGGACAACCAGTACGACAAGATCAGCTGGTTCGACTTCGTGCGCGCTGAGCGGTTCGGCCCGATCTACCAGAACCTGCTCACCCGGTCGCTCACCCGGAACCTGGTCGCCGCCCAGGCCGAGCTGGCCAGCACCCGCACGATCGGGCTGCAGGCCACCCGGATCCTGGTGTCCAACATCATCTTCAGCATGTACGACGAGGCGAGCCGGCTGCTCAACGGCCCGACCACCGAGGCCTGGATCGATCCCTGGCTCGCCTACCTGCGGAACCGGGGCGTGCGCTGGTTCCCCGACACCACAGTGGAGGGCCTCGACGTGCAGGGTGGCGCCGTCGCCGGCGCCCGGGTCCGCACCGGCGGGCAGGCGCGCACCGTCACCGCCGACGTGTACGTGCTGGCCATCCCGGTCGAAGGCGCCCGGCAGGTGATCGGCCCGCAGATCCGCGGGCTGGACCCGGCGCTCGCCGGCATGGACGACCTCATGCCGGACTGGATGACCGGCGTCCAGTACTTCCTGTCCCGGTCGCTGCCCATCGCCAAGGGCCACGTCACCTACGTCGACTCCCCGTGGGCGCTCACCTCGATCTCCCAGGGCCAGTTCTGGAACCGGGATCTGTCGACCTACGGCGACG
>DATFVX010000349.1:0-20473 GCA_035259985.1 Acidimicrobiales bacterium | reverse complement strand
TGCCCGCTCCCACGGCCGCTCGGGCCCGTCTGCCCGCTCCCACGGCCGCTCGGGCCCGTCTGCCCGCTCCCACGGCCGCTCGGGCCCGTCTGCCCGCTCCCACGGCCGCTCGGGCCCGTCTGCCCGCTCCCACGGCCGCTCGGGCCGGCCTCCGCGAGCAGGGCCCAGGCGCCCAGCACACGGCCGCAGAAGGCGGCGATGCGCTGCTCGAGCTCGGTGCAAAAGGTCTTGGTCGCGGCGGAGAATTGGCGGGGCGTCTGGCCGAGCGTCTCGCGCAGCACCAGGATTCGGCCGATGCGGTAGCCGGACTCGATGGCGGCAATCTCCTGGCGCACGAGCGGATCGGTGGCGTCGGCCCACGGCCGCACGTCGTCGTACAGGCGGCGGTTGGAAACGAGGCGGTCGATGCCCCCCCGCTCGTGCTCCATCTGCCGCATGACCTGCCGGAACGAGCCGTTCAGCTCGCCCACGAGGTGGGCGTCGGGCACGCGCACGTCCTCGAAGTAGACCTCGCAGAAGTGCCGGTTGCCGGTCATGTCCACGATCGGACGGACCGACACCCCGGCCGACCGCATGTCCACGACGAGCTCGGACAGGCCCTCGTGCGGCTTGGCGTCGGGGTCCGTGCGCGCGATGAGGTAGCACCAGTCGGCGTCGGCGGCGCCGGAGGTCCAGATCTTCTGGCCGTTGACCACCCACTCGTCACCGTCGCGCTCGGCTCGGGTGCGGATGCCGGCCACGTTGGAGCCGGCGTCGGGCTCGCTCATGCCGATGCACCACATCGACGTGCCGGCGATGATGCCCGGCAGCCAGCGGGCGCGCTGCTCGTCGGTGCCGAACTGCAGCAGGCTCGGGCCCATCTGCCGATCGGCGAACCAGGCCGCCGCGACCGGCGCCCCCGTGCTGATCAGCGCCTCGAACACCACGAAGCGCTCGAGCGGGCTGCGGCCGCCGCCCCCGTGCGCGACCGGCCACGTCATCCCCAGCCAGCCCCGGGCGCCGAGCTCCTGCGCGAAGGCCCGGTCGTGGCCGATGATCCAGCTGTCGTCGGGCACGTCCGCGCGCTCGGACGCCTCGAGCCCGACCTTCAGGGCCTCCTCGCGTAGCGCCCGGAGCTCGGGGGAGAGGGCGAAGTCCATCGGCGGCGACGGTACTCAGTACCTTCGGTGAAATGGACATCCGGCCCGTGCGACCGCAGGAGCACGAAGTGCTCGGCGAGCTGACGGTCGCCGCCTACGCCGCCATCGACCCGGCGGTCGTCGAGGAGGATGGCTACGCCGCCGAGCTGCGCGACGTGGCCGGCCGCGTCGCGGACGCCGAGGTCCTCGTCGCGGTCGACGGCGCCGGCACGGTGCTCGGCGGCGTCACCTACGTGCCCGGGCCGGGCTCGGCGTGGGCGGAGTTCAGCGAGCCCGACGGCGCGGGCATCCGCATGCTGGCCGTGGCGCCGGAGGCGCAGGGGCGGGGGATCGGCGAGGCGCTCAGCAGGGCCTGCGTCGACCGGGCCCGCGCCGCCGGCAAGGTCCAGGTCGTGCTCCACTCGACCGACCGGATGACGGCCGCCCACCACCTCTACGAGCGGCTGGGCTTCGCACGCGACGTGTCGCTCGACTGGGAGCCGGTCCCGGGCTTCTGGCTCCGCGGCTTCCGCCTGCGGCTCGACTAACCCGAACCTGCGGTGGTTGGGCCCGTCAGGGGCCCCAGTTGCCGCAAGTCCGGAGGTGGGGAGCGCCGGCTACAGCCCCAGGCCGTCGACGACCTGGGCGCCCGGCAGCCCGGCCAGCCAGGCACCGGGCAGGGCGAGCTTGGAGCGGCGCACGCCGCTGCCCACGATGACCTCGGGCGTGGCGACGACCGCTTGGTCGACGAGCAGCGGCCAGTCGGTCGGAAGGCCGATCGGCGTGATGCCGCCGTACTCCATGCCGGTCTGGGCGACCGCCAGGTCCATCGGTGCGAACGACGCCTTGCGGGCGTCGATGCGCCGGCGCACGAGGTTGTTGACGTCGGCGCGTGTGGTCGCCAGCACGACGACGCCGGCGAGCCGGGTCTCGCCCGACCGCCGTCCGGCCACCACAACGCAGTTGGCCGAGACGTCGAGCGTCACGCCGTAGGCGTCGCAGAAGGCGGCCGTGTCGGCCAGCTGGGGGTCGATGGGTGCGACCAGCACGGCGTCGGGGTCGCCGGGCGCCCGGTCGAGGGCGACGACCACGGGGTCGGCGAGCAGGTCGGGTCGGGTGCGAGCGGGGACCCAGGGCAGCGTTCCGAGCATCAGGTGGGACATTCCGAATGGCGGTCAGGGTGCTGCGCCCACTAGCGCTTCGTCACCAGGTAGACCTTCCGCCCCGTTCCCTTCTGCAGCCACACGTAGTCGGCGGTCACGTCCGCCGCCTGAAGGTCATCGGGCGTGTAGGTGTAGCTCTCGTCCTCTTCGACGAGGCCCGTTTCGAGGGCGCGTGCGGCAAGCAGTTCCTCGCTTGGCCCCAGCTCGGCGGCTTCGGCGTCGTCGGTCATGCCGTGCAGACTACGACGCACCCTCCCTTCGGTTGGGTGCGAGCGTCGCCACCGCCCGGTCTGAGACGCCCCGGCGGGCGGCTCGAGTGGGACATTGTGTCGCCATGCTCGACGAATCGCTGTCGTCCCCACCGGACCGCGGGCGCGTCTTCCGCGCCGGGCGGCGGGTGCGGCTGTCCGACGCGGATCCCACGGGGCGCCTCCGCCTCGACGCCTGTGCCCGCTACCTCCAGGACATCGGCAACGACGACACGGCGGACTCCGGCATCGACGACCCGCGCACGACCTGGGTGGTGCGTCGTGCCGTCATCGACGTCCACCGGCCGCCGCGGTGGCGGGAGTGGCTCGAGCTCGCCACCTGGTGCGCAGGCGTGGGCGGGCGCTGGGCGGAACGCCGGCTGTCGATGGTCGGCCAGCGCGGCGGGCGGGTCGAGGTGGCGACGCTGTGGATCCACATCGACGTGGCCAGCGGCGCCCCGGTACGGCTGCCGCCGGCGTTCCACGACGTCTACGGCGAGGCGGCGGGCGGCCGCCGGGTCTCCAGCCGGCTCTGGCTCGGCGATCCGCCGGTGGGCGCGGCGGCCGAACCTTGGCCGCTGCGGGCGGTGGACATCGACCTGCTCGGCCACGTCAACAACGCCGCGTACTGGGCCGCCATCGAGGAGCAGGTCGAGCCGGGCACGGCGTTCGCCCACGGCCTGCTGGCCCGGCCCCACCGGGCCGTCATTGAGTACGGCCCCGGCATCGCGCCGGAGGACGCGGTCGAGCTGCTCGTCGAGGAGGCCGACGACCGCCTCGCCGTGTGGTTCACGGTCCGCGACGGCGTGCAGGCAAGCGCCACGGTCGTGCCGCTGCCCGGCGACCCCCCATGAACTTGCGGCGGCTGGCGCCCCCATGGGGTCCCTTTTCGCCGCAAGTTCGGTTCGGCCCCAGATGACCCGCCGACTACTCCGAGAGCAGCACGATCTTGCCGAGCTTCCCCCCGGCGGCGAACCGCTCGTACGCGGCCGCGGCGTCGCGCATGGGGAAGGTCGCGGCGATCGGCACCGTGGCCGCGCCGCGGGCCAGCAGGGGCAGGACCTGGCGCTCGATCCGGCGCGCCGCCTGGGCCTTGTCCTCCAGCGGGCGGGGCCGCAGGGTCGAGCCGTGGATCCGCGCCCGCTTGCCCATCAGCGCCAGCAGGTTGAGCTCGGCGATGAGCCCCGCACCCACGCCGATGACCGCGATCCTGCCCCCGGTCGCCAGCGCCTCGAGGTTGGCGGGCATGTTGGGCGCCCCCACGAGCTCGAGGATCACGTCGAACGGTCCGGCGTCCACGAAGGCCTCCGGGGCCACCACGGCGGCACCCAGCGCCGCGACGCCGTCGCGCAGCGCCCCGTTGCGCACCGTCGCCACCACCGTGCTGCCGGCGGCCACCGCCAGCTCGACCCCGGCGGTGCCCACGCCGCCGGCGGCGCCGTGGACGCAGACGCGCTCGCCCATGGCGAGGCCGCACTGGGTGAACAGCGCGTCGTGGGCCGTCGTGTAGTTCTCGGGGAAGCCGCCGGCCTGCGCCCAGCTCACGCCGTCGGGCACCGGAACGGCGAGCGGCTCGGGGACAACCGCCAGCTCCGCCTGGCCCGCTCCCGAAACGACCGCCATCACGCGGTCGCCCTCGCCGAACCGGCGCACGCCGGGACCGCGGGCCACGACCTCCCCGGCCAGCTCGAGGCCGGGGAGCTCCGGCGGGGCGGTGCCCGGGGGCGGTGGATACAGGCCGTCCCGCTGCATCAGGTCGCCGCGGCACACCCCGGCAGCCCGGACCCGCACGAGCAGCTCACCGTTGCCGGGCTCCGGATCCGGGTGGTGGAGCCAGGCGAGGGCGCCCTCGACGATCGTGACCGCGTGCATCCGTGTGACCCGCGTCGGGGGATGGCTGGGTCAGCCCCGCTGCCCGATCGGCACGTAGGGCCGCTCGGGTGCGCCGACGTAGAGCTGGCGGGGGCGGGCGATCTTCTGGTCCTGCTCCAGCAGCTCGACCCAGTGGGCGAGCCACCCCGACGTCCGGGGGATGGCGAAGAGGACCGTGAACATCTCCACCGGGAAGCCCATGGCCTGGTAGATCAGACCCGAGTAGAAGTCGACGTTGGGGTACAGGCGGCGGGACGTGAAGTACTCGTCGCTCAGGGCGACCTCTTCGAGCTTGAGCGCGATGTCGAGGAGGGGGTTGCGACCGGTGATGGCGAAGACCTCGTCGGCCGTGTCCTTGATGATCCTCGCCCGTGGGTCGTAGTTCTTGTAGACGCGGTGCCCGAAGCCCTGGAGCCTGACCTCGCCCCGCTTGACCGCCTGGACGTATGCGTCGACCTCGTCGATGCTTCCGATCTGCTTGAGCATGGTGATGACGGCCTCGTTGGCGCCGCCGTGGCGGGGGCCGTAGAGGGCGGCGGCCGCGCCGGCCACACAGCTGTAGGGGTCTGCGTGGGCGGACGCGATCGTGCGCATGGCGGTGGTGCCGCAGTTCTGTTCGTGGTCGGCGTGCAGGATGAACAGCACGTCCAGCGCCCGTGCCAGCGCGGGGTTGGCGTCGTAGCGGGGCTCGGCCACCTTCCACAGCATCGACAGGAAGTTGGCGGAGAAGCCCAGTGAGTTGTCCGGGTACACGAAGGGCATGCCGACGCTGAACCGGTGGCAGGCGGCGGCGAGCGTCGGCATCTTGGCGATGAGCCGGACGATCTGCTTCAGGCGGTTGTCGGGGTCGTGGATGTCCTTGGCGTCTAGGTAGAAGGTCGATAGCGCGGCCACCGCCGAGACCAGCATGCCCATGGGGTGGGCGTCGTAGTGGAAGCCCTCGAGGAACCGCTTGCGCACGTTCTCGTGGATGAACGTGTGGTACGTGATGTCGCGGACCCAGCGCTCGTACTCCTCGGGTGTCGGCAGTTCGCCGTGGATCAGCAGGTAGGCCACCTCGAGGTAGGTGGAGCTCTCGGCGAGCTGCTCGATGGGGTAGCCGCGGTAGCGCAGGATGCCGGCGTCACCATCGATGTCGGTGATCGAGCTGCGGGTGCACGCCGTGGTCATGAACGCTTCGTCGTAGAACCAGACGTTTGGTAGGAGCTTGCGCCAGGCGCTGGCGTCCACACCACCCTCGGAGATCGGTATCTCGACGGCTTCGCCCGTGCGGTTGTCCGTGATCGTGATGCTCTCGGGCACGGCGAGTTGCTCCTTGATGTTGCGCGTCTCGTGGCCGAGGCTACTGCCGAGTCGTCGGCCTCACGAGGGGTCGGTCCCACGCTCGGTGGTCATGGTCGGGTGGAGGCCCTCCTGGTCTGCGGCTTCCACGAGCTCGCGGATGGCGGCCCTGACCGCGCGCGCCGGCGCCGACGGGCGGCCCCGCCGGGGGATGGCGATGCCGACCGAGCGTGGCGACAGGCCACCGACGGCGATGCGCCGGCACGAGACGTCGATCCAGCCCGACGCCGCCGTCGCCGGGAGGATGGCGGCCCCGTAGCCCTGGGACGCCAGCCAGGCCAGCAAGCTGACGCCGTCGATCTCGGCTTGGGCCCGCATCTCGACGCCGAGGCGCGAAGCCTCGTGGTCCAGCTCGTCGCGGAACGGCGTTCCGCGCGGTTCGAGCAGCAGCTCGTGCTCGGCCAGGTCCGCCAGCTCGACGTGCTCGCGGCTGGCGAGCGGATGGGCGAACGGCACGGCCAGGATGCGCTGCTCGTCGAACAACGGCTCGGTGGCGAGCTCCTCCTCGCCGAGGGGCAGGTTGACCACGGCCAGGTCGAGGGCGCCGCTCACGACCTGGGGCACCAGCGACGTGGTCGTGGCGTCGACGAGCACCACCTGGACGCGTGGGTGTCGCTCGGCCATGGCCCGCAGGAGGTTGGGGAGGAGCCAGCGGCTCGCCGTGCCGATGCAGCCGAGCCGCACCTGGCCGGAGACCTCGTGGAGCATCGAGGCCACGTCGGAGCGCAGCGACTCCAGCTCGCGCTGGACGCGCCGGGCCCGGTCCACCACGACCTCGCCCTCCTCGGTGAGGGCGCCGGTGGCCCGGTCGACGAGGGTGGCCCCCAGCTCGCGCTCGAGGCGGGCGATGTGGGTCGAGACGTTGGATTGAACGGTGTGGAGGCGCCGGGCGGCGGCCGAGAACGAGCCGGCGTCGGCCACGGCGGCGAGGGCGGCGAGCTGGCGTAGATCCATCACTCACAATGATGGCATCTATCGCAAACAACTGTTTGACGGTGCACCGACTGCACTTGCACAATGATGACACAAGAGTGCCGTAGTCAGACCCCCCCTCTAGCTATGCGCACCTGCAGGAGCCGACCGATCCACCCCGGTCGGCTCTTGTCTTTCCGGGGAGAAGACGGGGAACGCCTGGGCGCTGGCGGGTACCTTGCAGCGCGTGCCCGCGGCCGCGTTCTTCGACCTCGACCGGACCCTGCTGCGGGGCGCATCCGGCCCCGTGATCAGCGATGCGTTGCGGTCGAGCGGCGTGCTCTCGGAGCGCGGCATCCCGGGCGAGGCCCTCATCTACCAGGTGTTCGACCTGGTCGGGGAGACCCGTCCCTCGATGATCCTCACCCGCATGGCGGCGCGGTTCGCCAAGGGCTGGCACCGGGACCTGGTGCAGGCCGCCGGCGAGAAGGCGGCCGAGCAGCTGGCCGAGGCGGTGCAGCCGTTCGCGCGCCCGATCATCGAGGACCATCGCGCCGCCGGCCGGCGCCTGGTGCTGGCGACGACCACGCCCGACGACATGATCCGGCCGCTGGCGGACCGGCTGGGCTTCGACGACGTCGTGGCGACCCGCTACGGGGTCGACGGCGACGGTCGCTACGACGGCTCGATCGACGGCGAGTTCGTGTGGGGCCGCGGCAAGCTCCGGGCGGTCCGTGCCTGGGCGGACCGCCACCGGGTCGACCTCGACGAGAGCTGGGCCTACAGCGACAGCTACTACGACGGCGCCCTGCTGGGGGCCGTCGGCCACCCGGTGGTCGTCAACCCCGATCCGCGCCTGCTGGGGGTGGCCCTGGTGCGCCGCTGGCCGGTCGTGCACTTCGACGTCCCGGCCGGCGTGCCCAAGCTGCCCGTCCTCGGCATCGAGCCGCAGCGCTTGCTCCAGAGGCTGGTGCGGCCCGAGCTGTTCCCCTGGGTGCGGCTCGACATCGACGGGGTCGAGCGCATCCCGGCGGTGGGACCAGCGATCCTGGCGGCCAACCACCGCAGCTACCTCGACCCGGTGGCGCTGGGCCTGACCCTGGCCCGCCGGGGCCGGGCGGTGCGCTTCCTGGGCAAGCGCGAGGTCTTCGATGCGCCGGTGGTCGGCACCCTCGCCCGGGCGATGGGTGGGATCCGCGTCGAGCGATCCACCGGCTCCGACCAGCCGCTGGTCGAGGCGGCGGCCGCGCTCGCCGCGGGCGAGCTGGTGGCGATCCTGCCCCAGGGCACCATCCCCCGCGGGGCGGCGTTCTTCGACCCCGAGCTGAAGGGCCGCTGGGGGGCGGCCAGGCTGGCCGCCGAGACCAGGGTCCCGGTGGTGCCCATCGGGCTCTGGGGCACCGAGAAGGCGTGGCCCCGGTCGGAACGCATACCGCGCATCTGGAACGTCACGAGCCCGCCCACGGTCACCGTGAAGGTCGGCGACCCGGTCGAGCTCAAGTACCGCTCACCGCAGGCCGACACCCGCCGGATCATGGCCGCGATCGCCGACCTCCTGCCCCCCGAGGCTCGGCGCCGCCACGAGCCGACCGCCGACGAGCTCGCCCTCACCTATCCGCCCGGTCACGACGCGGCCTGAGCCGGGCCGTCCCGCGCCCGGGTTGAGTCTCGATCCTGCTGGCGGCTCAGCGGGACGCGGGGCGGCGGACCCAGCGGCCCCGGCCCAGCGTCTTGGCCTCGCGGAGCGCCCGGTCGGCCCAGGCCATCACGCCCTCGGGCGGCTGACCGGGGCCCAGCTCCGTGACCCCGATGCTCGCGCCGACCTCCACCCCCAGCGTGTCGTCGCCGAGCGCCACCGAGACCGGGCGGCGGATCACGTCCAGCAGCCGGTCGGCCACCCGGTCGGCGTCGTCGGGGTCGGCCAGGCGCTCGCACAGCACGGCGAACTCGTCGCCGCCGATGCGGGCGACGAGGTCGCCGGGCCGAACGGCGGCGGCGACGCGTCCGGCGATCTCGGCCAGCACCTCGTCGCCCGCGGGATGGCCATGGTCGTCGTTGACGGGCTTGAAGTGGTCGAGGTCGATGAACAGCACCGCCGACCCGCCGACGCCGGCGTTGCTCACCTCACGGATCCGGTCGAGGAACACCTTCCGGTTGGCCACCCCGGTGAGCGTGTCGTGGGTGGCGGCGTACTCGAGGGCGCGGTGGCTCCGGTCCCATTGCAGCGTGAGCCGCAGCAGCTTGCCGGTGCGCTGCACCGCGCTCCAGCTGAACGGCGACGGTGGCCCGGCGAGGGCCCGCCAGATCACAAAGGCGGCGACCGGCTCCGGTTCACCGGGCACGGCCATCGGGTGCACCCAACACGACTGGAACCCGGCGGCACGTGCCCGGGTCGCCAGCGCCGGGGCGAGCTCGTCGGCGGACTCGATCTGGACGTCCTTGCCCGACTGCATGGCCGCTGCCCACGGCGTGTCCGAGCCGGGGAGCAGCAGGTCGACGGCGTTCCCGGCCGCCACCCGGAAGCGTGGTGTCAGCCAGCGGTCGCAGACGGCGACCGAGCTGTACGGGATCGCCTGCTCGATTGCGGCCCCGAGGTGGACCAGGACGTCGGGCAGGCCCGCGTCCTCGGCCATCGCCTCCAGGGCCCGGTCGAGCGCCCGCTGATAGCCGGCACGCTGCGCAAACACGATGTGCCAGGGCAGGCCAGTCAGCCGGGCGGGGGCGCCGATCAGGTCGACCGGTGTCCAGGTGCCGTCCCTGCGCAGCAGCTCGGCGGGCACACCGGCGCCGGCGCGGGGATAGTCCTCGGGGACCGCGTCCAGGGCCGCCAGGCCTTCCATGGCCTCGGCGAGCGAGGCCGGGCTCACGAGCTCGTCCAGGCGCTTGCTGGCGACCTCCTCCGCGGTCCAGCCGAGGAGCTCCTCGATCGAGGCGCCCACCCACTCGAGCGTCCCGTCCTTGCCGATGATGCAGAAGGGGTTGACCGCCGTGTCGGCCAGCGCGCGGAACACGTCCGGCGCCAGCTCGTGGGTCTCGACCAGCTCGATGCGATTGCCGAACGGATCGTCGAGGTGGACGCGGGCGCGCCCGTCGACGTCCTCGGCCGGTCGGACCTCGACGCCGGCGGCCTCGAGCGCCGCCACCATCGGGCCCAGCTGATCGACCTTGAGCGCCGGGTGGGCCTTGCGGGCCGGATGGAACGGCTCCTCGACGCCGAGGTGCAGCTGGACCGCGCCGGTGCCGAACCAGCAGCCACCGCGGACCGCCAGCACCGGCGGCTTGGGGATCCGCTCGAACCCGAGCAGCGAGCCGTAGAACCGGTCGGCCTCTGCCTCCGCCTCCGGGCCCGCCGGCATCGCCAGCTGGACGTGGTCGATGCCGAGGTAGGTCGGGCGAACGTCGTCGTCCTGAGGCGGCGCCACGACAGGATTCTGGCCGATCCGCTCACGGTCACCCATGGGCACTCACGTCTACCACGGTAAACGTGCCGGCCGCACCCCTGCCGCAGCGGGTCCTTGCTTGCGCCCTACCCGAGGGTAGACAAGTATGTGACAAGTGCGTCAGGTCCGGTATCGGGCGATCGCCGACGAGCTGCGTGGGCGCATCGAATCCGGCGAGCTGAGGCCGGGCCGGCTGCTGCCCAGCGAGAGTGAGCTCTCCCGCTCGCACGCGGTCAGCCGGGTCACGGTGCGCAAGGCGCTCGAGCTGTTGCGGGACGATGGCCTGATCGACGCGCGCCAGGGCTTCGGTTGGTTCGTGGCCGCCGACCCGGTCCGCCAGACGCTGGGCCGGCTCGGCACGATCGAGGACCAGCTCGCCGAGCTCGGCCTGACCTCGGAACGGCGCGTGGTGGGCTTCCGCTTCGTGGCGCCCCCGCCCCGCGTGCGCCAGGTGCTTGGCGCCGACGCCGTGCTGGAGGTCCGCCGGGTGAACCTGGCGGACGGGCAGCCCTTCGCACGCGTGACCGTCTGGTGCCCCGAGGAGGTCGGCAGGCGCCTGTCGCGCGCCGACGTGGAGCGCACACCGTTCTACGAGCTCGTGGGGGTGCCCATCGGCGGCGCCACCCAGACGATCGGTGCGGCCGCGGCGGGCCCCGCCGACGCCGACCTGCTGGCGGTGCCGATGGGCTCACCCGTGCTGCGCTGCGAGCGCGTGACGCGCGGCGTCGACGATCGACCGTTGCTGGTGTCCGAGCATGTCTTCCCGGCACACCGCACGGAGTTCGTGGTGGACCTGCCGAGGTTCGAGCCCTCGATGGGACCCTCGGGGCTACGCCTCGTCGACTGAGACAACGGAGCTCGGGGTGCTGGCGCCGGGCTGGTTGTCGACGGGGTCGGACGTGTCATCGCCCGTGATGACCATGTAGGCGACGCCGATGGTCAGCAGCACCACGACGACGATCAACACGATGACCGGCAGCGCCGGGGCGCCATCCGACGCGGCTACCGGGGCCTTGACCCTCGGACCCGCCGCCGTGTCGTCGGGCTCCTGCTCCCCCTTGCCGGGTGGCGCGTCGCGGCGCAGGCGGGCCTGGCGGGCGCGGTCGAGCGCGGAGCCCGTCCGAGTCCGTTCGGCGACCGGAAAGGCGCCGGACCCCGGCGACTGGGAACCGGTGATGGGTCGGCGCCGGGTGGGGTCGGGAGGCTGGTGGGGGTGAGTGGTCTGCGCGCCGGGTGGAAGCTCGCGGGGCACGATCGGAGGCACGGACCAGCCCTCGGTGGAGCGCGCAGAGTCCGCATCGCTGCCAGGGGGTCGCTGCGGAGCCGGGGATCGGGGATCGCTGCCCCAGGGGGCGCCGGGCGGCAGCCGCCACAGCGGGTGGCGCGCGGGCTCGTCACGGGCCGGCGGGCCGCGGAAGACGCCTGGGTCGTCATGCTCTCTCGCGGCCGGGGGCTGCCGGAGGCCGTTGCCGCGGCCCTCGACCCCCGCGGGCGGCAGCCCTGCGAGCGGCTCCTCCGTGTGCCCGTTGGGTCGGTACCCGTTGGTCGGCGCCCAGACCTCCATGGCGGCCGGCGGCGGGTGACGTTCGTCGGGGATGTGTGGCGCCTCCGGCAGATGTGGTTCATCCGGCGGAGGCCAGCCGGCCCCAGGCCGGTCCCCGTAGCCGGCGGCCTCGGGCGGGTAGGCCAGGTGACCGAGCCCGGTCGCCCAGTGGGGGCTGCCCGCGCCGTCCGGCTGGTCCGGCAGGTCGGGGGGAATGTCGCTGAACCGGTGGACCAGATCGGTCCCGCCGGTCGGCGCCGGGTCCGGGCCGGACGCGGCGTACCAGGCCGGCAGCGCATCGGCCTCCGGCGGGACCGGTGGCACGCGTTCCGGTGGCGCCGGGAGCTCCTCGGCCGGCACAGGGGGGGTGGCGGGCCCCGCGGGGTCGCCCAGGTCGAGGACGACGGGCTCCACGACCGCCAGGCCGAGGTTGCGCTGCACGGCTTGGAGGGACCGCGCGAGGTCGAGGACGTGGGCCGGGCGCCGGTCGGGAGCGTGTGCGAGGGCCGGGGCGAGGGCCGCCTCGACGCCGTCGATGTCCTCGCCCGGCCGCACGATCGGCGGCACCTCGATCTGCAGGATCCGCAGCAGCAACGACGCGTTGCTGTCGGTGATGTCGGCCGGCTTCTCGTGGGGGGCGGCGCCGGCCAGGAGCGCGTAGACGGTGGTTGCCAGCGAGTAGACGTCGGATGCTGGGATCACCCCGGTGCGCTCCAGCACCTCGGGCGGGGCGTGGTAGCGGATCGGGTTGTAGAGCGCCCCGAAACCCGGGAAGTCGCCGAACTCGGCCAGCCCGACGTCGGCTACGAGCGGCTCCCCGTCCGGAGCGAGCACCAGCCGGGCGGGCGAGAGGTCGCCGTGGACGATGCCGGCGCGGTGGGCCGTCTCGATCGCCCCCGCGACCAGCACCCCGATCCGGAGCGCCTCCTCCACGGGGCGCGGCCCGCCGGCCCTGAGCAACGTGTCGATGGTCTCGGGCGGCTGCGGATCGGTGATCACCCACGGGCGGCCGTCGGCACCGTGGCCCCACTGGTGGATGGCGAGCACGGTCGGGTGCGCCGCCAACCGCTGCGCGCTGGCCGCCGCCCGGTCGAACCGGAGGCGGGCATCCTCGTTGGGCAGGGCGGGGTAGAGCGTGACGGTCACCGGGTGCCCGAGCAGGTCGCTGTGGGCGGAGTAGAGCGTCGACGCCAAGCGCTCCCCGATGGGAGTGAGGTCGCGACAATGAGGTACGCGTGGCACGGATGTCCCAGCCATGTCGGGGGGCGACCCTACCCCGGATTGGATGCCCCGATCCTCGCCGTTGGGGACAACGTCCCGGGAAATGTGTGGCGCCCGGGACTCGATGCCCCCGGTGTTCGGGCTCGCACCCGGGGGGTTCAGCGTGGCTCAGGCGCTGACCAACCGCCCCGCCTGGCGCCCCTCGATGCGCCGGACCTCGTCCCTGGGCAGGACGTGCCAGACGTGGCACACCGCGC
Source organism: Acidimicrobiales bacterium (assembly GCA_035259985.1). Classification (GTDB taxonomy): domain Bacteria; phylum Actinomycetota; class Acidimicrobiia; order Acidimicrobiales; family VFJN01; genus DASQUK01. Next base: position 7,358 of record DATFVX010000349.1, on the reverse strand, counting down.
CGGCCCACTCGTCGAGCAGCCTGGCGGAGCGGGGCGAGCCGGTGAGAGCTGCGTGCCGCTCGACCAGCCAGCGCACCTCGTCCTGGGCGGCGGCGTCGGGCCGCACGGCGTCGACCAGGTCGGGGTTGAGCCGGGAGATGAGGCGCTCGGCGTCGCTGTCGAACACGAAGGCCTGGCCGCCAGTCATGCCGGCACCCAGGTTCCAGCCCACCGGGCCCGTGACGACGATCGTGCCCCCGGTCATGTACTCGCAGCAGTGGTCGCCGGCGCTCTCCACGACCGCCACCGCCCCCGAGTTGCGGACGCCGAACCGCTCGCCCACGCCGCCGGCGATGTACAGCTCGCCGGCGGTGGCGCCGTACAGGCAGGTGTTGCCGGCCAGGATCGGCAGCTCGGAGCGGTCGTTGGCGGGCGGGCGAATGACCACCAGGCCGCCACCCATGCCCTTGCCGACGTAATCGTTGGCTTCGCCCGTGAGGTCGAGCTCGACGCCACGGCTCAGGAACGCGGCGAAGCTCTGCCCAGCGGTGCCGGAGAACCGCACCCGGGCGGTGCCCCTGGGGACTTGCTCTCCGTACTCGAGGGCGATGGCCCCCGACAGGGCGGCACCGATCGCACGGTCGGCGTTGCGGATCTCGTAGGACAGGTCGACGTCGTCGCCGTCCCAGATGGCGCGGAAGGCGTCGGCGAGGAGCTGGTCGCCGAGGTCGGCCCGGGGGTCCTGGAGCTCGACCCGCTCGACGAAGCGCCGCGGCCCCGAGCCGGTGGCGGGCGCCAGCAGCGGCAACAGGTCCATGGCGTCGGCCCGCCCGTTGCCGGTGACCCTCTGGCGCAACAGGTCGACCCGGCCCACGGCGTCGTCGATCGACCGCAGCCCGAGCGTGGCCAGGTAGCCCCGCACCTCCTCGGCGATGAAGAGGAAATAGGCAGCCACGCCCTCGGGCGTGCCGGTGAAGTTGGCGCGCAGGTGGGGCCGCTGCGTGGCGACCCCGGGCTTGCAGGTGTCGCGGTGGCAGGCCCGGAGCATGATGCAGCCCTCGGCGATCATCGCGGCCGTGCCGAAGCTGAACTCGTCGGCGCCGAGGAGGGTGGCGACGATCACCTGGCGGCCGGTGAGGAAGCCGCCATCGACCCGGACCCGTACCCGACTCCGCAGGCCGTTGTCGACGAGCGCCCGCTGGGTGTCGGCGAGGCCGAGCTCCCAGGGCATGCCGGCGTACTTGATCGACGAGAGCGGGCTGGCGCCGGTGCCCCCGTTCTGGCCGGAGATGTGGATGACGTCGGCCAGGGCCTTGACGCAGCCGGCGGCGATGGTGCCGACGCCGTCCTCGGCCACCAGCTTGACCGAGACCTGGGCGGCGTTGACCTGCTTCAGGTCGTAGATGAGCTGCGCCAGGTCCTCGATCGAGTAGATGTCGTGGTGTGGCGGGGGAGAGATCAGGCCCACGCCCGGCTGGGTGTGGCGCAGGCGGGCGATCTCGGCCGACACCTTGTGCCCGGGAAGCTGGCCGCCCTCGCCCGGCTTGGAGCCCTGCGCCATCTTGATCTGCAGCTCGTCGGCGTGAGCCAGGTATTCGGGGGTGACGCCGAACCGGCCGGACGCCACCTGCTTGATCTTGGAGTTCTTGTCGTCGCGCCCCCGGCCGCGGGTGCGGTAGCGGTAGGGGTCCTCGCCGCCCTCGCCGCAGTTGGACATGGCGCCCAGCAGGTTCATGGCCTGGGCGAGCGTCTCGTGCGCCTCCTTGGAGAGGGCGCCGTGCGACATCGCGCCGGTCGAGAAGCGCCTGGCTATGTCCCGGGCCGGCTCGACCTCGTCGACCGGAACCGGGTCAGCCGCCGGGACCAGCTCGAGCAGGTCGTGGAGCTCGATCAGCGCCCGGTCGTTGGCGAGCTTGGCGAACGCGTCGTAGCGCTCGGACGACTCGGAGCGTATGGCCGCCTGCAGCAGGTGGGCGGTGAGCATCTCCCGGGTCTGGCCATCCACCGGCGGCTCCTGCACGAGGGACAGGTCGTTGAGGGCCTGGACCGTGTCCTTGTCCTTGGCGTGGGGCTCGCCGCCCTTGCGGACGCGGAAGAAGCCCGGCGACGCCAGATCTGCGCGACCGCCCCACGCTGCGCCATGGCGGTCGAGCACGTCCTCGCCCAGGTCGTGCCAGCCCATGCCGCCGACGACGTTGGGCGTGGCGGTGAAGCACACGCTCACCACCTCGGGATCGAGCCCCACGACCTCGAAGATCTGGGCACCGCGGTAGGAGTCGACGGTGCTGATGCCCATCTTGGACATGATCTTGAGCACGCCGGCCTCGACCGCCGCCTGCAGGTTCCGCTGGGCCTCGGGGCTGGTGAGGTCGCCGTCGTCGGCGGCGTCGGCCTCGGCGGCAACGGTGGCCAGCGCCAGGCGCGGGCAGATCGCATCGGCGCCGTAGCCCAGCAAGGCGGCGAACCCGTGCACGTCGAACACGTCGTCGGCCACCACCACCAGCGACGTGCGCGAGCGCTGGCGGGCGTCACTGAGCGCCTGGTGGACCGCCCCGCACGCCAGCAGCGAGGGCACCGGCGCCCGCTCCGGGCCGGCGTCCTCGCCCTCCAGGACGAGGGTGCCGGCCCCGCCCGCCACCGCGGCGACCGCCTCGTCGCGGAGGCGCTCGACCGCCGACCGCAGTCCCGCGGGCCCTTCCGCGACCGGGAACGTGGCGTCGAGGGGGATGACCGGCCACGGGGCGCGATCCGTGAGCTCCAGCCCGGCCACGCCGGACGGGTACAGGAAGAAGGACGGCAGCGTGAGCAGGCGCGCGGCGTCGCGGGACTCGGCCAGCAGTGGCAGCCGGGGACCGAGGATCGTGCGCAGGCTCATGACCAGGCGCTCGCGCAGGGGGTCGATGGGTGGGTTGGTCACCTGGGCGAACCGCTGGCGCAGGAAGTGGCCCACCGGGCGGGCGCGGGGCGCGAGGTTGGGCAGCGGCGAGTCGTCGCCCATCGAGAACGTGGGCTCCTTGGCGTCGTCGGCCATGGGGCGCACCACCATGGCCAGGTCCTCCTTCGTCAGCCCGTGCATCACCTGGCGCTCGACCAGGTCGTCGGGGACCTCGAGCGTCGGCTCGCCGGGCGAGAGGCGGTAGAAGCCGTCGGCGGCCCAGTGCCCGTACGGGGCGGCGGCGGCAATCCGCTCCTTGCATGCGTGGTCGTCGAGGAAGCCCCGCGTCGGGTCGACGAACAGCATCTGGCCCGGGCCCAGGCGGCCACGGGTCACCTGGCCGCGGCCGCTGACGTCGATCGCCCCCACCTCGGAGCACACCGCCACGAACCCGTCGTCGCAGACCTGGTAGCGCAGCGGGCGCAGGCCGTTGCGGTCGAGCCGCGCACCCACACCGACGCCGTCGGTGAAGATCACGCCCGCCGGGCCGTCCCACGGCTCCATGAGCGCCGAGTGGTAGCGGTAGAAGCCCCGCACCTCGGGGTCGAGGTCCCGCGCGTTCTCCCACGCCTCGGGCATCACCATCGCCATCACGTGGCGGGCGTCGCGTCCCGCCCGCACGAGGAGCTCGACGATGGCGTCGAGCTTTCCGGAATCCGAGTCGTGGGGGTCGAGGACCGGGAAGAACAGCTCTTCGCCACCCAGGCCCGCGGCCTCGGTTCCGAGGCCTGCCCGGCCCCGCATGCGGTGCTCGTTGCCCCACAGGGCATTGATCTCGCCGTTGTGGCACAGCGTCCGGTACGGCTGGGCGCGCTCCCAGGTCGGCAGCGTGTTGGTGGAGAAGCGCTGGTGGAAGATCGCGAATGGCGCCTCGAAGCGCTCGTCGGCGAGGTCGGGATAGAAGTCGGCCAGGCCATCGGCCGGGGCCAGGCCCTTGTAGACCATCGTGCGGAACGAGCACGACGCCACGTACGTGCCGGTGGTGGTGCGCTCGATGCGCCGCCGGAGCCGCAGCGCCCGGCGCTCGACGTCGGCGCGCGCAGGGCCGCCCTGGCGGCGGAACAGGACGTGCACGATCTGCGGAGCCGTGGCGAGCGCCAGCTCGCCGAGCGCGCCGACGTCGATCGGCGGCTCCCGCCAGCCGACGACGTCCAGCCGCTCCGCGGCGGCCGCCGCCTCGACGGCGGGCCGGGGGTCGTCGCCGCGCACGAACAGCACCGCCACCCCGGTGTCGTCGCCGAACAGCGCCCGCGGGATCGGCACCAGCAGGCCCGCGCCGTCGGCCGTCCGGGCGTCGGCCGCAACCGCCCCCCGGTGCTTGACGCACGCCAACCCGTCGAGCGCAGCGGCCACGATGGCACGCGACGAACGGCCCCGGGCATCGGCGACGAAGCCGATGCCGCAGGCGTCGAGCTCACGGGTCGTGGGGGAGAGCAACAGTGGCACCTCCTGCCGGGTCGGGACGCCAGCGGCCGAAACGCTCGGGCCGGCTGGTGGGGGACGTCTGATCCGCTCGTCGCTGAAGCGAAGCGGGCGCCGTTGCCCGAAGTCCCCACGAAGGGTCGGCTCAGGTTAGCGGATCCCAACCCACCAACTTGCGGTGGTTAAGGCCCTTATGGGGGCGCTAACCACCGCAAGTTCGAGGGGGGGTGGGCCGGGCGTCGTCGCGACTCACGGCAGGCGCTTGAGGACCTCCAGCAGGCCCAGCCTCACCGGCGACTGGTGGTGGGACCGTTCCGCCGCGCCGGGCTCGTCTCGGTGGGCGAGGAACCACTCGTACGACTCGATGACGGCGGATGCGTTGGAGTGCCGCGGCTCCCAGCCGAGCTCGGTCCGGGCCCTGGTGGTGTCGAACCACAGCGACTCGGCGTAGAGCAGCCAGTGATAGGGCGCGAACGGCGCCACGCCGAGCCCCGACAGCGCCCGCATCGCAGCCCGCGCGGGGGCCGCCGGGAGGGATCGGACCCGGGATCCCGTGCCGGCGTGGTCCACGAGGGCCTGGAGGGTCTCGCGCATCGTGCCGAAGTCCCCGGCGCCGACGTTGTAGACGGCCGGCTTCTCGCGGTCGGCGGCCCGCAGGCAGGCGTCCGCGAGGTCGTTGGCGTGCACGAACTGGTAGCGGTTGTCCCCCCGGCCAAGCACGTACACGGGCGCGCCCGCGGCGACGAACTCGAACAGCACCGCCATGATGCCGAGGCGCCCGTGGCCGAGGATCGTCCGGGGGCGGACGACGGTGACGTCGACGCCCGTGTCGGCGGCGTCGCGGCACAGGAGCTCGGCCTCGAGCTTGGCCCGGCCGTAGGCCTCCAGCGGGCGGGCGGCCGTGTCCTCGGTGACCGGGTTGCTGTCCGGGATCCCGAAGATGGCGCTGGAGGAGGTGTGCACGACCTTGGCCACCCCATGGTCACGGGCGGCGAGGAGGACGTTGGCGGTCCCGGTGACGTTGACCGACCAGAACAGGTCCCGGTCCCGTGCCAAGGGCACCTGGGCGACGTTGTGCAGGACGACATCCACGCCGTCGCACGCGGCGCTCACGGCCGCCCGGTCCCGCACGTCGCCGGCGATGTACTCGACGCCTGCCACGGGGTCCGGTGGGTTGAGGTCGAAGACGCGGACCCGGTCGCCCCGGGCGACGGCCATGCCGGCGAGGATCGAGCCGAAGTAGCCGCTGCCGCCGGTCACGAGAACGGCCAGCGCCACTACAGCCGTTCCCCATGCTCGAGGCACCAGCGGATGCTGGCCCGCATGCCGTCCTCCAGCCCGACGGTGGGGTCGTAGCCGAGCTCGTCGCGGGCGCGGGTGACGTCGCAGGCGATCGTGTGGTTGAGCTCGCCCAGCACGTGCAGCGCCTGGGAGTACCGCCCCCGGCCCTGGAGCAGGGCGTCCGCCCTCTCCGCGGCGCGCGCGGCCACACGCGGGAGGGGCACCCGCTCGGGTCCGGCCACGGCCAGGCCCTCGGCCGCCAGCGCCCGGCGCACCGTGGCGATGATGTCGCGGAGCTCGTACGGCTCGGCGTCGGCCACCCAGTACGCATTGCCCGGCGCCGTGTCGGCGACCTCGGCCCGGAGCAGGCCCTGCACGAGGTTGCCGGTGTACACCATCGAGCGCTTCTGGCTGCCGTCGCCGACCATCGGGAAGCGGCCCTTGCGGATGGCGCTGAAGAACCTGCTCTGCCGCGGCGGCTGGTAGGGGCCGTAGAACCACGGCGCCCGCACCGTCACGGTGTCCAGGTCGCCGCGATCGTACGCCTGCTGGACGAGCTGCTCCGCCTCCTGCTTGGAGCGGCCGTAGCCCATGTAGGGGTTGTAGGGGGAGTCCTCGGTGAACGCGTGGTCCGGCCCCGGGTTGACGCCGAACGGCGAGTTCGACGAGACGTGCACGAAGCGGGCGACGCCGGCCCGCCGCGCGCGGTCCAGCACGAGCTGGGTACCGCCCACGTTGACGTCGAACAGCTCGCGCACGGTCTTGTTGGGATGGATCACGGCGGCGGCGTGGAACACCGCGGCCTCGGGCCCGACGCCGTCGAACAGCCGGTCCACGGTGGCCGGGTCCCGCACGTCCCCGGTCACCGCCACGACGCTGGGCGACGCCAGCTCCAGCGGCGGCCCCTCGGCCGGCTCCGGCACCAGGCACCGCACCCGATCGCGGCTCCGGGCGAGGGCGCGGACCAGGTTCTGCCCGAGCCAACCGGATGCGCCGGTGACGACGGCGACGGGTGCCGGCGCCCCCGCGGGCACGGACGCCCCGCTCACGACGCCAGGAACTGGTCGCAGTTGCGGGCGGCGATGGCCATGATCGCCGCCTGCGGGTTGACGCCGGGGGCGTCGGGGAGGAGCGACGCGTCGTTGACCCGCAGGTTGCGGTGCCCCCACACCCGCCCGAAGCTGTCGGCCCCGGTGCGCCGGCGGTCCTCGCCCATCCGCACCGTCGAGGTGAGGTGCACGGTCATGACGCTGGCGCGGCCGCGCGTGAGCGTGTCCCACCACGCGCCCAGCCCGTCCGTGCCGCGCACCACCGGTCCGCCGCGGATCGACGGGTGCAGCTCGGTGGCGCCCGCGGCCAGCAGCAACTCGCCGAGGTTGACGATCCCGCGTGCCAGCCGGCTCAGGTCGCCGTCGGTGAGCTTGTAGGTGACGACCGGCGAGGCCAGCCCCGGCACCGCCAGGACCCGCCCGCTGCCCTCGCTGCGGATCGCGGCGTAGTAGACGGAGATGTTCTCCCAGTCGGCGAGGGCGTCCTCGAACGGCAACCCGGTGTCGGCGAGGGCCATCGCGATGTGGCCGCGGCGGCTCGCCGAGCCGCCGATGGTCAGGCTGGGGGCGAACTCGGTGATGCGGTGCATGGGGACGTCGCCATGGTCGATGGGGTGGGGGAACCGGGCGGCGATCTTGACGGTCGGGTGCATCTTGAGCCCGTTGCCGGCGTTGTGGCGGATGCCGCTGCG
>DATFVX010000348.1:0-15441 GCA_035259985.1 Acidimicrobiales bacterium | reverse complement strand
CACCGGGGGCACCACGGGCAAGCCCAAGGGCGTCATGGGCAGCTACCGGTCCGGCGCCGCCATGTCGCAGATCATGCTGACCGAGTGGGAGTGGCCCGACGAGCCCCGGTTCCTCATGTGCACGCCGCTGAGCCACGCCGGTGCGGCGTTCTTCATCCCCGTGCTCCTGCTGGGCGGATCGCTCGTGGTGGTGCCGTACTTCGAGCCGGGGCTGGTGCTCGAGACGATCGAGCGCGAGGGCATCACCGCCACGATGGTCGTGCCGACGATGCTCTACATGCTCATGGACCACCCCGACTTCGCGACCCGGGACCTGGCGAGCCTGGAGACCGTCTACTACGGCGCCGCCGCCATGTCCCCGACCCGGCTGGCAGAGGCGATCGACAAGCTGGGGCCGATCTTCTTCCAGTACTACGGCCAGGCCGAGGCGCCGATGACGGTCTGCGTGCTCCGCAAGGACGAACACGACGTGTCCCGCCCGGAGCGGCTCGCAACGTGTGGGCGCCCGGTGCCGTGGGTCCACGTGGCCTTGCTGGACGACGCCGGCAACGAAGTGCCGCGGGGCGAGCCCGGCGAGATCTGCGTGCGGGGACCGCTGGTGATGCAGGGTTACTGGAACAAGCCCGAGCAGACGGCCGAGGCGTTGGCCGGCGGCTGGCTGCACACCGGTGACATCGCCCGCGAGGACGACGAGGGCTACTACACGATCGTCGACCGCAAGAAGGACATGATCGTCAGCGGTGGCTTCAACGTGTTCCCGCGGGAAGTAGAGGACGTGATCTCGTCGCACCCGACGGTGGCGGCCGTGGCGGTCATCGGCGTACCCGACGACCGCTGGGGCGAGGCCGTGAAGGCCGTGGTCGTGCCCCGGCCGGGGGCCGAGATCGTGGCCGACGAGCTGATCGAGCTGGTCAAGCGGGCCAAGGGGTCGGTACACGCGCCCAAGTCGGTGGACGTCGCCGAGTCGATCCCGCTCAGCCCCCTCGGCAAGCCGGACAAGAAGGCCCTGCGCGCGCAGTACTGGCAGGACGCCGACCGGCTGGTCAACTGATTCCTTGAAGATCTTCGGGGCCATGAGCCCCGAAGATCTTCAAAGACGTCACCTGCCGCGGGGCACGCCAGCGTGGACCGTCAGCACCACGTGGTCCGACGACGGCTCCTCGAGCACCAGCGACAGGGAGGCGTCGAGCAGGCACAGGTCGGCGGGGGCGCCGGGGCGCACGCGCCTCACCTCGCCACCCGGATCGTCGGGGGGCGTGAGGAACAGCGCCAGCGCCCGCTCGGGGGACACGGCCTCGCGCAGCCCCAGGGGCGCGCCCCCGGCGGTCCGGCGCTCGACGGCCGCCCGGATGGCCAGCCAGGGATCGGGATCGCCGAACGGCGCGTCGGTCCCGCCGCCGACGCCGATCCCGGCGTCGAGCAGGCTGCGGCACGGGTACAGGTGCGGCTGGTCGTCGGCGTCGACTTCGGCCAGGTAGCGATCGCCGCGCTCGGCCACGAAGTTGGGCTGCGTCACCACCACCAGCCGCAGCGACGCGACCAGCCGGCGCAGCTCCGGCGGCACGACGGAGCCGTGCTCGATGCGGTCGCCGATGATCGCACCACCGGCGTCGAGGGCGGCCAGCGTCAGCGCCAGCGCGGTGCGGGTCACGCAGTGCACCGCCACGGGGCGGTCCTGCTCGTGCGCGGCCCGGACCCAGCCCACCAGGTCCTCGAGGCTCGGCAGGGCGTGGTCGGCGATGACGAGCTTCACGGGGCCCCGGGTCAGCGGTGACGGCATCTCGGCGGCGGCGAGCCTCGGGCCACCGGTGACCACCGTCCGCTGCGGCAGGTGGCCTGCGGCCGCCGCTTCGGCCAGCGGCGCCAGGTCCTCGAGCCGATCGACCGGCGTCGCGTCCGTGACGCCGGTGACCCCGAGCCGCGACAGCCGCTCGCCCACCGCCGCCAGGTCGGGCGGCCGCTCCCGAGGCAGCCGGTCGCGGAGCCAGCGGTCGAGGCCCCGGAGCCTGCCCGTGGGCCGCCCCTGCGCGTCGCGCTCCACGCCGACCACGGGATCGGTGATCGCCGGGATGTCGCCGGTCCAATCGGCGGCCCGGCCCGGCCCCGGGGCCTCCACGTCGAGCCCCGTCAGCTCCACGCCCCTCGAGTTGAGGACCCACTCGATTCCGGTGCGGTGCTGCACCCGGACCGGCCGGTCGCGGACGATGTCGTCGAGCCGCCAGCGGTCGAGTGGCCCGGCGATCGACTCGTGGTAGCCCACCGCGCGCAGCCAGGCCCCCCGGGCAAGCGAGCGGTCGGCGGCGGCCAGTGCGTCGGCGAAGGCGGCGGCATCGGGCGCGACGGCCGGGCCCACGGAGACGGATCGTTGGGCGGCGGCCAGCGCCAGCAGGTGGATGTGGTGGTCGTGCAGCCCGGGAACCAGCGCCCCCCGCCGGCCGTCGATGATCGTCTCGCCGGGGCGCGGCTCGAGGCGAGGACCGACCGTGGTGATGGTCCCCTCGCTGGCTCGGACGTCGACCAGGCGTCCCTCCACGATGACCTCGCGCAACAACAGCTCGGCCATGGGTGGGGAAGCGTACGGTGCCTCACGTCGTGACGCCGAGGCCGCCGAGCACCGCCGCCGTGTGCTCGCCGAGCTCCGGACCACGGTGGCGGGCGTGGCGCGCCCGCGGCGGCGCGACGCCGGCGATCGGCCCACGGCCCGGGGAACCGCCGCCAGTCACGAGCGTCGGCCCTGCCAGCGACGCCGCGACCCCCGCCAGGGCGACGTCGAGGACCCAGCGCCCGCCGATCGCGAGGGCGTCGAGGCACGCCGCCGCCGCGGCCAGCCCGGCGGCGGGGTCGGCCGCAGCATCGGCGCAGAAGCACGGCCCCGAGGCGTCGGCCACGACCAGCCCCCCGGCGACGGCGGCGTCGTCGCCGAACGCCGCCCGGTCGCGGCCCACCCCGGTCCGCCCGTGCCCGGTGATCGACACCCACACGCGTGGGCCGGCGTCCGCCACCAGGTCGGCGGCGAAGATGCCCCGTTGTTCGAGCACACGCGGCCGCGAGCCCTCGATGACGACGTCGGCGGCGGCGAGGAGGCGGCGCAGCACCGTCCAGCCGTCGTCACCGGCGAGGTCGAGGGCCACGCCCTGCTTGCCGCCGTTCACCAGGTCGAAGAACAGCCGGGGGCCCGCCCGGCTGCCGTCCGCCCGGCCGGTCGACTCGAGCTTGACGACCCGGGCCCCGGCCGCTCCGAGGATGCTCCCGCACAGGGGGCCGGCCCACAGCGACGACAGGTCGACCACGGTCATGGCCGTCAGCGGCCGGGGCTCGGGTGCTGGGGCCGGAACCCTGGTCGCCCGCACCGGCAGCGGCGCCAGCGGTGGCGCCGCAGCCACCGCGGCGACCGGCTCACCGGGCAACTGTGACACGGGCAGGCCCAGCAGCGAGGCCCGCTCGACGGCGTCGCCGGCCCGGCTGCCCGCGAGCGCGGCCACGACCGCCGGCCAGGGTGCGTCGGCGTCCCCGGCATCCCCGGCTCCAAAGGCGTCGATGGCGTCGATGCCGAGCCAGGCGGGGAGCAGCTCACGGTCCTCGAGCCGGGGGAGGGCGACGGCGAGCCAGCCATCCCTGGCCCGGACGAGGCGGGTGGTGCCCCCACAGCTCGTCTCGCCGTGCCGGGTCAGCCCGGCGACGGCGGCGCGCTCGCCCAGCAGCGCGACGGGGTCGAGGTCGACGGGGACGCCGAGCGACGCCGACCGGTCCCGGACCACGGCGGCCGACCGGGCCAGCCCGTCCACCAGCCGGTCGGGCGGCCCGAGCGGGGGGCCGTCCGATCGCCCCGTGATGGCCATCGCCCCGCTCGCGGCCCACTCCGCCAGCGCCCGGCGGTCGTCGTCGCCGGCAGCGGGCCTACGAGTCGGTGGGGACATGCGCGAGCATGATGGCCCCTTCGATGCGCATCCACCGATTCACCGCGACCGAGTTCGCCGCCGCGCTGTCGGGCCCCGAGCCCGCGGATGCGCTGGGCGACCCCAAGGGATCGGTGGTCGTGGTCGCGCTCGACGAGCCGCCGGCGCCGGGCGCCACGTTCCCGCCCCTCGCCCTGGCGACGCTGCCGGCGGTGGTCGTGGGCACGTCGGCGTCCGCCGTGCCCCTCGCAGCCGACCTCGTCGACGTCGTGCTGCCACCCGAGGGCGACGAGCTCGACGCGACGATCGATGCCGTTGCCGCCAATCCGCTGGCGGCCACGGCGCTGGCGCTGGTGCTGCGCGGCAGCGAGGCCCGCCCGCTGGCCGAGGGCCTGCAGCTGGAGTCGGCGGTGTACGCCACGCTCCAGGCGGGCCCGGAGTTCGCCGCCTGGCGCGCCACGCACCCCGTCCACCCGCCCCGTCCCCACGAGGGTCCCGCGGTGGCCGTGCGCCGGGAGGGTGGCCGGCTCGAGCTGGTGCTCGATCGCCCGGCCGTTCGCAACGCGCTCGATGCCCGGATGCGCGACGAGCTGGTCGCGGGCCTCGCCATCGCCGCCGGCGACCCGACCGTGGCCGAGGTGCGGATCCGGGGCGCGGGGCGGGCGTTCTGCGCGGGTGGCGACCTCGACGAGTTCGGTTCCCGCCCCGACGTCGCCACCGCCCATCTCGTGCGGCTGACCCGCAGCCCCGCTCGCGCGCTGGCGGCCGTGGCCGACAGGGTGGTCGCCGAGCTGCACGGGGCCTGCGTCGGTTCGGGCATCGAGCTGCCGGCGTTCGCGGCGCGGGTCGCCGCCCGGGCCGACACCGTCATCGGGCTCCCCGAGGTGTCGCTCGGGCTCATCCCCGGGGCCGGCGGGACGGTCAGCCTCCCCCGGCGGGTCGGGCGCCAGCGCACGGCCTGGCTGGCGCTGACCGGCCGCACCATCGACGCCGCCACCGCCCTGGAGTGGGGCCTGGTCGACGAGATCGTGTGACCGGGCTGTGATCACACGGCGAGCTCGACGGCCGTCCCGATGGGCACGAAGCGGAAGGCCGGGCGGATGTCGGCAGGAGCCTTCGCCAGCTCGCGCTCGATGGTGGCGCGGTCCTGTTGGAAGTGGGACCACCCCTCGTAATGGATGGGGACGGCGGTCGTCGGGCGCACGAGGCCGCACAGCTCGACCGCGTCGCGGGCGGTCATGGTGTACCGCAACGGACCGGTCACCGGGAACCGGACGCCGCCGAGGTGCACCAGGGCGGTGCCGACCTGCAGCCGATCGGCGACCTGGCGCACGCCGTCGTAGAGCACGGTGTCGCCGCTGATCCAGAGAACGCCGTGCTCCTGGCCGTCCCAACGGAGGGCGAATCCGATGACGTCGCCGACGATCGCGTGGCTACCCCGGGGGCCGTGGCGGCACGGCGTGGCCGTGACGTCGATCGGTGCCCGGCCGCTGGCCTCGAGGTGGGTCGTGTCCCAGGCCGCCAGCCCGCGCGCGTGCCCACCCAGGCGGCTTGCACCGGACACCGTGGTGAGAACCGCGCCCGCGGTGGGCAGCATCGCCCTCCCCGCGTCGTCGAGGTTGTCTGCGTGATGGTCGTGGGTCAGCAGCACGGCATCCACCGGCCCGACGTCCTCGGCCGCGACGCCGGGCCCCGTCAGCTTGCGCGTGGACGCGCCCCAGGTGATGTGGTACGTGCGGCCGGGGGCATCGAACGTGGGGTCGACGAGCAGTCGCCAGCCCTCGACCTCGATCAGTGCCGTCGGGCCGCCGATGTGGGTGAGGCGAACCGTCGTCATGCCGGCCGCCTGCTGGCCCGACCCGTGATCGCGCTGCTGTCCACCCGGGTGAGTATCGAGGTGGGCCCGCCGAACCGCAAGGAACGGAGGTCGGCGGACCCCCGGTAGGGTCGCGCCCCGATGGCTCGCTACATCGCCTTCCTGCGGGGGATCAACGTCGGCGGTCACCAGGTCAAGATGGACGACCTGCGCATGTCGTTCGAGGCGCTCGAGTTCGACAACGTCGCCACCTTCATCGCCAGTGGCAACGTCATCTTCGATGCCGGGAGGGCCAAGCCGACCACGTTGACGGCCCGCATCGAGCGGCAACTGCGCGACAGCCTCGGGTATGCGGTGCCGACGTTCCTGCGCACGGATGCCGAGGTGGCCCGGATCGCCGAGCACGAGCCGTTCGCCGACCTACAGGTCTCCGACGGCGAGTCGTCGTACGTCGCGTTCCTGTACGAGCGCCCGACCGCGGCGGCGGCGAAGAAGGTGATGGCGTTGTCCAACGAGACCGACCACGTGGTCGTGCACGACCGCGAGCTCTACTGGCACGTCCGCGGCCGCATGGCCGACTCGACGCTCGGCCCGCCGGTCTTCGAGAAGGCGCTGGGCTCGGTGCCGGCCACCGTCCGCAACCTCAACACGGTCCAGCGGCTGGCGAAGAAGTACCCGCCCGCCCGCGCAGGACGTACTTGAGCACCTTGCCGCTGGCGTTCAGCGGGAGGGCCTCGACGACGCAGACCGACCGCGGCACCTTGTAGTTGGCCATCCGCCCGCGGCACCAGGCGATCAGCTCCGCCTCGTCGACAGTGGCACCGGCGCGGGGCACGACGAACGCGGCGGCGACCTCGCCCAGGCGCCGGTCCGGCGCGCCGACCACCGCGACCTGGCCGACTGCGGGGTGCTCCATCATCATGTTCTCGATCTCGGCCGGGTAGGCGTTGAAGCCGCCCACGATGAACATGTCCTTCAGCCGGTCGGTGATCCTGAGGTTCCCGCCGGCGTCGAACACGCCGATGTCCCCGGTGTGCAGCCAGCCGTCGGCGTCGATGGCGGACTCGGTCGCCGCCGGGTCGCCGATGTACCCCGCCATCACGTTGTAGCCCCGCACGACGACCTCGCCCGCATGGCCGGCCGGCACGTCCTGGCCGGCCTCGTCCACCGTCCGGACCTCGACGTCGGGTATGGGCCGGCCCGCAGTGTGGGCGATGGTCTCGGGGTCGTCGGTGTGCCGGCACATCGTGACGATGCCGGTGGATTCCGTGAGGCCGTAGCCCGTGACGATGTTGGTGAACGTGAGCTCCGAGGCCATCCGCCGGATCATCTCGACCGGCACGGTGGCCGCCCCGGTCACGGCCAGTCGCAGCGAGGACAGGTCGAACCGGTGCAGGTCGGGGTGGTCGAGGATGGTCTGGTAGATGGCCGGCGCCCCCGGAAGCATCGTGATCCGCTCCTCGTCGACCCGCCGCATCACGCTGGGCACGTCGAACGTCGGGTGCGGGACGATCGTCGCCCCCGTCACCAGGCAGGCGAGGATGCCGGCCTTGAGCCCGAACGTGTGGAAGAACGGGTTGATCACCAGGTAGCGGTCTCCCTCCCGCAGCCCGACGACCTCGGACCAGGCGGTGAACGCCCGCACCGAGGCCCCGTGCCGGAGCATGGCGCCCTTGGGCGCGCCGGTGGTGCCGGAGGTGAAGATCACCGTGGCGACGTCATCGGGTGCGATCGCCCGGGCGCGGGCTGCAACCACCGCGGGGTCGACCTCGGCGCCGGCGGAGAGGAAGTCATCCCACGCCACCGAGCCGCCGGCCACCGGTCCGTGCAGCACGACCGTCCGCTCGAGGCATGCCGGCGGCCCGGCGCGGTCAAGCAGGGCGACGTAGTCGGTGTCGAGGAAGTCCGTGACGGTCACCAGCAGGCGGGCGCCCGCGGTGCGGATGACGTGCGCGGCCTCCGGGCCCTTGAACCGCGTGTTGATCGTCGTCACCACCCCGCCGGCCCGGTAGGCACCCAGGGCGGCGACGACCCAGGCGGCGCTGTTGGGTGCCCAGATCGCCACCCGATCCCCCGGGCCGAGGCCCTGCGCGACGTAGGCCCGGGCCGCGTCGTCGGTCGCTGCCGCCAGGTCGCCGAAGCTCATCCGCAGGCCCTTGGGGCGGTCGCCGCCGGCCGGGTCGACCCCGACCAGACCCTCCCGCGGCCCGAAGCATTCGGCCGCCCGCTCGACCAGTGCCGGGATCGTGGTGGCGTCGACCATGGTCGCCATCCTGACAAACCGCTGCGGCTGGGCAAGGATCGTTCCGTGGCCACCCCCGACGCCGCCGACACGGGTCCTCTCGACGACCTGGACGGCGCCATCGGCGCGATCTACGGCGGGCCGCTCGACGAGTTCGTGGCGGGGCGAGACCGCCTGGCCAAGGACCTGCGGGCGGCGGGGCGCCGCGACGAGGCGGCGGCCGTCCGCAAGCTGGCGAAGCCCAAGCGCCTCGCCTGGGCGCTGGACGCGGCCGTGCTGGCCGAGCGGGAGGCATTCGAGGACGTGGACGCCGCGGCCGCGTCCCTCGCCGACGCGCACACGGGGAGCGACGTGCGCGAGGCGACCAATGCACTTCGGGCCGCCGCCCGGTCGCTCGCGGACGCGGCGTCCCAACGGGCCGCAGCGGCCGGCGGCGCCGCGCTCGACCAGTCCGAGCTCGTCCCCGCCGTGCTCGCCGTGGCCGCCGATCCCGGCGCCCTCGCGACCCTGCGTGCCGGCACGCTGGTGGACGTCCCGTCCGCGGGTGCGTTCGGTGCGTTCGCCCCCGGGCCCGTCGCCGACGCGCCGGCGGCGGGGGGAGCGCAGCATGGGGCGGAACGCCCGTCCGCCGGTCGCGCCCGCGTCACCGCGCGTGAGGTCAAGGCGGCCGAGCGGGCCGCCGTGGACGCGGAGTCCCGTTACGACGCCGCCCGCGGGCGGGCCGAGGCGGCCGACGAGGCCGCGGAGCGGGCCGCCGACGAGCTGGCGGCGGCCGAGGACCGCCGGCGGAGCGCCCAGCGCGACGTCGAGGCGGCCCGCGAGCGACTGGACGCTGCGCGCCGCGATGCCCGCCGGGCCGCGGCCGAGGCACAGGAGGCCGAGGGCCGCGCGCGCGAGGCCCGCACCGAGCGGGCAGAGTTGGGGTGAGCAACCGGCAAGGAGGTTCCGCCATGGCGAGCGTCACCGTGCGCTACATCGTCGACGACGTCGACGCGGCGATCGAGTTCTACGCCAAGCACCTGGGCTTCCACGAGGAGATGCATCCGGCGCCGACGTTCGCGATGTTGTCTCGCGGCGACCTGCGCCTCGTGCTCAGCGCCCCCGGCGGCCCGGGCGGCGGTGGACAGGCGATGCCCGACGGCCGCATGCCCGAACCCGGCGGATGGAACCGCTTCTCGCTCGAGGTGCCGGACCTGGAAGGTGCGGTGGACGGCCTGCGGCAGGCGGGCGTCCACTTCCGGAACGACATCGTCCATGGGGTGGGGGGCAAGCAGATCCTCATCGACGATCCGTCCGGCAACCCGGTCGAGCTGTTCGAGCCTGCGCCGCGCTGATCGGAATCACTCCCCGGTCACGCCGTCGATGTTCTCGCGCAGCAGGTCGGCGTGACCGTTGTGGCGGGCGGTCTCCTCGATCATGTGCAGCATGATCCAGCGGAGGGTGAGTGGTTCGCCCCTCCGTGACGGCGTCGCCGCCAGCCGGTCGGGGTCGCCGACCTCGGCGATCGCCGCCCGGCTGCGCTCACAGGCGTCGGCGTAGAGCGCGAGGAGGTCCTCGGGCTCGTCGTCGATCGCGGTGCGGAACTCCCAGTCGGGGTCGGCCTCCCAGTCGACGCTGGCCCACGGCTCGCGCTCCTCATGGCCGAGCAGCCGCTTGTCGAACCAGCTGTCCTCGACGAGGGCCAGGTGCTTGACCAGGCCGGCCAGGGTCAGCGTCGACGGCCCGAGCCTGGTCCCGAGCTGCTGGCGGTCGAGGCCGCTGACCTTCTGGACCAGCGTGGCGCGGTGGTAGTCGAGGAACTGGGAGAGGAGCGTCAGCTCGTCGCCGGTGGTGTCGGGGTCCGTGCGTTCCATGACGGGCGACCCTACGCGGCCCTCGATCCGAACGCCGGAACGGCCCGCACTCCGAAGCGGCGTTCGGAAGCGCCGGATTCCGGTCGATCCGAACGCCGGAACGGCTCCGTGGCACCGTCACCTAGCCTGGCGGCATGATCGACCGCGCCGCCTTCGGACGCACGGGCCACGAAAGCAGCCGCGTCATCTTCGGTGGCGCTGCGCTCGCCGCCATGCGACAGGAGCGGGCCGACGAGCTGCTGCCGGTGCTGCTGGATGCGGGCGTCAACCACCTGGACGTCGCGGCGTCGTACGGCGACGCCGAGCTGCGCCTGGCCCCGTGGCTGGCCGCGCATCCCGACGAGTTCTTCGTCGCCACCAAGACCGGCGACCGCAGCGGCGACGCGGCGCGGGCCAGCCTCGAGCGGTCCCTGGCGCGGCTCGGGGTCGACCACGTCGACCTGATCCAGCTGCACAACCTGGTGGAGCCGGACGAGTGGGGCGTGGCGTTCGGCCCCGGCGGCGCCGTCGAGGCGCTGGCGAGGGCCCGCGACGAGGGGCTGACCCGCTTCGTGGGCGTCACCGGTCACGGCCTGCGGATCGCCGGGATGCACGCCCGCAGCCTCGAGCGCTTCGACTTCGACTCGGTGCTGTTCCCGTACAGCTACCTGCTGCTCCAGCAGGACGCCTATCGCGCCGACGTCGAGCACCTGCTGGCGTTGTGCGAGGAACGGAACGTGGCGACGCAGACCATCAAGGCGGTGGCGCGCCGCCGGTGGAGGGACCACGAACGCCACTTCTCCTGGTACGAGCCACTGCTCGACGACGCAGCCGTCGATCGCGCCGTACGCCACGTACTGGGCCACGCCGGACTGTTCCTCGTCACGTCGAGTGACGCCCGCCTGCTGCGGCCCAGCCTGGCGGCCGCGGCGCGCGTCGGCACCGAGCCGCCGCCCGCCGGCGACGAGCTCGAGCGCGACGTGGCGGCGCACGGGATGGAGCTGCTGTTCGACGGGTCCGGGCTCGAGCGCGTCGGGCCCGTCTGACGAGCCCGCCGAGCGTCGGCGCCGCCAAGGACTTGCTCGCCCCGGCCCTTGCGGCCCGCGCACGGGAGGACTAGCGTCGACGAACGCACGTTCGCCTCCGGCCGGAGGGCCGGGGCGCCGGGATCGGGAGGTGTGCCATGGCAGCGAAGCCAATCCCCGACGGCTACCCGCGGGTGTCTCCGTACCTGGTGGTCGACGGAGCCCAGAAGGCGATCGAGTTCTATGAGACGGTCCTGGGCTTCACCGAGCGAATGCGGATGGCCGGGCCGGATGGGCGGATCGGCCACGCCGAGCTGCAGCTCGGCGACTCGGTGGTCATGCTCGCCGACGAGGTCCCCGAGATGGGAATCAAGGCGCCGGGCGCATATGGCGGATCACCGGTCAGCCTCACCGTCTATGTCGAAGACGTCGACGCCACGTTCGAGAAGGCAACGGCCGCGGGTGCGGCGGTCGTGCGGCCCCTGGAGGACCAGTTCTACGGCGACCGGTCGGCCACGTGGGACGATCCCTTCGGCCACCGCTGGACCATCAACACCCACATCGAGGACGTCTCGCCGGAGGAGATGGGCCGCCGCGCCGCCGCGATGGGCCGGGGCTAGCGGCAACTGTCGGCGCCGCTGGGGGCCAGCGGGCAGGCTGGGGCGATGGCTCGATCGGCGGTACGCGTCGCACTTGCGTTGCTCGTGGCGCAGGGCGTGATCGTGGGCGTCTGGGCGGCCGCTTGGCCGCGCTCGTTCTACGACGACTTTCCGGGAGGCGGACGGGCCTGGGTGTCCGTCGACGGCCCGTACAACGAGCACCTTGTCCGCGACGTCGGCGCCCTCAACCTCGCCCTTGCGGTGGTCAGCCTGGTGGCGCTGATCTCGCTCACCCGGGTCGTCGCGCTGGCCGCCGCGCTCGGCTGGATCGTCTACCAGGCGCCACACCTCCTCTACCACCTGCGCCACCTCGACCTGTACGACACGAGCGACAAGGTGGCCAACGTGGCCAGCCTCGTCCTTGCGCTGGTCCTGCCGATCGTGGTGCTCGTGGGAGCCCGCCGGCTCCGGCCCGGCTAGCGGACGCTGCGACGCGGCGCGGGTGCCTGCGGGCTCCGGACCGTGGCGCCCGCGGCCTCGGATGGGACCGCTCCACGTAGGATCCGTGCGTGGAGATGCCGGGCGCGGGATCCGGTGAGGCCGGAGGTCGGCATCGCCGTGGGCGGACGAGCGGCGGCGCGCACCGCCGGCGCCGTCGGACGTGGGGCCAGCGCCTCGCGCTCACGCTCGGGTGCGTCTGCACGCTCGCCTTGGGGGCCAGCGCCGCCGGGCTCGGTTACGTGTACCGCAAGTACGAGCGCCTGCCCCGCGTCGAACTGAGCGGCGTGCTCGACGACGCGTCCGACTCCGGCGGGCCGGAGAACTACCTGGTCGTCGGCATCGAGAGCGCCGCCAACCTCGATCCCGACGACCCGGTGCGCATCGGGCGCGCCGGAGCGGGCAAGTCCGACACGATCATGATCGTGCGGATCGACCCGAAGGAGCGGGGCGCCAAGCTGCTGTCGCTGCCGCGTGACCTGTGGGTCCCGATCCCCGGCACGGGCCACAGCCGCAAGATCAACGCCGCCGTCGAGATCGGGGGCGCGCCGCTGCTCATCCGCACGATCGACCAGAACTTCGGCATCGACATCCACCACTACGTGCAGGTCGACTTCGCCGCCTTCCGGGACCTGGTCGACGCGATCGGCGGCGTTCCCATCTACTTCCCCTATCCGGCCCGCGACCGCGAGATCGGCCTCGACATCCGCAAGACCGGGTGCGTCACGCTCGATCCCGTCCAGGCCCTGGCGTTCGTGCGCTCGCGGACCTACGAGCAGCTGATCGACGGCGAGTGGCAGGTCGACCTGCGCCTCCCGGACATCGGGCGGATCGGCCGCCAGCAGGCGTTCATCCGCAAGGCGCTCAGCCGCGCCAGCGAGCGGGGTGCCCGCAATCCCGGCACGCTCGACCGGCTCATCGACGTCGGCCTCGACGGCATCACCGTCGACCAGGGGCTGACCGCGGGCGACCTGTTCGACCTCGGGCGCCGCTTCCGGTCGTTCGACCCGGACAACCTCGAGACGTACTCGCTCGACGGTGCGGTGACGCCCGACATGGTGGGCGATGCGGACATCCTGCGACTCGACGAGCGGGCGGCGGCGCCGATCTTCGACCTGTTCCGCGACCCGCGACCGTCCGTGGACGAGGCCGAAGGGGACGTCGAGCCGTCGTCGGTCCACCTCAGGGTCCTCAACGGCACCGGGCAGCCGCAGGAGGCGACCGATGCCGCCGCCGCCCTCGGGGCCGCCGGCTTCGCAATCGACGGCGTCGGCGACAATCCCGTCCTCGGGGACGACGGCACCGTCGTGCAGTACCCGCCTGGCCAGGAGGCGGCGGCCGACCTCGTGGCGCGCTGGCTGGCGGGCGGGGCCGAGCTCCAGGAGGTCGACGGCGCCGACCGCATCGTTCTGATCACCGGCGCGGACTGGGACGGGGTGCGCGACAGGCCCCGGGCGGCGTCGGGCGCTGACTCCACCGCCGGCATCGACGCCACGACTACGACCGCCGCGACATCCGATGGTGGCGGAACCACCGACACGTCGGCGTCGAGCCGGTCCGGGGCCTCGACCACGTCGACGACCAATCCCGCGGCCCGCGACTGCTAGCGGGACCGGTCGGGCACACCACAGGCAGCAGCCGTTGCCGGCCGGAGCGTCCGTCGGCGGCGCGGCCGGCGGTCGTACCATCCGGCCCACTGCCGAGGAGGACCGAGTGGCGCAGCCCGACGACACGCCGCAGGACGACGCGGAGGACGGCATCTATCCGACCGTGGCCCGGGCCGGCGCCTACAGCTGGTGGCTCATCGGGATCGGCATCGTCCTCCTCGCCGTCCTGTGGCTCATGGCGCGCCTCTGGGTGCTCGTGCTGGCGGCGGCGGTGGCGGCGCTGTTGTCGCGCGCCCTCGACCCGCCGGCCCGGTACCTCCGGGGCAAGGGTCTCCCCCGGGCCCTCGTGGCGGCGAGCGTGCTGCTCGGCTTCATCCTCGTCCTGGCCGGGATCGTCGCGCTGCTGGTGCCGTCGATCGCCAACGAGTTCCAGGACCTCGGGCCGACCATCGAGGACGCGATCGACGACGTCGAGAACTGGCTGGTCGAGGACAGCCCGTTCGACGTCTCCCGCAAGGACGTCCAGGACTTCCGCGACCAGGCGGACGACCGGATCGGCGAGCTACTCGAGTCGCAGAGCGGCACGCTGATCAGCGGCACGATCCTGGTGTTCGAGGTCATCGCGGGCATCGTCTTGGCGCTGGTCACGACGTTCTTCATCCTGAAGGACGGCGACCGCTTCAGCGAATGGTTCGTGACGAAGTTCCCGCACCACCGCCGCAACCTGACGATCCGCCTGGGCGCCCGGGCGTGGCGGACCCTGGGCGGCTACCTGCGGGGCTCCGCAACGCTCGGCCTCATCGAGGGCATCATCATCGGCACGACCGTGTGGCTGGTCGGGGGCAGCCTGGCCGTGCCGGTCGGGGTCATCACGTTCTTCGCCGCCTTCGTCCCCTTCGCCGGCGCCCTGGTCGCCGGCGCGATCGCCATACTGGTCACCCTCGTGACCGCGGGATTCGGCGGGGCGGTGGTGGTGGCGATCGTCGCCCTCCTGGTCCAGCAGCTGGACAACGACCTGCTCGCCCCCTGGGTGTTCGGGAAGAGCCTGGAGCTGCATCCCCTGATCGTGCTGGTCGCAATCACCGCCGGCGGGACCCTGTTCGGGCCGTTCGGTGCATTCCTCGGGGTGCCGGTGAGCGCCGTGCTGATCAACATCTTCGCCGAGGCGCGCGCGCCCACGAGCGAGCTGGCCGTGGAGGGGACGGCGACAGAAGCGGGAGCCGAGGACGCCCAGCCCGGTTAGCCGCTTCGCCGGGGCCGGTCAGTCGTCGTCGATGATGTAGCGCGGGCCGGGACCGCGCAGGCCGGCCTTGTCGTCGGGGTTGAGGATCTTGCAGTACCCCAGCGACAGGCAGCCGCACCCGATGCACCGCGCCAGCCGGTCGCGCAGCCGCTCGAGCATGGCGATCTGGCTGTCGATGCGGGGCCGCCACGAGGTGGCCAGCCGCTCCCAGTCCTTGGCGGTCGGCGTGCGACCGTCGGGCAGCGATGCCAGCGACTCGCCGATCTCGTCCAGGCTCAGGCCGAGCTCCTGGGCGACCCTGATGAACGACACGCGCCGCACGATCTCGCGGGCGTAGCGCCGCTGGCCGCCGGGCGACCGGGTGGCGTGGATGAGCCCCTCCGCCTCGTAGTACCGCAATGCCGACGGCGCCACCCCGGTCCGCTCGCTGATGGCCCCGATGGTCAGCAGCTCGGGCTCCACGCCCAAGACTCTACTTCGAGTGAACTTTAGATGCTCAGGCCCGGTCCGGCCGTTGCTCCTGGGCCCGGTCCCGTTCCTCCTGCAGGGCGGTGAGCACCGCCAGCATGATCTTGTGCATGTCGGCGTCCAGGAACCGGCGGGCGTGGAACAGGATGGCCGCGCCCATGAAGCTGAGCGGCGTGACGATCAGGAAGGCCGTGCGCAGGTTCTCGTCGAAGCCC
>DATFVX010000347.1:0-6810 GCA_035259985.1 Acidimicrobiales bacterium | reverse complement strand
ATCCCCGCCCTGATGGCGTCCACGCCGGCGCAGAAGCCGCCGCGGTCCAGCGAGGTGGTCCACTCGGCCGGCGAGGGGCCGTGCCACGGGGGGCCCGAACATATGTCCCACTCCCGCGGCCGTTCGGGCCGGGGGCGCGCCGGTCGGACGTCGGAGAACCGGGCGCAGATCGGCGGCCCCTCGAACGGGAGCACAACCGCCCACGTGCCCCGCCCGTCGAGCGCGCCGAGGTCGTCGGTCACGTCTGCCAGCCGGGTCAGCAACCGGCCTCCCACGACCGCGAGCGGCGCCACCTCCTGCACGGCCGCAGGATAGGAGCGCATCCCGCCCGGGGCCTCACCGTTCTCGCGCCCAGAATGGTCGTCCTAACGGCCATTCTGGGCGCGAGAACGTGTCATGCGACCGCCGTAGCGCGGCCACCCAGCCAGGCACCGGCTGCGGCCCCGAGCACGGGCCAGGGCAACCAGTGCGGGAGGCCCCAGATCAGCGTCGTCGCCTTCAGTGCGTCGAGCGCGCCCCCGGCGGCGGTAAGGGGTGTGGACGGTGCGTCGCCGTCGAGTAGGAACACGCCCGCCTCGCGGGCCCACAGCGCGCCCTCGGGGATGGCGGCGGCGAGGACGCCGAGCAGGATCCCGGCGAGCGCTGCGACGCCGTGCTCGAGGCCGGCCCGCATCGAGCATCCGGCCCACGCGGCGACGAGTCCCACGACCAGCAGCGTGATCTGCGGTGGGCCGCTGATGACGGCCCAGAGGCTGCCGGTCCTGCCGCCGTTCAGGGAGGCTCGCGACGTGGCAACGGTCAGCGCGGCGAACAGCGCCGCGCTGGCGGCGGCGACGATCCACGGGGATCGTCCCCAGCCACGGCGCAGCGCCGTCGGGGCGCAGCCGGCGGCGAACCGGAGTCGCTCGCGTGGGGAGGCGGTGATGCTCGCGAGCTCCGCGCGCATGGCCGCGCCCCACTCGTCCCGGTGCCCGCGCCGGCCGCCGGTGGCGAGCGCGAGCAGGCGGGCGGGCGTGTCGGGTCCGACGGCCGTGCGCACGGTGGCGACGACCACCGTCGCGGCGGCGAGCGCGTGCGGCCACCCGAAGAAGACCGCACCGACGAGCACCTCGACCGGTGGGATCCCCGGATCGTCGTCGGCGGCCAGCGCAGCCCGGATCACCAGCACCCAGGCGCCGAGGGCGACGACTGCGGCCGCGGCCGCGACCCACGCAGTCCGCCGGGTGACCGGGCCGGCGAGTGCCGGCGCCGGCGTCGCGTCGGGGCTCATGCCGGCGACCCTGCGACCGCTCCGGTGCCGGGCGCGGCCGCCGCCGCGCCGCCGGGAGCCGGGCGCCCGGCAGCCCGTGAACGGCGGGAGGAGTGCGTTGCGTCGGCGCGGCGGAGCGCGCGCACGTGCTCGGCTCCGGCGGCCGACAATCGGTAGAGGTGGCGGGGCGGGCGGCCCTGCGGTGCATCCTGCTCCCATGCGGTCTCGACGTAGCCGCGTTCGGCGAGGCGGATGAGGATCGGGTACACCGTGCCGGCCTTCAGGCCCAGCGCGCGGCACAGGTCGTAGCCGTGGCTCCAGTCCGATGCCTTTGCGGCCAGCGCATCGAGGATGGCGACCGTCTGCCGTGACGGACGACGCACTCTGGTCATGCGTCAGAACTCTATCTAGATAGAGTTAGGTGTCAAGCGACCTAGCGGCGAGCGGTCGACCGCCAAGCTCCGCCGGCTCCGGCCGCGACGGGCGCCAACGCCCCGGGGCCCCAACGCAGTCGCCGTACCATCGAGCCCGTGCACGTGGAGTTCACCGACGAGCAGCGAGCCTTGCGCAAGCTGGTGCGTGACTTCGCCGAGGCCGAGATCGCCCCGCACGCCGAGGCCTGGGATGCGACCCACACCTTCCCGCTCGACGTCGTCCGCCAGATGGGCGAGCTCGGACTGTTCGGCATCCCGTTCCCCGAGGAGTACGGCGGTGGTGGCGCGGACCTCACCACGCTGTGCATCGCGATCGAGGAGCTGGCCCGGGTCGACCAGTCCATCGCGATCACGCTCGAGGCGGGCGTGGGGCTGGGCGCCAACCCCATCTTCCGCTTCGGGACCGAGGAGCAGCGCCAGCGGTGGTTGCCCGACCTGTGCGCGGGGCGGGCCCTCGGGGGCTTCGGCCTGACGGAACCGGAGGCCGGCAGCGACGCCGGCGGCACCCGCACGACGGCCGTGCTCGAGGGCGGCGGCGCCGAGTGGATCATCAACGGGGCGAAGGCCTTCATCACCAACTCCGGGACCGACATCACCTCCCTCGTCACGATCACCGCCCGCACCGGTGGCGCCGGAGCGGGCGCCCCGGAGATCTCCTGCATCATCGTCCCGGCGGGGACGCCCGGGTTCGCCGTGGATCCGCCCTACCGGAAGATGGGGTGGCACGCCTCCGACACTCACGGGCTGACGTTCAGCGACTGCCGGGTGCCCGCCGGCAACCTGCTGGGCGAGCGCGGCCGGGGCTTCGCCCAGTTCCTGCAGATCCTCGACGAGGGGCGCATCGCCATCGCCGCGCTGGCCGTGGGCGTGATCCGCTGTTGCCTGGAGCAGTCCGTCGGCTACGCCAACGAGCGGCGGGCCTTCGGGCGCCCCATCGGCGCCAACCAGGCGGTGGCGTTCGCCTGCTCCGACCTGGCCGTCATGGCGGAGACGGCCGGCCTGCTCGTCTACCAGGCGGCGTGGTTGCGCGACACGGGCAAGCCGTACAAGCGGGAGGCGGCCATGGCCAAGCTCTACGCCACCGAGTCGGCGGTGACCGCCACGCGGATGGCTACCCAGGTCTTCGGGGGCTACGGGTTCATCGACGAGACGCCGGTGGCGCGCCAGTACCGGGACGCCAAGATCCTCGAGATCGGCGAGGGCACCAGCGAGATCCAGCGCCTGGTCATCGCCCGCGACCTCGGCCTGCCGATGTCCTGACGAGCCGCGGCACGACCGCGTCGCCTGTGCCCCGCCCGTGCCGTCCTGCAAGAATGACCACCCCGTGAGAGGTCTCATCCTTGCCGGCGGGGCGGGAACACGCCTGCGGCCCATCACCCATACGAGCGCCAAGCAGCTCGTCCCCATCGCCAACAAGCCGATCCTGTTCTACGGCATCGAGGACATGGTCGAGGCCGGTATCAAGGAGATCGGGATCATCGTCGGGTCCACCGGCGACGAGGTGATCGAGGCGGTCGGCGACGGCACGCGCTGGGGCGTCGACATCACCTACATCCCCCAGGAGGCGCCACTGGGGCTGGCCCACTGCGTGCTGATCGCGCGGGACTTCCTGGGCGACGACGACTTCGTGATGTACCTGGGCGACAACATGCTGCAGCAGGGCCTGGCCGGCTTCACCGACCGCTTCGAGGCCGCGCGCACCGAGGCCGCCATGCTGCGGCTTGGCGACGACGGGTCGCCGGTGCCGGCGGCACAGATCCTGCTGGCCAAAGTGGACGACCCCCGGCAGTTCGGGGTGGCGGAGCTTGCCGAGGACGGCGACGTGCTGCGCCTGATCGAGAAGCCGTCCGATCCGCCCTCCGACCTGGCCCTGGTGGGCGTCTACCTGTTCGACCACCACGTCCACGACGCCGTGGCGGCCATCGAGCCCTCGTGGCGTGGCGAGCTGGAGATCACCGACGCCATCCAGTGGCTGATCGAACACGGCCACCGGGTCAACCACGAGGTGCTGGACGGCTGGTGGATCGACACCGGCAAGAAGGACCCGCTGCTGGAGTGCAACCGCCTGGTGCTCGAGACGCTGCAGCCGCGGGTCGAGGGATCGGTCGACGCGGCGTCGGCCATCGAGGGGCGGGTGATCATCGAACGAGGTGCCGAGATCCTGAACAGCCGGGTGCTGGGCCCGGCCATCATCGGGTCCGGCACGCGGATCGAGAACAGCTACGTGGGGCCGTTCACATCCGTCGCCTCCGACTGCGTGATCGTCGGCTCGGAGCTGGAGCACTCCGTGGTGCTCACCCGCAGCCGCATCGTCGACGTCCCCCGGCTCACCGACAGCCTCATCGGCCGCGAGGTCGAGCTGAGCCGGTCGACGCGCCGGCCACGGGCGCTGCGTCTCATGCTCGGCGACCACTCGGTCGTCGAGCTGCACTGATCGACGAGCCGAAGAGCGTCCGCGGACGAGGCAACTGGTCTTGGGTCACGGTGGTCAGCGTCGCCAGGAGGCCGAGCTGTGAGGCCTGGGCTTAGGCTGCAAATCCCGTACTGTTCGGTGCCCACTTGCGGGCCCATCCGCTCGGCCTCGAAGGAGCCAGGTTGGCAAACATCCGGCCGTCAGACGTCATCGAGGGGGTCGTGGTCGTCGAGCCCGACATCCACGGCGACGAGCGGGGAATCTTCATCGAGACCTACCGGCGCCAGTGGTTCAACGGCGGCCGGGAGATGATCCAGGGCAACCGCGGCGACCGCCGGGCCGGCGCCGTGGTGGGGCTGCACTACCACCTGCACCAGGCCGACTACTGGTACGTGCCGTTCGGGCGGTGCCGGGTGGTGCTGCACGACCTGCGGGTCGGCTCACCCACCGACGGCAAGACCCTCACGGTGGACCTGGGCAGCGCCCCGGGAACGCCGGGGGTCGACCACGACCATCGGGGGGTCTACATCCCTCCCGGCGTGGCGCACGGGTTCGCGGCGCTCACCGACATGACCATCACCTACCTGGTCGACGGCTACTACAACCCGGCGGACGAGCTGGGGGTGGCGTGGGACGACCCCGAGGTCGGCGCCGACTGGGGTGTGTCCGGCCCGGTGCTGTCCGCCCGCGACCAGTCCAATCCCCGCCGTGCCGACCTGCCCGGCGACCGCCGCCCCCACGCGGCGCTGCGGACCGGTTGACCCCGGGGCCGAGGATCGAGGTCGCATGAGGCAGCTCGTCACCGGCGGAGCGGGGTTCATCGGCTCCAACTACGTCCGCTGGGTCCTGGCCAACACCGACGACGAGGTGACCGTGTACGACGCGCTCACCTACGCGGGCAACCTGACGACGCTGCGGGACGTCGACGACGATCCCCGCTACGGCTTCGTCAAGGGCAACATCTGCGACCCCGGCACGCTCGAGGAGGCCATGGCCGGCCACGACGCCGTCGTGCACTTCGCCGCCGAGAGCCACGTCGACCGGTCGATCGCCGGGCCCGACGACTTCGTCAACACCAACTGCTTCGGCACCAACGTGGTGATGGACGCGGCGCGGCGCCTCGAGATCGCGCGGGTCATCCACATCGGGACCGACGAGGTCTACGGGTCGGTGGAGGTGGGATCGTCGCTGGAGACCGACCCGCTCGAGCCCCGGTCGCCCTACTCGGCGTCGAAGGCGGGATCGGACCTGATCGCGCTGTCCTACCACCACACCTACGGCCTCCCCGTGACCGTGACCCGGTGCACCAACAACTTCGGGCCTTACCAGTTCCCGGAGAAGGCCATCCCGCTGTTCGTGACGAACCTGATGGACGGCCGGCCCCTGCCCCTGTACGGCGACGGGCTCAACCAGCGCGACTGGCTCTACGTCGACGACCACTGCGCCGGCGTAGCGCTGGTGCTGGAGCACGGGGCGGTCGGGGAGGTCTACAACATCGGGGCCGGCAACGAGACGCCCAACCGCGCGCTGGTCGACAGGCTGCTGGCGCTGTTCGGGGTGGGCGAGGAGATGGTCGAGTACGTCGAGGACCGGCTCGGCCACGACCGCCGCTACTCGGTCAACGTCGACAAGGTGACGGCGCTGGGATGGCGCAAGGCCCGCACCCTCGACGAGGCGCTGGCCGAGACCGTCGAGTGGTACCGCGCCAACGAGTGGTGGTGGCGCCCGCTGAAGGAGCGGGTCGGCCTGCGGTGAAGGTCCTCGTCACCGGCGCCGGCGGCCAGCTCGGCCACGACCTGGCGTGCCATTGCGAGGCGATGGGTGACGACGTCGTGGCCGCGACGCACGCGTCGCTCGACGTGGCCGACCGGGACGCCGTCTACCAGGCGGTGCTCTCGGTCCGGCCCGACGTCGTGGTGCATGCGGGCGCCTGGACGGCGGTCGACGCCTGTGAGGGCGAGCCCGAGCGGGCCTTCCGGGTGAACGCCCTCGGGACGCGCTGGGTGGCCGACGCCAGCCGCCGGGCCGGGGCCCACCTCTGCTACGTGTCGACCGACTACGTGTTCGACGGCACCAAGGCGGGGGCGTACGTCGAATGGGATCCCACGGGGCCCCGGTCTGTCTACGGCGCCTCCAAGCTGGGCGGCGAGCACGAGGTCGCCGCGCACGCGCCGGGCGCCTGCACGGTGCGCACCTCGTGGGTGTGCGGCGAGCACGGCAAGAACATGGTCAGGACCGTGCTCGGCCTGGCCGACCAACCCGAGCTCGCGTTCGTCGACGATCAACGCGGCTCGCCGAGCTTCACGGCCGACCTGGCCGTCGCCATCCGCACCCTGTCCGTGTCGCGGGTCCCGGGGCTGTTCCACGTGACCAACCAGGGCGTGGCGACCTGGTACGAGTTCGTGCGGGAGATCCTCGCGGCCGCGGGCCAGGACCCCGGGAAGGTGCGGCCGATCTCGACCGCCGACCTGGATCCACCCCGCCCGGCGCCGCGCCCGGCGAACTCGGTGCTCGACAACCTCGCGCTCCGGGCGGCCGGGTTCCCGCTGCTCCCGCACTACCGCGAGAGCCTGGGGCACCTGGTGAAGCGCCTGACCACCTGACCCCCCGGTTCTTGCCGCGGGATTGGTCGCCAGGGCGACCAGATCCGCGGCAGGTTCGGGTTTGGGTCAGCCCAGCAGGTCGAGCCTGCGGGCGAGGTCGCTGTTGAGGCG
>DATFVX010000346.1:0-14253 GCA_035259985.1 Acidimicrobiales bacterium | reverse complement strand
GGGGCGTTGCCGTCTTCGATTCTCGGCGGCGGGAAGGTGTGATGAAGTTCAAGCCACCGATCCAAGCGGGAGGAGTTTCCTTCGCCGACGACCTGCAGCGGTGCCTCGCCTGGAGCACGGCGCTCGCCGCCCCACAGCCGGCAACCTCCGTGACGTTGCTCCTTGCCGTCCTCGAGGCGGGTAGGGGGACGACAGCGCAACGTGTCCTTGACGACGCCGGTGTAACCACACACGATCTCGAGCCGCTCGAGTTGGCGGCGAGGGCTCGGCAACCGGCGCCGAAGGGTCTCAAGCGGCTGGCGAGCCGCGTTCCCGGCCTCACCCACAGTGCCGACCTCGAGCGTGTGCTGCGGCGGGCGGTCAGCCTGGCAGTGCTCGACAAGAGACGCTTCCTCACCAGCGACGACATGTTCCTGGCCCTCCTTACTGAGGATGGTCCGGCGAGAGATGCCCTGGTCTCGCTGGGCAAGGAGCCGAGCGCAATGCGGAGCGAGGTGATGCGGTCCCGCCCTCCGCCCGAGTGAGGCCAAGGACACTTGTGCGACCAGCGCGAGATCGGCAGAGATGGCGCCGGTCCGGCGTCGACGATCGGCCCTTCGGTGCCAGGTTCCGGGTGGATGTGGCCGTGCGGTTCGGGAATGCAGCGAATGCATGCGGCGACCGGGCAGAGCTCGCGCAGGCTCCGGAGGAACGACCACCAAACCCACAGCACGAGCAAGCTGTGTCGTTGGCAGGGCCCAGGGCGTCGGTCACCCTCCGGAGCCTGCGGCCCTCGCCTCTCGGGCAACAGCACAGACGAGATGCCATCGCGGCGGCTGACGTCGCGCTCGACGTGACCGGGACGCGTCCCGGTGTCGCGCGATCGGCGAGTCGTGGCAGACCCATGCCGGTCAGTGCGTGCCGTGTACGTGGTCGCAGAGGACCTCTTCACCCTGGCGCACCTGGCCGCCGGAGATGCCCTCCAGGGCGGCGAACGGCCCGCACGGGTTACCGACGATCCACACGTGGAGCATTGGCTCCAGCAGCCGCCGGTGGCTGCCGGCGGGGCACGGGGCGGGCAGCGGATCCGCGGCGAAGACCGTGTACGCGCCGTCCGGACCGGCCCAGCACAGGTCGTTGTGCACGTGGTACTGGACCAGCGGGCCGCCCAGCGGGGGCAACGTGTCGAGGGTGGCCGGCGGCTCCAGCACGTACATGGCCGCCTCCAGGGTCCGGCCACCGCCCGGCTCGACCTTGTAAACCAGCGACTCCGGGTACTCGGCGTCGAGGTTGCGGCCGTCGTCGACCAGACTCCAGTTGATGAAGTGCTCGACGCCGGTGTCCGAGTCGTCCACCGATCGGTAGCCGGCGGCGTAGGCCACGTCGGGGTCGGCGAAGCGGGGCAGCGCCTGGATGTTGGCGGTGACCAGCGCCTCGGCCTC
The DNA here is from genome assembly GCA_035259985.1 of Acidimicrobiales bacterium. GTDB lineage: Bacteria > Actinomycetota > Acidimicrobiia > Acidimicrobiales > VFJN01 > DASQUK01. The sequence goes on along the minus strand of DATFVX010000346.1, from coordinate 12,832 downwards.
GGCCTCCTGCTCAGGTGTCACGCCGGGCACGCCGCTCAGGTCGACCGGCAGCGTGCCGTCGTAGGGGGCAGGCTGGTCGTCGCTGTGGGCGTGGGTGTCGCCGGTGGCCGCCACGATGGCAGCCACGACGAGGGCGCCAGTGACCGCGGCTGCAGGGAACGGCCCGGCCAGCATCGGCAGCCGGAGCCGGGACGGGGCGATCAGGTAGGCCACCGCACCCAGGACCGCCACCGCCGCCAGCGCGGCCGCGACGCCGTCGGCGAAGCCGGGGCTCTCGGCCACCTCCAGCCCGTCGATGAAGCCGATGCCCGACGTACGGGTCATCAGCCAGCCGCCCAGCGCCACCGCGTTGCCGAGGCCGCCGAGGACGACGACGAACCGGCGTGGCCGGACCAGCGCCAGCACGCCCCATGCCACCTGGAACACTGCCAGCAGCGCGAAGGCCACGGCCGCCTCCCGGTGCTCGCCGTGGAGAGCGACCGCCCTGACATGGATGGCACCCGCGCCCAGCGAGGCCAGACTCGCGACCACGAGCGTGGTGGGGGCGGTCCTCGGGGCCGATGTCATGGGATGGGCTTCGGTGGTCGCGTCCATGGGGCAACGTTAAAAAGGCAGCTACCCGTGGGCTATCGGGGATGCCCCTGAAGCCTCTCAGGGACTGCCCGCCGTTCCGGCGGTCGCCTGCGGGTGATCGCGCTGGTGGCGGGTCACTCTCGTGGGGGATGCCCAGGCCGACCCGGCCGCGAGGCGTTCGGGTGACCACCAGCGTTCGAAGTGGTCTCCGAACGGAGACCGACAGTCGCGCCCTAACGCCGGGTAGGTGAGACGACACGCGCATCGACTGCCCGGTCTGGTGCGGCCTCGGGGGCGCAGCGCTCGGCCGTTCTGTGACGCCCGATGTGACCCCCGTTTGTGGTCAGTCGATCTTGGCGAGGGTGCCTAGGTAGAGCTCTATGACCTTGGGGTCGTTGAGCAGCGCGTCGCCCGTGTCGGTGTACGCGTTGCGCCCCTGGTCGAGCACGTAGCCGCGGTGGCAGATCTGCAGGCAGCGGTTGGCGTTCTGCTCGACCATCACGATGGAGACGCCCGCCTCGTTGATCCGGCGGCAGTTGATGAAGACCTCGTCCTGGTAGGCGGGCGACAGGCCGGCCGACGGCTCGTCGAGCAACAGCACCTTGGGGTCCATCATGACCGCCCGGCCCAGCGAGAGCATCTGTCTCTCGCCACCCGACAGCGAACCTGCCCGCTGGGCCCGGCGCTCGGCGAGCCGCGGGAACATCGTGGTCACGACGTCGAAGCGCTCGCCGAACTGCTTGGGCCTCAGGTAGATGCCCATCTCGAGGTTCTCGCCGACGGTGAGCTGGGGGAACACGTTGTCGGTCTGAGGCACGTAGCCGATGCCCAGCGACACCAGCGAGTGCGCCTTCATGCTGGTCACGTCCTGCCCGTCGTAGACCACCTTGCCGCCGCGCACCGGAATGAGCCCGAAGAGCGCCTTGACCAGGGTGGACTTGCCGGCGCCGTTGGGCCCGATGACGCCGATCAGCTCGCCGGCGAACAGCTCGAGGTTGGTGCCGTTGAGGATGTTCACCCCCGGCACGTAGCCCGCCACGATGTCGACCGCCGCGAGCAGCGGCGAGTCGCTCTTCGCCACCTCGCCGTCGGTCACTGGGCCTCCTCCCGCACCTGCTCCTCGGCCTCGATCGCCTTCTCCGCCTCGGCCAGCTGCTTGTCCTGCTCGCGGCGGTCCAGCGGCGTGCCGTGGTGGGCGCCGAGGTAGGCGTCGATGACTCTCGGATTCGTCACGATCGAGGAATGGCGACCCTCGGCGATCAGCAGCCCCTCCGCCATCACCACCACCCAGTCGCTGATCGTGCGCACGACGTCCATGTCGTGCTCGATGAACAGCACCGTGAGGCCCTCTTCGCGCAGGCCCTCGACGTGCCCGATGATCGACTGGGCCAGCGCTGGGTTCACGCCCGCCATCGGCTCGTCGAGCATCACCAGCTGCGGCTCCACCATCAGGGCGCGGGCCATCTCCAGCAGCTTGCGCTGGCCGCCGGAGAGCGTGCCGGCGAACTCGTTGCGCATGTGCGCCAGGTTGAACCGCTCCAGCAGCCCCTCGGCGCGCTCTTCGATGTCCCGCTCCTGGTCGCGCCACAGCGGCTTCAACAAGGCGCGGAAGAAGTTCTCCCCTATCTGGTCGGTCGCGCCCAGCTTCATGTTCTCGATCACGGTGAGGCGCGACAGCGCCTTCGTGAGCTGGAACGTCCGCACCATGCCGCGGCGCGCCACACGGTGCCCGGGCATTCCGGTGATGTCATCGCCGTCGAACGACCATGTCCCGGTGTTGGCCTCGTCGAAGCCGGTCAGGACGTTGAAGAAGGTGGTCTTGCCCGCCCCGTTGGGCCCGATCAGCGCCGTGATCGACCCGCGCTGGATCTCGAAGTGGTCGACGTTGACGGCCATGAGGCCGCCGAACCGACGCGTGACGCTGTCGGCGACGAGGATGGGATCGGCCTTAGGGGCGCCCGGCTCCTCGGCAATAGCCTCGAACGGGTCGACCACCACCTTGGTGAACGTGGCACCGGTACTCATCGCGCATCCAACATGAGCTCACGCCGATCGCCGAATATGCCTTGAGGTCGGAAGATCATCAGAAGCACCAGGCCCAGCCCCACCAGCATCAGGCGGATCTGGGCGACCTGGTTGCTGCTTATCAGGCTGCTCGATATGTAGTCGTTGTCGACGAGCTCGTTGAGCAGCCCCTCGGTGAACACGATCAGGACCCACAGGATCATCGAACCCACGACCGGGCCCCAGATGCGAGCCGTACCCCCGAGGATGAGCGCCACATACGCGTAGAAGGTCTGCGCCGGGGTGAAGTTGCCAGGGATCACCGAACCCTGCTGGATGACGAGGTACATGCCCCCGAAGGCGCCGATCACGCCGCCGACGATCAGGCTCTGCATCTTGTAGGCGAACACGTTCTTGCCGAGCGCCCGGACGGCGTCCTCGTCCTCCCGGATCGCCTTCAGCACCCGACCCCACGGGCTGCGCATCAACAGCCAGACGACGAGGACTGCCAGGAGCACCAGGCCCCATCCCACGACGATGTTCCACGTGGCCGGGGCATTGAACTTGAGGAACCCGATCCCGTAGTTGCCCCGCGAGAACGGGTTGAGGTTGCTGTACTCGTCGTTGTAGCCGGACAGGCCGTCGGATCCGCCGGTGGTGTCGCGGAAGGTCGGCGCCATGATCGTCAGCCGCAGGATCTCGCCGGTGGCGATGGTGACGATGGCCAGGTAGTCGGCGCGCAGGCGCAGCGTGGGCACGCCGAGTAGGGCGGCCAGCGCGATCGCGGCGCCGATGCCGATCAGGACGCCGACCCACAGCGGAACGCCGAACTCCAGCACGCTGATGGCCACCCCGTAGCCCCCGACCGCCATGAAGGCGACCTGCCCGAAGTTGAGCAGCCCGGTGTAGCCGAAGTGCACGTTGAGGCCGATGGCGGCGAGTGCGAACACCGCCGTGAGTGGCCTGAACGCCTGCGAGATCGAGTTGTCGAGGATCGTGCCCCAATCCATGGCGTACCCCTAGCCGACCCGTTCCGCCTGGCCCAGGATTCCCTGGGGCCTCACCAGCAGGATCAACACCAGGATGCTCAGGGCGACGACGGTCTTGAACTCCGAGGGGATCCATAGCGTCGACACCTCGACGGCGACGCCGACCACCAGGCTGCCGACGAGCGCCCCGTACGCGGACCCCAGGCCGCCGAGCACGACACCCGCAAACATCAACAGCAGCAGCTGGAACCCCATCTGCCAGGTGACCTCCTGCGAAAGACCGTGCAGGATCCCACCGAGCGCCGCCAGACCGGCGCCCGCCGCCCACACGAAGTTGATGACCCGATCGACGTCGATGCCCGACGACTCCGCGAGGTCGCGGTTGTCGGACACCGCCCGCATCGCCTTGCCCATGCGGTTCTTCTGGATGAACAGCGCGACACCGATCAGCACGACCAGCGAGATCACGATGGTCCACGCGTCCCGCGGCACGATGCGCAGGGGCCCGAGCTCCCAGCTGGTCTGCTCGGTGAACTCGCGGTAGCCACGCGGGAAGCCGGTGAACTGGAACAGGAAGATGTACCGCACCAGCAGCCCGAGCCCGATGCTGATGACCATCATGGCGATGAGGCCCGTGCCCCGGTTTCGCAACGGCCGCCAGAAGCCGCGGTCGACCAGCGACCCCGTGAGCGTGGCGAGCGCAATGGCGATCGGGGCGGCCACGAGCATCGGCCACCCGATCGTGACGTTGAAGATGAAGGCGAGGATCGCCCCGTACGTCACGAGCTCGCCGTGGGCGAAGTTCACCAGCCCGGTGGTGCCGAAGATCAGCGACAGGCCGATGGCGGCCATCCCGAGCACCAGCCCGAACCGGATGCCCTGGACGCTGAGGCGGACGAAGCGCTCGAAGCCGCTCGCCACCTCCCGACCGCCGAAGCCGGCGGTCAGGGCGAACAGGACGGCCCGGGACCGACCGGGGCTCATCTCGAACGTGAGGGTGGTGCGGTCCTCGTCCTGGAGCGTCACGCCGTCGGGCAGCGTGTCCGGATCGATGGTGACCGTGTAGCTCCCGGGTCCCGGGAGGGCCACCTCCCACTTACCATCCGCGTCGCTGGTGACGGATTCGACCTCCTGGCCGTCGGCCGTCTCGACGGTGATGTCAACGCCCTCGGCGAAGGCGTCCTCGCCGCTCTCGGTCTCGTAGCGCAGCGTGCCGCGGACGGTCTCCCCGTTGGCCTGTCCGGCACGGGCGGGCTCGCGGGGCTGGGCGGAGGCCTGCGGCGCGCGCGACGCGAGCGCCAGCGTCGCCATCACGCTGGCGCCGAGCAGCACCGCCACGGCCTTCCTCATGGACCCTCCCTCTGCACGGGCGGGCATTGTAGGTGGACCTGTCCAGCGCAAGTCTATTTCCTGGCCCGGGGCGGCGCTGGATCAACAGTTCTGTCGCCTGCCGGGGAGAAATTCGTGACGATTCGTGCAGCGCAAGCTCCGACCGGGCCACGATCGGTGTGCAGGGTCCCGGTGGGGTTGACGCGCGCTATTTCTCAGCCGGGGACGCCGACCGCCGCCAGAACCTCGTCGAGGGTCCCGACCACGCCGGTGACGAAGGGCCCGAACTCTGCGTACCGGGCCGACGCCTCGTCGAAGCGCATCGTGTAGACGCACTCCTTGAGGTCGTCGGGATGGACCGCGAAGAGCGTGACGCCCCACTCGTGGTCGTCGATCCCGGTGGAGCCGGTGACGAGCTGGAGCACTCGCCCGGCGAACGTCCGTCCCACGCCCCCGTGCCCCAGCATGAGCTGCTCGCGGGCCTCGTACGGCAGCTCGTACCAGTTGTGCTCCGCACCGCGGCGCTTGGACATCGGGTAGAAGCAGAACGCCCGCTTCCCCGCCGGCGGCAGCTGCGGGTAGAGCCGGGCCTGCTTGCGTTCCTCGGGCATGCCCGCGGCGTACTCCGACACCTCGGTCAGGGACACGTAGCTGTCGACGACGTCGAGCCCAGCGGCCGCGATCTCGGTCTGGAACCGGCGCAGCCGCCAGAGGTCGGGGCCGAGTGCCAGCAGGCAGAGGTCGGCCTTGTGCCCGAGGATGGCGACGGGGACCACCTGGTGCGCGTCGGCCTCGAGCGACTTGACGGCAGCGGAGATGGCACCGGGGTCGGCGCCCGGCAGGGCGGCACAGAACAGATGCACGACGTTCCAGCCGGTGGTGGGTTGGAGCGGACCAGGCACGACGCGAGGCTAGTGGGCGCTTGCGGAAGTTCCGCGAGGGCCCGGTTGCGAGGTCGGCCTCCCGTACCCGGCCGTGCCAGACTCCCCCGGTGCCCAGGTTCCGGACCGCAGCCACGATCGCAGCCGTCGCCGCTCTTGCCCTCGTCACGGCGTGCGGCGACTCGAAGCCGACCTCGCGTGAGGCCGCGTCGGCGGAGACCGCGACGGCCGTGTGCGGCATGCTCCGGCGCTGGAACAACGAGATGGCCGACGCCCTGAACAGCACCTCGGATGCGATCACCGACGCCGACGATCCGGCGACGGCCCCCGGTGTGCTCCGCGACGGGTTCGACGACCTGATCCAGCTGGCGGAGGCACACCAGGGCGACGTCGACGAGCTCGGGCTCCCGGCCAGCAACGAGCGCGACCGCCTGCTCGAGGAGCTGCGCGGCGGCGCCGACGATGCCGTCGCTGCGCTGGAGGAGGAGCGCGCCGACATCGAGGATCTGCCGGCGATCGAGGTGGCGGACCAGCGGGGCGTGCTGGGGACCGCCTTCATCGCCGTCGAGCGCGCCGGCGCCGTCGTGGAGCCGGCGATCGGCACCTATGACGACGAGGAGCTCAAGGCCGCATTCGCCGCCGACGACGGCTGCGAGCACGTCATCCAGCCGTTCTGACCGCCGGCCGGCGGGGTGGTTCAGTCGGGCGGGGTGGAGTCCAGGGGCTCGACGGTCACGACGGCGTTGTAGTCGGGCACCTTGGATGTGGGTTCGCGGTGGTTGGAGCCAGCGGCGATCAGCACGTTGCCCTCGGGCCAGTGGACCTGAAGGGTGCGGGCGGGCAGCCGGGCCAGTGTGACCGTGGCGTCGAGGCTGCCGGTCTCGGAGCGGAGCCGCACCCGGTCACCGGGGGCCACCCCGAGGGCGGAGGCGTCGGTTGCGTCCATGAACACGGCGTCGCGCCCGGCACCGGTGAGGGGATCGACCTGGCCTTGGACCATCGAGTTGAACTGCTTGCCTCGCCGCGTCGACAGCACGAACGAGCCGTCCGGAACGTGCGGCTCGACGGGCTCGAGAGGCGTGAACCGGCCCCGGCCGGACGGGGTGGGGAATGCCCCCTGCGCGGCCAGGTGGCGCCCGCCCCACTGGACGGCGTCGCCGGTGGCGGCCAGGGTCTCGATCCCTGCGTACAGCGGCACGACCTCGGCGATCTCGCGTCGCAACGCGGCGTTGTCGGGCCACGAGAACGCGGCCCGCAGCTCGGGTCGCACCCGGTTGGCCACGTCGGCGAACAGTCGCCACTCGCTGCGGGCCTCGCCCACCTGGCGTGGGATCTCGGGGCTGAACACGATGCGGCGCTCGGTGGTGGTCTCGGTGCCGCCGCCCTCCTGCTCGTAGCGCGTGGCGACGGGCAGCAGGACCACGTCGTCGCCCTCGACCAGCATCTGGCGGGTCACGACGACGTCCTGGTGGACCCGCAGCGCCACCCGGCCGAGCGCCGCCTCCACCGCCCGCGAGTCCGGCATCACGTCGAGGAAGTTGCCGCCCGACATCCACAGCACGTCGATCTCGCCGCGGCCGGCGGCCTCCACCATCTCCGGCGCGGTCAGCCCCGGCCGGCCGGGAACGGGGAACCCCCAGGTGGCAGACAGGGCGGCGGCGTGGTCGGCGTCCACGGGCAGGCCGCCCGGGAGGGCGGTGGCGTAGGCGCCCATCTCGGCGCCGCCCTGCACGCCGGAGTGGCCGCGGATGGGCATGAGCCCCACGCCGTTGCGCCCGACGCCACCCTGCGCGAGGGCGAGGTTCACGATCCCGCGCACGGTCTCGGCCGCCCCCCGGTGCTGCGTGACGCCCATGGACCACACGTGGATCGCTCCCCCGGCCCGCACCAGCTCGTCGACGAACGACTCCAGCGTCGGACGGTCGACCCCGGCGAGGCCGAGCAGGTGGTCGGTGTCCTGGCCGGCCAGCGCCGCCGCCACCTCGGCGAAGCCCTCCGTGTGGGCGTCGATGAACGCCCGGTCGACCGCACCCCGCGCGATCAGGCGCCCCAGTGCGGCATTGGCCAAGGCCACGTCGCCGCCCGGGCGGACCGGCACGTGGAGGTCGCACATCTTGGTGCCGAACAGCGCCGACTCCACGTTGGACGGCACCCAGTAGCGGGCGAGCCCGGGCTCGAGGAACGGGTTGACCACCACGACCCGGCAGCCCTGCCGGCGCGCCAGGTACAGGTACTTCATGAACACCGGCTGGTTGTTCGCGGGGTTCGAACCCCACAGCACCACCAGCGGCGCCTCGATCACGTCCTGGAACGAGCACGTGGTGGCGGCCACGCCCACGGTCTGGCGCAACCCGACCGTCGAGGGGGCGTGGCAGACCCGGGCCGCCGAGTCGATGTTGGCGATGCCCAGCGCGCGGCTGGCCTTCGCAGCCACGTAGTAGGTCTCGTTGGTGATGCCGCGACTGGTCAGGTACAGCGCCGCCCGATCGGGCGTCGTGGCGCGCAGGCCGGCCGCCAGCACCGACAGGGCCTCGTCCCACGACACCCGGCGGAACCCCGTTGCGCCCCGACGGCGGCGCATCGGATGCGCCAGCCGTCCCAGCGCCCGCAGCTGGGCCCCGGTCCGAGACCCCAACGCGGCGACGTCGGACAGCACCAGGGGATCGACGGCATCCGCGGTGTTCAGCTCGAGGAGGTCGAGCCGCGTCGTACACAGGTGGACGCCGTCGATGGTCCAGTCATGCAGGCCCGCCACTCCCAGCGCACAGCCGTCGCATGCGCCCTTGGTCAGCACCTGATAGGCGTACGCCGGGTGAGCGCGGTTGGCCCAGGCCACGCGGGCGATGTCGCGGTAGTGGTTGGGCTTCTGCTCGCCCAGGCCATTGGGCCGCCAGCCGGCCCACAGCCCGGGCTTCCAGCCGGTGAACTGCTCGCGCAGGCCCACGGTCAGCGCCCCGCCCTCGAACGTCCGGAAGATGCCGGCGCCGCCGCGGCCTCTCCGGTCGCCGCACGCTCGCCGCGCCGCGGCGGCTCCTCCGGCGCGTAGACGTTCAGCCGCCCGCCCCGGGCGAAGCCGCACAACGTCATCCCGGCCAGGCGCGCCGCGCTCACCGCCAGCGACGAAGGGGCGCTGACGGCCACCACCGTCGACAAGCCCGCCGCCCAGGCCTTCTGGACGATCTCGAAGCTGGCCCGACCGCTGACGTACAGGCCCAACCCCGCGGCCGGCAGCCCGCCGTCGAGCAGGAGCCGCCCCACCACCTTGTCCACCGCGTTGTGCCGGCCGATGTCCTCGCGGGCGACAACCGCCACGCCGGCCCGGTCGAACACCACCGCCGCATGCACCGCCCCTGTTGCGCCGAACAGCTCCTGGGTGGACGTGACGCCCTCGGGCACGCGGGCCAGGACATCGAGCGGGAACGGCGCCGCCGGCGGCAACGGGTGCAGCCGCTCCCGCAGGTCGTCGATGGCGGTGGTGCCGCACAGGCCACAGGCCGACGTCGTCGTGGTCAGCCGGGGGCGGGGTCGCGGCGCCGAGCCGCCGGTCTCCACCGTGACCACGTTGAACTCGCTGTCGACCGCCGAACCCGTCCCGCAGTAGCGGCACTGGCGGACGGTCGCGCCCGCGAGCAACCCCTCGGTCAGGCAGAACCCCGCGGCGAGCTCGAAGTCGTGGCCGGGCGTCCGCATCGTGGTCGTCACCAGCACACCGTCGAGCTGGATCTCGAGCGGCTCCTCGACGATCAGCTGGTCGGGCTGGCGCGTCAGGCTGCGGCCGTCGTACCGATGCGTCAGCACCTTGGCGGTACGCCCCCGCGACATGCCCTGAAGCGTACGGGGTCGGTCGTGAACCGGCGCGAGCCCGGGGGAGCCCGGCCGGCGAGCCGGCACGCGCCGGTGGTCAGTCGACGCGGCGCAGCGCAGCGCTCAGGTGGTGCTGATGCGCCTGGCCCACCGCCCCCATCGCCAGGTCGTAGCGCAGCGTGTCGCCGGCCACCTCGACATCGCGCTGGAGCGTGACCACCGACTTGGCCGTGCCCGAGCAGGCCACCGCCGTCGACCGGAGTTGGAGCAGGACCCCGTCCGGCCGCGGCTCGATCGTGCCCTCCTCGATCTCGACGACGCCGGTCGGATGCGCCATCACCAGCTCCACCCGCCCCTCACCTGCCGGCCGCCAGTAGCCGGCCTCCGCATGTGCCGGGAGTCCCGTCGCCAGGTTGACGGTCGCTTGCCGGTAGGCGAGGAACGGCTTGCCCACATGCGTGAAGGTGATCTCCTCCGAGTAGCGGAACGGCTCGATGGTCGGATACGTGCCCTCCCCCTCCCCCCGCCAGGTCCCGAGCAGGGCCACGAGCGGCTGGAGGTCGGCATGCGCGGGCGGGCTCACGACAGGGACCGTAGCCCCGGCCGGGGCGGTCGGGTCAGCCGGGGGCTGCAGGGGCTCGGCATGGCACGGAGCACAGATTCACCCCTTCTCCGGCTGACGGCCACCGCCACCCGCGGCATGCTCTGGCCGTGGGCGAAGAGCCGCCCGAGCCGCCACCGCTGACCGTGCCCCGCCTGCTCGCCCGCGGGCTCGCCCGCCGCTGTCCCGTGTGCGGCGGCGGCCGCCTGTTCCAGCGGTGGTTCATCATGCGCGAGCGCTGCCCCCGCTGCGGGTTCCGGCTCGAGCGCATCGAGGGGCACTGGCTGGGTGCCCTGGGCATCAACACGATCGTCACCTTCGGTGCCGTCCTGGTCGCGGTCGTCGTCGGGTTCCTGGCCACCTACCCCGGACCGGCGGCGCCGGCGGTGGCCGCGGTGGTCGCCACGGCCATCGTCGTCCCGCTCGCGTTCTTCCCGTTGTCGAAGACGCTGTGGAGCGCCATAGACCTGGCGATGCGGCCGCTCGAGCCCGACGACGACGTGGACCCCCGGTGGATCCCCCGGGCGCACCACCACGAGGCGTAGAGGCCGAGCGGATAAGGACGTAAGTGGGCATAGAACCGTACGGAATTTGCACCGTAAGCCCAGGCAGCACAGCTCGGCCTCCCGGCAACGCTGACCACCGTTCGCCCAGACGACGTGCCCATCCGCACAGGCCTTAGGTGGCAGAGGCCGAGCGGATAGCCGTTGGCCGGGTCGCTAGAACCGGCCGACGAGGTGGGCCCCGTCGTTGAAGCGCGCCAGCTCCCACGAGATCGACCGGTCGCGATACGGGTCGGCGCCATAGCGCCACTCGGTGATGGAGGCGTTCCCCGGGCTGAACCAGGCACGCTCTCGACCGTCCTCGCCGATGGCCAGCCAGCGGAACATGGTGTGGACGATCACGCCGCCGTGGCAGGCCACCACGACCGTCTCGCCCGCGTGGCGTTCGACCAGGCGGTCGATCCCGCCGGCGACCCGATCGGCCATCTCCCGCCAGGTCTCGCCGCCGGGGTCGCGCCGGAGGTCCGGGTGCCAGCCGCCGTCGGGGAAGGGATAGAGGCGGTCGTACTCGTTCCACGGCAGCCCGTCGCCCTCACCGGGATGGTGCTCACACAGGGCGCAATCCTGCACGATGTCCAGGTCACCGAGGGCCGGCGCCAACGCCTCGGCCGTCTCCACGGCCCGCGGCATCACGCTGGCATAGAGCGCCGACACGTCGCCGAGCTCGCCGGATGCCTTCCAGCGGTCGCGCAAAGCCTCCACCTGCAGGCGGCCCAGCGCCGAGAGCCCGCGGCACCCGGCATGGCCGCCCACGATGCCCAGCTCCTGGGCCCGCGACTCGCCGTGCCGCACCAGCACGATCCGGGTCCCGTCCATGACCCATCCACGCTATCGGCGCCTCTCGCCCGACCAGCGCCGAGATAGCGAGGCAGTGGGGGAAGCCACGAGGGGGGACCCTCCCGGGTCCCCCCTCGTGACCTCGTCCCCGAAGCGAAGCTTCGGGGACGAAACCCTAGAAGTCCTCCATGCCACCGCCGGGCATCGCCGGGGCGCCCTTCTCCTCGGGCTTGTCGGCGATGACGGCCTCGGTGGTGAGGAAAAGGGCCGCGATCGAGGCGGCGTTCTGCAGCGCCGACCGGGTGACCTTGGCGGCGTCGATGATGCCGGCCTTGGCCAGGTCCTCGTAGTCGCCGGTGGCGGCGTTGAGGCCCTCGGTCGCGCCCTCGAGCGCCCGGACCCGCTCGGTCACGACGCCGCCCTCGAGGCCGGCGTTGACCGCGATCTGCTTGAGCGGCTCCTCGAGCGACCGGGAGACGATGCGGGCGCCCGTGGACTCGTCGCCCGACAGGCTGTTCACGAGCTCGTTGACCTTGGACTGCGACCGCAGGAGGGTCACGCCACCGCCGGCGACGACGCCCTCCTCGATGGCGGCCTTGGTGGTCGACACCGCGTCCTCGATGCGGTGCTTCTTCTCCTTGAGCTCGACCTCGGTCGCGGCGCCGACCTTGAGGACCGCGACGCCGCCCGACAGCTTGGCCAGGCGCTCCTGCAGCTTCTCGCGGTCGTAGTCGGAGTCGGTGTTGTCGATCTCGTTCTTGATCTGCTGGATGCGGCCCTTGATCTCGTCCTCGGAGCCAGCGCCCTCCACGATCGTGGTCTCGTCCTTGGTGACGATGACCTTCTTGGCCCGACCGAGCAGGTCGAGCGTCGTGTTCTCGAGCTTGAGGCCCACCTCCTCGGTGATGACCTGGCCGCCGGTGAGGATCGCCATGTCCTGCAGCATCGCCTTGCGGCGCTCGCCGAACCCGGGGGCCTTGACCGCAGCCGACTTGAAGGTCCCGCGGATCTTGTTGACGACCAGGGTGGCCAGCGCCTCGCCCTCGACGTCCTCGGCGATCACGACCAGCGGCTTGCCGCCCTGCATGACCTTTTCGAGCACCGGCAGCAGGTCACGCACGTTGGAGATCTTCGAGCCGACGAGGAGGATGTTGGGGTCGTCGAGGACGGCCTCCATGCGGTCGGGGTCGGTGACGAAGTAGGGCGAGATGTAGCCCTTGTCGAAGCGCATGCCCTCGACCAGGTCCATCTCCATGCCGAAGGTCTGCGACTCCTCGACCGTGATGACACCGTCCTTGCCGACCTTGTCGA
>DATFVX010000345.1:0-6552 GCA_035259985.1 Acidimicrobiales bacterium | reverse complement strand
ATGGTCGGTCCGGAGCTCGCGCTCGAGCAGGTCGCCGAAGGTGCCCGGCAGCACGTCGAGGACGAGCAGCAGTGCCTTGCCGCCGGTCTGGTAGGTGCGGTCGGCCTCGGCCGGGTCGTACAGCCGCAGCACCGCCGGCGTGGCGCCCCGCTGCACGATGCGCCGCATGGCGTCGACGCCGTGCTCGAACGACGCGAGCAGCCAGGCTCCCCGCCGCTCGTGGCGGGGGGCGGGATGCAGCTGCAGCCGGGCGCCGGTGATGATGCCGAGGGTGCCCTCGCTGCCGACGAACAGCTGGGTCAGGTCCGGGCCGACCGCGGCCCGCGGCCAGCCGCCGGTCGTGATGCGGGTGCCGTCCGCCAGCGCAACGTCGAGCCCCAGCACCATGTCCTCGATCTTGCCGTAGCGCCCGGAGAGCTGGCCGGCCGACCGGCATGCCAGCCACCCGCCGACCGTGGACAGGGCCACCGACTGCGGCCAGTGCCCCAGTGTGAGTCCATGGTCGGTCCGGAGCTCGCGCTCGAGCAGGTCGCCGAAGGTGCCCGGCAGCACGTCGAGGACGAGCGAGGTGGCGTCGACGTCGACGATGCCCGCCATGCCGGTGAGGTCGAGGACCACCCCGCCGTGCAGCGGGACCGACGCACCGCACACGCCGCTGCGGCCGCCGGCGGCGGTGACGGGCACCCCAGCCTCGTTGCAGATCGCGAGCACGGCGGCGACCTGTTCGGCCTCGGCGGGCCGGGCGACGGCGCCCGCCAGTCCCGCTACCTGGCCGTCGGTGGCCCAGGCCATCGCCAACGGCCACCAGTCGCGGCTGGCCTCGGCCACGGCGGGTGCGTCGACGGTCACCTCCGCACACGCGCTCGTCAGCCGCTCGATCACGCCGGCCGGCACGTCGACGCGGTTGGCGGCGAGGTGTGGGGTGGCGCCCGCAGGACCGCCGGCGATCGCGATCGGCGGCGAGGGCGCGCCCGGACCGTTCGGCGGGAGGGAGTAGGGGGTGCTCATGGTCACGCGTCCCGGATCATGGATGCCACCGCGCCTACCACGGGGGGAGCTCGGGCGGGGCGTCGGCCCGACCCACGAGCCAGGCGAGCAGCGCGGCCCGACCCGGCGGCGTCAGCCGGTCGGGGAGGCCGGCCAGCGTTCGGGTGAGCTCGAGCTCGACGTACGCCGGCGGCCACTCCGCCGGCTCCGCGCCCAGGCCCAGGTCGACCCGGTGGATCTCGACCTCACGCCAGCGCCTGAACGGCATCTCGGCGCACGGGCACAGCTCGCCGCTGCCCATGCGCCCGTGGCCTGTGGCCCACATGCCGTCGGGGACCCGCCGCCATGCGTTGTCGAGATCGGCGATCGCCCGCCCCAGGTCGGCCATCAGCTCGGCGGCCGGGCGCCCGGCGCCGGCGGCGATGTCGGCCGCCCGGGCCGGGAGGCCACCCTCGTACTGGTCCACCACCCGTCCCGCCGCTGCGCCCTCGAGCATGCGGACGAGGGAGTCGGCGTTGCGGGCGAGGTGCGTCACCACATGGCCGACGGTCCACTCCGGCAGGCGGCTGGGCCGCCGGGCGGTGGCGTCGTCGAGCGCGTCCAGGGTCGCCAGGAGGCGGGCGGTCGCCTCGCGGCAGCCGTCGATCGCCCGGGCGGGGGCCGCCGGCACACCGGTCACACCGGTCACACCGTCGGCGTCGCTCCCGTGCCCGGCACCGGTCCGGGCGTCCGCGTCGGGCGCCGCCATCATCCGCTCCCGGCGACCGCCGCGTGCTCGGGCAGGCCGGGCGCCTCGCGCTCACGGGCCAGGGCCTCCCGGAAGCGATCGACCTGTGCCGCCCGCTCGGCGTCGGACAAGCCCAGCTCCGCGGCCAGCAGGTCGGCCACGTCGGCGGCGGCGGCGGCGGTGGCGTCCCGGCCCAGCAGCCGGCTCCGCGTGCGCCGCGACAGCACGTCGTCGACGGTCGTGGCCATCTCGTAGCGCGCCGCGTAGAGGGCCTCTGCCCGGCGGTAGGGGAGCCCGGGCACGAGCGGCTCCGCCATCGCGGGATCGGCGGCGATGATGGCCTCGACGACCGCGGCCTCGCCGCCGTAGCGGGCGCCCAGGTGGGCATCCCGCGTCCGGGCCTCGCGCCAGCCGGCGGCGCCCCGCAGGGCCAGCGAGCGCGTGCGGCTGCGCCGGGCCCGGCGTGGGAGCGGTTCGCCGGTGGACGACAACGCCCGCACCGCAGCGTCGACCGCATCCTCCGCCATCTCCCTGTAGGTGGTGAGCTTGCCGCCGGTCACGGTGATCATGCCCCCGGCGCTGCTGAGCACCCGGTGGCGGCGGGACAGGTCGGCGGTGCGGCTGTCGCTGGCGTCGCGCACGAGCGGTCGCAGCCCGGCCCACGTGCCCAGGACGTCGCTCTCGTCGAGCGGCTCGGCGACCGCGTGGTTGATCGCGCCCAGCAGGTACGCGACGTCCTCGGGCGTGCACTGGGGATCGTCGACGTCGCCCTCGTAGTCGGTGTCGGTGGTGCCGATGTAGGTGACGCCGCCGTCGGCGGTTGCGCCGGCGCCCGTTCCGTCGTCCCCATTCGCGGGCCAGGGCACGACGAACACGGAGCGGCGGTCCTGGTAGACGGGCACGACGGCGGCGATGTCGTTGCGCAGCTTGTGCCAGGGCACCGCGACATGGATGCCCTTCGCGGGCCGGATGGAGTTGGGGTCGGTTCCCTCGTCGAGCGCCCGCACGTGGTCGGCCCACACACCGGTGGCGTTGATCACCGCCCGGGCCCGAACGTGCATCTCGCCGCCCGCGCCGCCGCCGACGTCGGCGCCGATCTCTACGGTGGCGCCGTCCACCCGGCCGCCGTCGTCCTTGGTGATGGCGGTGACGGCGGCATGGTTGACGACTGTGGCGCCGTAGTCGAGCGCGGCCGTGCGGGCCACGGTCAGCGTCAGGCGGGCGTCGTCGGCCTGCGCGTCGTAGTACAGGTACGCCCAGGCGAGGCGGTCGCCGAGCGTGGGCATGTGGGCGAGGGCGGCGTCCCGGCTGAGGCGCCGGTGGCGCTTGCCGATGCGCAGCCCGCCGGTGAGGTCGTACATCCACATGGCCGAGCCGAGCGCCCGCGCCAGCCGCTTGGGGATGATCCCGCCCTTGCCCTCGAACACCGGGATGAGGAACGGGAGCACCTTGACGAGGTGGGGGGCGTTGCGCAGCAGGCGCTGGCGTTCCCGCAGCGCCTCGTACACGAGGCGGACGTCGCCGTTCTGGAGGTAGCGCAGGCCGCCGTGGATGAGCTTCGACGACTTCGACGACGTGCCGGATGCGAAGTCGTCACGCTCGACGAGCGCAGTCCGCAGCCCCCGCGAGGCCGCGTCGAGCGCCACGCCGGCACCCGTGATCCCGCCGCCGATGACCAGCACGTCGAACGTGCCTTCCGCGAGGCTGGCGAGGTTCTCGTTGCGGTCGAACGTGCCGAGGGGCATGGCGGCTCAGAGCCTACGGGCCGCCATGGCGTTCCGGTTGTAGCTCGATGGTGGGGTGCTGCACCGCCGTCACCGATCCGGCGCCCGCACCTCCGCGAACTCGCTGGTCAAGTGGCACGGAGCCGCCGCGCAACAGCCTTGCCAGCGAGCGGTCGGTAGTGCCAAGATCGACTGTCTCTCGGTGCCGGGCCGGTGCGTCCCCCAACGGTTTGCATTCCGGCCCCCGAGGGACAGAGACTCCGATCCGAGCTCGCTGCTGCGACGCCGATCGCGTACGACGAACTCAGCCATAGGGGGACCCACCCGCCACCATGATCCAGACCTGGCGCCAGCATGCCGCGTGCCGCGGCCTCGACCCTTTGACGTTCTACCCGGCCACCGACGAGGAGGCCGAGAGCGCCAAGGCGGTCTGTGCTCAGTGTCCCGTGCGGGAAGCCTGCCTCGAGCACGCGCTCAGCGTGCGCGAGAAGGACGGCGTGTGGGGCGGTTGCACCGAGCGCGAACGCCGCCGCATCCTGCGCCAGCGGCGCCGCGCCTCCTGACGCCACGACGTCGCTTCCCGCGGGGCCGGCCGTCGCGTCGACCCATTCCCGCAGCGAAAACGCGTGGCTCTAGTCTGACGCCCCTATGGAGCTCGACGAGGTGGGCGGATGGCCCGCCATCCTGGGGACGCTGGCGGCGCGGCGCGACCTGACCACCGATCAGGCGCGCGCCGCAATGACCGAGATCCTGGACGGCGCGGCCACACCGGCGCAGATCGCCGGGTTCATCGTGGCGCTCCGGATGAAAGGCGAGACGGTCGACGAGCTCGGGGGGCTGGTCGACGCCATGCTGGCGGCGGCCGAGCGCGTGACGCTCACCTCCGGCGAGCCCGTGGTCGACATCGTCGGCACCGGTGGCGACCGCGCCCACACGATCAACGTGTCGACCCTGTCCGCGCTCGTGGTGGCGGGCGCGGGCGGGCGGGTGTGCAAGCACGGCAACCGGGCGGCGTCATCGGCGACGGGCTCGGCCGACCTGCTCGAGGCGCTCGGCGTGCGGATCGACTGTGGCCCGGCGGAGGTGGCTCGCTGCGTGGCCGAGGCCGGCATCGGCTTCTGCTTCGCGCCGCGGTTCCACCCGGCGATGCGCCACGCCGGCCCGCCGCGGCGCGAGCTCGGCATCGCCACGGCGTTCAACTTCCTTGGCCCCCTGGCCAACCCGGCGGGCGTCCGCCGGCTGATGATCGGCGTTGCGGACCCCGCCATGGCCCAGCGCATGGTCGGCGTGCTCGCGGCGCGCGGGGGTGAGCGCGTGCTGGTGGTCCACGGCGACGACGGGCTCGACGAGCTGACGATCTCCACCACCTCCCACGTGGTCGAGCTGCGCGACGGCGAGATCCGGGACTACACCGTCGACCCCAAGGAGCTGGGGATCGCGCCCGCGCCCACCGAGGCGCTGGTGGGGGGCGATCCCGCCACCAACGCCGAGCTCGGCCGCAGGGTTCTCGCGGGCGATGCCGGTCCCCACCGGGATGTCGTGTGCCTCAACGCCGCCGCCGGGCTGGTGGCGGCAGGCATGGCCGACGACCTGGCACAGGGTCTGGAGGCCGCACAGGCAGCCATCGACGGTGGTGGCGCCGCCGGCGCCCTCGACCGCCTCGTGGCGATCTCGCACGCCTGAGAGGCCGAGCGGATGGCGCGCAGGTGGGCACCGAACAGTGCGGGATTTGCACCCTGAGCCCCGGCCACCCAGCTCGGCCTCCCGGCAACACCGACGACCGTGAGCCGGGATGACGCGCCTGGCCGTCTGCTACTCAAAGTCGAACGGGCGGGCGCCGGGGTCGATGCGGCCGTAGATTTGGGGCGTGTCCGGAGCAGCGCTGCCCAACGGAGACCCGACCCGCGACCGCCTCTTGAGCGCGGCCGCCGAGGTGTTCGCCGAGAAGGGCTACGACGGTGCGGGTGTGCAGGAGATCGCCCGCCGGGCGGGCTTCACCACCGGCGCCATCTACGGTCGCTTCCGCGGCAAGGCACAGCTGCTGTTGGCGGCGATGGAGGCGAACTCGCACGACGAGTTCGAGGAGCTCTTCGCCGAGCGCCATTTCGAGGGGCGGGCCACTGACATCCTCACGACGGTCGGCTCCCACCTCGTGACCGACGAGTTCGACAGCGGGCAGGCGCTGTTGCTGGAGGCGTTCGTGGCCGCCCGGCGAGATCCCGAGGTTGCCGGCATGCTGCGGCGGATCATCGAGGAGCGGACCGTCTCGCTCACCGCGCTCGTCGACGAGGCGAAGAGCACGGGCGCCATCGATCCCGGGCTCGACACGCGGTCGATCGTGCGTTTCTGCCACTCGGTCGCCCTGGGCTTCCTCCTGTTCGGCGCCATCGACCTCGACCGACCGGATCCGGTCCCCTGGGAGGCGCTCCTCTCCCGGCTGGTCGACGCGGTCGCCGTCGATGGGATCGCGGGCGATCTGCGCACGGGCGCGGCCGACGCATCCCGGCCAGCGGACTGAGTCACTCGAGCCCCAGGCCCCACATGGAGTCGAGGTCGTGCCGCGAGTAGGCCTGGAAGGCGATCATCGTGGTGGTGTGGACGATGCCCGGGAGTGCGGCGATGCGCCGGGTCACCACCTCGGCCAGTTCCTCGTGCCGTCGCACGCGCACGATGGCGACGAGGTCGAGGTCGCCCGTCACCGAGTAGACCTCGGCGACGCCCTCGACGTCGGCGATGTCTGGCGCGAGGTCGGCGATCCGATCCGGCTGGGCGTTGATCAGCACGAAGGCGGTCAGCACGGCTGGGCAGCGTAGGCGAGGGGGCACAGGTGGCGGATCAGTAGGCTTGCTGCCCGTGACGACGCGCTATCGCTGCTCCGCCTGCGGCAACCAGACCCGATTCGACGTGGTGACGACCCGGCGGACGCGTGCCTTCCACCACTACACCATCGGCGGTGAGCTACAGGTCGAGGACGAGGCCGTGCTCCACGAGTTGGTCGAGGACGTCACGTGCCGCTGGTGCGGCACCGGCGCCGCGGTCGCACGCATCGGGCACAGGGTCGACGGCGCACTCGTCGGCGCCGCTGACGCAGGCGGGCCGACGACAGCCGACGCC